>DASYXG010000338.1:0-15920 GCA_035935235.1 Allostellaceae bacterium
TCGGCACCTATTCGTCGCTCTTCATCGCCGCGCCGATCATCTATTACATCCAGCCCAGTCGGCGGGCGATTGCCCGAGAACCCGCCGACGCCAAAGCTGAGCGCCCGGCGCGGTAGGGCCGGCGGAGCGGCGGGATGGACCTGACACCGCTCGCTCCCGCTGGCCGCCAGCTGATCGAGCGCTACAGCGCCGACGGGTTTCGCGTTAGCGGCGTCGTCTATGCCGGGCCGGTGCTGGTCTTCATCGATCGTACGGTGTCGTGGGAGACCCCGGTGATCTCGCCAGAGGGTCTGGCGCCGGTTATCGAGCACGGTGGGGTCGAGCTCCTGCTGATCGGATTGGGCAAGCGCGGCGCGCCGGTTGCGCCGGCGCTGCGCGCGGCGCTCAAGACGCACGGGATCGGAGTCGAGGCGATGGATACCGGCGCCGCCTGTCGCACCTATAGCGTTCTGCTCGCCGAGGATCGGCTCGTCGCGGCGGCGCTGCTGCCTCCAATTTAGGCGATGGCGGCACACGGCTTGCTAGCGATGTGCTTCGGAGGCGCGTGAATGCCAGACGGAAGCAGCATCGCCCCACCGGCCGGGATCGGTCACAACCAGGGCCCGCCGCTCGAGCTCGGGATCAGCTGGGGACATTTCTGCTGGAAGAAGGCGCATGCGCGGGCATGGAAGACGCCGCCGCGTGAAATCGCGCTCGCTCGCCTGGCTCGCGCCGAGGCGCTCGGCATGAGCTACCGCGAATATACGGCGCACCTGCTTGATACGGGCGTGCATTTGTAATTCCGACCGGTGGGACGGCCACGGCCCTCGTGCATGGAAAGAATGCTGATCGGGGTGTCAGCCGGTCGATATGCGGCCTCTTCCTGGTATTCCCGTGCACCGACGACTAAACTTGCGGATCGGGAGGAAGCCCGCCGATACAGACGCTCACAGCCGAGCGTAGGGCAGTCTCCGATCGGTTCGGAGTTTACGAGTGAATTGCACGTGATAAGCGTCGCGGTTGACGAGAATTCAGCCGGGTTGCGACCAACCGATTTTCACCGCAAGCGCCGCGCGGCGATTTTGGCCCGACGGCCGGAGGTGAAGCGGCTTTTTGGCCATTGCCCGTGGGTTGCGCTGGTCACCGCGGCGCTGGTCGTGGGGCAGGTCGCGCTGGCGGTCGGCCTTGTCAACTCACCGTGGTACGTCGCGGTGCTCGCGGCGGTTTTCCTGGGCGCCTTCATCAATCACTGTCTCAACGTTGTGATCCACGAAGCGTGTCACAACCTCGTGTTGGGCACGACGCCGCTCAACAAAGCCATCGCCATCTTGGCCAATTTGCCGAGCCTCGTTCCGTCGGCCATCGGCTTTCGCCATTATCACCTGCTGCATCACCGATTTCTGGGCGAAGCAGGGCTGGACGGAGATGTATGTCGCGCATGGGAGAAGCGCATTTTCGTCGCCCGGCCGACGCGCAAGTTTCTCTGGCTTCTCCTGCTACCGTTTTTCTACGGCGTCATTCATCCACTGCAGGTACGCGAGCGCCTGCCGTTAGATCGCTGGGCGGTAGCAAATGTCATCGTGGTGAGCGGCTTCGCGATCGGCGCGTTGCTCCTGCTCGGCTCCTCCTCCGTTCTCTTTTTGGCGTTGTCGACATATCTGTCGGTCGGGCCTCATCCCACCGGGGCGCATATCGTACAGGAGCACGTCAATTATGCCGGACAGCCCTATGTGAACGCTTCCTATTATGGGTGGATGAACGCCATTTCACTGAATCATGGCTGTCACCTCGAACATCATGATTTCGCGAATGTGCCAGGACCGCGGCTGTCGCGCCTCCGCAAGCTAGCGCCTGAGTTCTATTCGAAACGGTTCATCCACGGCTCTCGGCTAGGAAGCCTGCGCCGGTTCGTCTTTGATCCTCGGGTGAGGATCGATAGTCGCGTCACCTGGGATCGCTCGGCGGCCGAGCAGGGAACGACATCGCCGTAACGGGAAGCTGGCATCACGCAAATTGGCCGTCGGCCGGCGCGAAGCCCTGAGCCTCGAGCACTGAGCCCTATCCCTGGTTTTGCCGAGCCTTCGTGAAGTTCTCGGCGACAAAGTCCCAGTTGATCAGGTTGTCGACGAACGCCTTGACGAAGTCGGGCCGACGGTTCTGGTAGTCGAGATAGTAGGCGTGCTCCCAGACGTCACAGGTCAAGAGCGCCACCTGTCCGCCGGCAATCGGGCTGACCGCATTCGGCGTCTTGATGATTTTCAGCCTGCCCGCGTCGAAGGTGAGCCAGGCCCAGCCGCTGCCGAACTGGCTCACCGCAGCCGCCTCGAAGTCTTCGGCGAATTTGTCGAAGCTGCCGAAATCGTGCTTGATCGCCTTGGCCAGCTCACCGCCGGGTTCGCCCCCGCCATTCTTGGTCATGCAGCGCCAGAATAAGCTGTGGTTCCACGCCTGAGCGGCATTGTTGAACACGGCCGTCTTGGATTCGTCGTGATAGGCCGAGGTGATCAGTTGCTCCATCGTTTGGCCTTCCAGGCCATACTCCTCGACCAGCTTGTTCAACGTGTCGACATAGGTCTTGTGATGTTTGCCGTGGTGGAATTGCAGCGTTTTCGCCGATAGATAAGGCTCAAGCGCGTCTTCGGCGTAGGGAAGCGGCGGCAGTGTGAATGTCATGACCGATATTCCGTCTGAGTGTTCGGGGGCGAGAGCGGCAAGCTGCGCTCTGTTCCCCCGAGAACGGCGCGGTTGACCCGCCGTTCCGACCGGGGGGAGGGACTTTCCCCGGCCGCGACATTAGTGCGCAGCCACGACCGCGACCGCTTTCAGACGGCGTTATTCGCGCCGGCTATTCATCGCGAGGCGCTGTTTGCGCTCTACGCCTTCAACTTCGAGATCGCCCGGGTGCGCGAGAGCGTCCGCGAGGGCATGCTCGGGCAAATCCGCTTGCAATGGTGGCGCGAGGCGATCGAGGCCGCCTATGGCGGCGGGCCGGTGCGGCGGCATGAGATCGTCGAGGCAATTACCACGGCGATCCGCGAGCGCAACCTTAGCCGCGCCCCTTTCGACCGTCTGACCGATACGCGCGAGCGCGACCTCGGCGACGAGCCGCCGGCGACCCTGGCTGCGCTCGACGACTACGCCGAGGAGACATCTGCCACGCTGATCCACCTGGCGCTCGAGGTCGTCGGCGCGGCGACACCGCCGGCGCTAGAGGCGGCCCGGCACGTCGGAATCGCCTACGCGCTCTCAGGTCTCATTCGGGCGATGCCGGTGCATGCGCTGGCCGGGCGTTCGTTCATTCCCGCCGCGCTCGCGGCGGAAACCGGTCTCGATCCGCGCGACTACGTGGCGTCGCGCCCCACGCCGGCATTGCGGCAGGCGGTTGAGGCAATGGCCGGCGCTGCTCGCGGTCGCCTCGCCGCCGCACGAGAATTGCAACGTGACGTGCCGTCGGCAGCGCTGCCGGCGCTGCTGCCGGCGCGCATCGCCGACAACGCATTGCGGCGCCTAGAACGGGCCGGGTTCGACCCGTTCTCAGGCGCCGCGTTGACCGATCCGCTGCAAAGCTGGCGGCTCACCTGGGCCGCCCTGCGGCGGCGTTTCTAGTAGTAGTGCGCCGCGAACACCATGCAGTAGAGCATCGGGATCGACAGCAGGGTATTGACCCGCGAGGCGAGCCCGGCGGTCCGGCGCGCGGCGTTGACCTCGTCCGGTGTCGCCGGCGTGACACCCATCACCTTGTTCTGGTTCGGCATGATGATGAACCACACGTTGAACCACATGATCGTCCCGAACCACATGCCAAAGCCGATCGCGGTGAATTTGTGGTTGCCCGAGCCGATGCCGAGCTTGATGGCGTCGACGAGGTAACCGTTCATGTAGGCGAGGATCAGCCCAAAGCCGAGCGTGAACATCGCGCCCCAGCGGAACCAGAACAGCGCCTCGGGCAGGATGAAACGTACAATCGCCGGCCGCAGTTCGGTCGGGATCTTCGGCATCGTCGGCGTCTGGGTGAAGTTGAAATACCAGAGATGGCCGATCCACATGATGCCGCTGCCGATATGCGCCCAGCGAACGGCCTGCGCCCACCAACCGTAGTCAACGAGTTCCATGGCGTTTCCCCCTCTCGGCGAATTAGTGGATCGCGTGGATCAGCAGGACGACGATGACCGTCAGCACGAAGCCGGCGATGATCGTTCCCGATAGCGAATTCAGCAGCTTTTCCATCCCGCTCTCCTCTCTTGTCTCGTGGGCCGAAACGCGCGGCGTTTTATGATTCGGCTGGAGCCGCATCCGCGTCAGCGGACTTACGTGGGAATCATACTCACGATGGCTGAAGCCGGCAAATGCGCGTTTGGCGATGGCGGCCTGCATCGCACCGCATCGTGCTAGAGTGGGGGCATGGCAAGGCTGACCCTCCGCATCGATTTCGGCGGCGAACGCCAGATCGGCCCGGGCAAGATCAAGCTCCTGGAGCTGATCGATTCGTGCGGTTCGATCTCCGAAGCCGGGCGGCAAATGGGAATGTCGTATCGCCGCGCCTGGCTACTGGTCGATGCGCTCAACCACTGCTTCCGCGAGCCGGTGGTGGCCGCGCAGGTCGGCGGAGTGAAAGGCGGCGGTGCGTCGCTGACCGGGTTCGGCCACGCGGTCATCGCGCATTACCGGGCGATCGAAAAAGCCGCCGAAACTGCCGGCGCGGCGCATGTCGGCGCATTGACCGCGTCGCTCGCCGAACCGAGCTAACCCTCGGTGATTTCCGCGTCCGCGCTCGCCGTGCCCGGCGCGGCGCCGGCGAAGGCGTGATGATCGAAGGCGATACTCTTGATGACCGCCTGGACCTGTTTGCCGGGAACGAGGCCCAGCGTCTCAACCGAGCGCCGGGTCAGCCGCGCGATCAGCGCCTCGCCGGCGCAATCGAGCCGAATTTGCACGATCGGCCCGTCGCCGGTCCCGATCTCAGCGACGGTGCCGGGCAGCACGTTGAGCGCGCTCAGGCCTTCCGGCGGCGCGAGGGCGATCATCACGTCGCGGGCGCGGATGCGCACCCGCAACGCCGTGCCGATCGGCAGGTCGAGATGCGGGACGCGCAACTCGCCGCCGGCGGCTTTGAGGACTGTCAGCCCGAAGCGGGCGTCGTGCGTGGCGACCCGGGTGGCCAGAATCGCCCCCGCTTCGGCGCGGCCGGTGAGCGGAAACAAATCGATCCGGCCCATGATTTGCGCGGTCGGGCCGATTGCCGCGACCTTGCCCTCCGACAGCACGACAAGGGTTGTCGCCAGCCGCGCCACCTCGGCGATCGAATGGCTGACATAGACGATCGGCACCCGCACCTCGTCGCGCAGCCGCTCGATATAGGGAAAAATCTCGGCTCGGCGGCCCTCGTCGAGCGAGGCGAGCGGTTCGTCCATGACCAAGAGCCGCGGCCGCGCCAGCAGGGCGCGGCCGATGGCGATGCGCTGCTTTTCGCCACCGGACAGATTGGCCGACCGCCGCGTCAGCAGGTGCCCGACGCCAAGTAGCTCGACCACCTGATCGAACTCGCCGCCACCGGCGATTTTCGGTGCGAACCAGCGGCCGTAGAGAAGGTTTTGCCGCACATCGAGATGCGGAAACAGGCGGCCTTCCTGGAACACATAGCCGACGCGGCGGCGATGCGCCGGGACGAAAATGGCGCTCGCGGTATCGGTGAGCACCACGTCGTCGACGGCAATCCGGCCGCGGTCGGGGCGATAGAGCCCGGCGATGGCGTTGATCAGCGAGGTCTTGCCGGCGCCGGAGCGGCCGAACAACGCGGTGAGACCGCCCTCGCTCTCGAACCCCGCGTCGAGGGTGAACGCGCCGAGCCGATGGGTGACGGAGACGCTGATCATCTACAGCCCTGCCACCCGGCGAGTCGCGCGCTGCGCTACGGCCTCGGAGGCGAAAAGCGCCGCCACCGAGATCGCGATCGACACCAGCGTGAGGCGCAACGCCCCCAATTCGCCGCCCGGGACTTGCAGGAAGGTGTAGATCGCCGTTGGCAGGGTTTGAGTCTCGCCGGGGATGTTGGAGACGAAGGTGATCGTCGCGCCAAACTCGCCGAGCGCTCGTGCGAAGGAAAGGATCATCCCGGCGATGATGCCGGGAACGATCAGCGGCAAGGTCACGGTCAGCCACACCCAGATGCGGCTGGCGCCGAGGGTCGCCGCGGCGTCCTCGAGGCGGCGGTCGACCGCGTCGATCGAGAGCCGCATCGAGCGCACCATCAGCGGGAACCCCATGACGCCCGAGGCCAGCGCCGCGCCGGTCCAGCGGAAGGCGAAGACGATGCCGAGCCTGTCGGCGAGAAACGCCCCGAGCGCGCCGTGACGCCCGAACAATATGAGCAGCAGGTAGCCGGTCACCACCGGGGGCATCACCAGCGGCAGATGCACCGCGACATTGAGCAGCGAGCGGCCCCAGAACCGTCCGCGCGCCAGCAGCATCGCGATCATGAGGCCGATCGGCAGGCTGCCCAGCATCGCCCAAACGCCAACCCGCAGCGACAGCCGGATCGCGGTCAGCTCTTCCTGGGTGAAGGTCAAGAATCCCATGCTGCGTTGTGTATAGCTGAATATTTCGCTCGAGGAATACTGCCGTAGCGCACCGCTCAAGCGGCGGCTATCGTTCGGTGCTTAATCAGCGAGGCGAACATGAGCGACACGCGCCCGGAAGACGATCTTGGCCTGGCGGGAAAAGTGGCGATCGTCACCGGTGGCGGCGCCCCGGACGAGGGCATCGGCAATGGCCGCGCGGCGGCGATGCTGCTGGCGCGGGCGGGCGCCAAGATCGTGGTCGTCGATATCGAGCGCGAGGCGGCGGATCAGACGGTGAAGATGATCGCCGACGAGGGCGGCACCGCCGTCAGCCATATCGCCGACGTCGCTGACGAAGCGCAATGCAAGGCGCTGGTCGATGCGGCAGTGAACCGGTTCGGCCGGCTCGACCTGCTCGACAACAATGTCGGCATTGGCGGCCGCGGCAGCGTTGTCGACACGCCCAGCGATCTGTGGCGCCGGGTGATGACCGTCAATGTCGACAGCATGTTCTACGTCTCGAAATACGCGGTCCCGGCGATGGTCGAGACCGCCGGCGGCGGCGCGATTGTCAATGTCTCGTCGATCTCGGCGCTTCGGCCACGCGGCCTCACCGCCTATTCGACCTCAAAGGGCGCGGTGATCGCGCTGACGAGGGCGATGGCGGTCGATCACGGGCCGCAGAACATCCGGGTCAATTGCGTCGCGCCGGGGCCGATCTACACCCCGCGCATGTGGACTGGGCAGATGACCCCGGCCGGGCGCGAGGCGCGGCGCAAGGCCTCGGTGCTGGGCCTCGAAGGCGTCGGCTGGGATATCGGCAACGCGGTGCGCTTCCTGCTCTCGGCGCAGGCGCGCTACATCACCGGACAGACGCTGGTGGTCGATGGCGGTGCGACGTTGGTCGGCCCGTCGCGAACGCCAGGAACCTAGGCAGCGGCCTAGGAGCCCTTCGCCAGTTCCGCGCGGATCTGGTCGGGCCAATTGGTCTGGTTGCCGGTCAGCTTGCCGTGCTGCTGCAAGGCCACGGCGACCGACAGCGCCTCGGTGAGGGCGGCGGCGCGATCGTCGCCAGCGGATACGGAAGCGAGCTTCGTCAGCGCGACGACGAGGTCGACCTGCCACTCGGTTGGGTCTGAGGCGGTCGCTGCCATTCCGCGCGCGATCGCCGCGGTCTTGCAGTAGGCGTCGGCCGCGCCAGCGCTGTTCTTGAGCAGCACCTGCAGGTCGCCCAGGATTTTTGTGACATAGATCGCCTCGCGCTGCGCGCCGAGGTCGGTCGGTGCGGCCGCCGCGATTGCCTGGCGGATCGCCACCGCTTCTTGTACCGGCTGGAGCGCCGAGGCGGCGTCCGGCATGCGCATGTAGTCCGTTCCGATTCGCCATAGGGTATAGGCGAGGTCGAGCCGGGGCGTGAGATCGCCGGGGCTGGCGCGTTGCAGCATGTCGCGGCACAGCGTCAGCGCTTCCTGGTACGCGGCCAGGGCGCCGGGGAAGTCGCCAGTCGCTGCCTTGATGTCGCCGACCTTGTTGAGGATCACGGCGACGCTGCGTTCGAGGCGGATATCGTCGGGATGGGCCGCGGAGATCTTGCGGCTCACCGTCACCGCTTCGTTATAGAGATCGCCGGCCGCGGCATTGTCGCCCAGCGCGCGTTGCAGATCGCCGAGTTGGATGAGGGCCAGTGCGAGATCGTTCTGCCAGACCATGTTGGTTGGCTCTTTCGCGGCGACCTGGCGAGCGATCGCCAAGGCTTCGTTGAAGGCGGCAAGCGCACCGTCTTTGTCGCCGCTCGCCATCGCCGCGGCGCCTACCTTGGCGACGCTGCTTTCCAGGCTGCGTTGCGTTTCGAGGTCGTCCGGGGTGAGGCTGGCGAGACGACGATTGATCGTGACGGCCTGCTGGTAGTGCGCCATTGCCCCGGTGCTATCGCCGGCGTTGAGCTTGAGGTCACCGATCGATGTCAAAGTATCAGCCAGATCGAGCTGCCAACGGGCGTTGCCGGGATCGCTATCCGCCAAGTGTTGGATCAACGGGAGCGCTTCGGTGTAGGCGGACGCCGATCCGGTTGCATCGCCGATCCGCTGATTCAGGTCGGCGATCTTCGACAGCTCCAACCACAAGTCATACTGTGACGATGTGTTGTCGGGCGCCGCGGCGGCGAGTTTTCTGCGGATCGCCAGCGCCTGATCGAATGCCTTTGCGGCGTCGGCGGTATCGCCGGCGGCGATACTGACATCGCCGGTGCGGTTGAGGCTCACCGACAAGTCACGCTGCAATCCCGCGCTGTCGGGATATTGCTGCGCCAGTTTGGCGATGATGCTGAGCGCCTGCTGATAGGCTTCCGCGGCGCCCTTGGTATCGCCGCTGCGCTGCTTCGCCTCGCCGATATTGTCGAGCACCTCGGATTCGTCGCGCTGCAGCGGCACGTTATCGGGGTCGGCGGCGATCAGCCCTCGGGTGATCGCGAGGTCTTCGTTGAACGCGGCGAGCGCCGCGGCATCGTCGCCGCTGCGCAGCGCGATCAGGCCGACCCGATCGAGCGCGACGCTCAGATCCTTGTTGTGCTGCTGGTTCTGCGGCTCGGCGGCGACGAGCGCGCGCGTTGTCGCCAGGGAGTCGGCGGCGGCGGCCCGCGCGCGATCGAGATCGCCGATCGCCAAATAAGTCTGCGCGATCTCGTCGAGCGCGGCGGCGCGCAGTCGGCGCAGCTGCAGATCATCCGGAGCTTCCTGGGTAAGTTGGTCGACCCGGGCCTGCGCTTCTTGCAGCACCGCAACGATGGTCTCCGCCCGCATACCGCGCGTGTTGCGCAGCTTCTGTGCGATATCGAACACCAGATTGCTCACCGCGCTCTTCGCGGCGGCGAGGCTGCGCTCGGCATGCTGCTGCTCGCGCCAGGCCAGGAAGCCTGCGCCGCTTGCCCCGATTGCGAGCATCGCAAACACCACCGCCGCGGCCGCGACAAAGCGTTGGCGGGCGCGGGCGCGACGGCCGGAGGCGGCGATGAACGCGCGGGTTTCTGCCGACAGCTCGTCGCCGAACCGGGCGGTCATCGCCTCGGCTTCGGCGAGCAACACGCCGCGGCCGATTAGCCGGTCTCGGCTATTGGCGGCGGCCTCCCAACGCCGTCGCTGCGCCTCGACCTCATCGCGGACGCGGTAAAAATCCCGGTTGGCGGCGATCAGGTCGCGGGCCCGGTGCCAATCGGCGATGACGCGCTGGTGCGCCAGCTGCAGCCCGGCGCTGTGGCCTTCGCCCGAGACCAAGAGGATGCGCGCCGCGACCAGGGCATCCGCGAGCCGGCGGGCGCTGTCGTTGGGCGCCGCCGCTGCGAGCGGCACGGTGCGCGTGCTCAACGTGCCGGGATCTCCGCCACCCGGCGCCGTGACGGTCACGAGCTGACGCAGCAGCCGCGGCAGCTCCGCCAGCTCGCTCTCGCCGAGTTCAGCGATGGCCCGCTCGGCCTCGCGGTCGATGATGCCCGACAGGCCGCCGAGCGCCTGGAAGGCGGCATGGGTCAACCGGGTTTCACCGTCGACGCTGATCCGCGCCTCGAACAGGCGGTTCAAGGCGAGCTGCAGCAACGGCAGCATGTCGGGCCGGTCGGCCTCGCGCAGCAGCACTTCGTCGAGCCCGTCGCCCGATTGCGGGTCGCGATCGAATACCAATTCCGCCGCCTCGGCCGGCTTGCGCACGATTTCCGCCAGCTCTGCCGGCCCCGGCGCGGCGAGATCGTAGGTCGCCCCGGCGGTCTTCAACGCCAAAAGGTCGGGCTCCGCGAGGAACCGGTCGTACAGATCGGCGCGCAGGGTCCCGACGACCCAGATCCGGCCGCTTTCCGCGAACAGCTTCAACAGGCGGGCGAAGGTGGCGCGCTCGGCGGCGTCGGCGTGGTCGCCGAACAATTCGTCGAGCTGATCGACCAGCACCACGAGATCGCAGCGGACCGGTCGCTCATAGCCTTGCCGTACCCGCAATCCCTGGCCGACGCGGTCGAGGATGCGCAGCAGCGGCGTCAGCGATGCGGCGTCGGCGTGCGCCAGGAGCGGGGCGAGCTCGGCCGGCGTGCGATAGTCGCTTTCGGCCAGCTCGGGCAAGGCCGGCGGCCGGCCGCTCTCCGTCTCCGGGATCGCGCCTTCGCCATCGAACAGGCGGGCGGCGAGCGTGGCGATCGGTCCGTCGGCCAACTCGCTTGGCCGCATCGCCGCGACCCGCCACGCATCGACGGCCGGCGCTACGCCCGGGACGGTCAGTCGCGGCACCAGGCCGGCGCGGGCGAGCGAGGATTTGCCCGAGCCGCTGGCGCCGACGACGATCAGAAACGGCGTACCGCGCTCGGCCGCGTCCTTCCACAGATCGACCGCGCGGGCGATATCCCGCGAGCGGCCGAAAAACACAGAGGAATGCTTGGCGCCAAAGGCCTCCAGCCCGCGAAACGGCGAGCCCTTGGTCGCGACCGGCCAGAGCACGGCACGGCCGTGCAGCACCTTCTCCTCGAGCCAGCCGCGCAGCAGCCGTTCGACCTGGATCTCGAAATCGTCCGGCGAAGTAAAATTATGAAACGCCGCCTTGAACGGTCCCTCGGTTCCGACGAACCAAGTGTCGAAGAACGCCTTCAGCCGCTGCCACTGCTCGGCGACCCGCGCCGCCTCCGGGTCGTCGAGGCGAACCAGCGGCGGGTCGTTGTTGCGGAACACGTAGACGTCGGGAAGCTGTTTGGTCCGCGCCGCGGCAATCGCCGACAGCACCTCATAGGCGGTGCCGCTGGGATAGGGGGAGCCATCCGGCAGCTTGGCGAAGTCGGGCGGCAGCTCGGTGCCGATCCGGCCGCGAAAGATGGCGACGACGATGTCGCATTCGGCGGCTTCCGGGATCTGGGCCTGGAACGTCTTGTCGGCGCGGTAGAACTCGGTTTCCCAACGGATGGTCTGCAGTTTGGCGATTCGGCGAATTCGCCGTTGAGCCGCTCGACCACCCGCTCGATCCGGCGACGTTCGTGATCGACATCGCCCGGCGACGACACAAAGATTCTTACCGTCCGCATGACCCCTTCACCGCCTGCCTGTCGTCCCCGATCGCTATTCTATGCCCACCGCGCAGGTTGTATCGCCGTCATTGCCCTGCTCGTCCGGTTGATCGGTCGCGAAGTCCCGAAGCCTAAAGTCTTATGAATTGCAGCGGAACCCCAGCGCGCCGACGGCGTTTCGGCCCTAATAAGGGCAGAGGGAGGCACGCGTTATGCGCTACCTTTTTGCGGCAGCAGCGGCCGCTGCGGCGATCGCGCTGGCGGTGGGATCGACCGCCCCGGCATTCGCGCGCGGTGGCGGTGGCGGGCCCGGTGGCGGCCCCTTCGCCAGCGGAGCGGGCTTTCCTCCGGGGTTCAGTCACGGCAACAGGACCGGATGGAATGGCGCCAGCACGCCACCCGGCTGGGGCCATGGGACCAAGAAGGGCTGGGGCACCGGCACCATGCCGCCGGGGTTGAGCCGCCACTAAACGCCCGCCCTTCTTTCCGTAAGTCCGCAACCCATAGGAGGTGTCGCTGGAGTATCCTGCGACGGTGCGGCTTCGCTCTGCGCGGCCCGGCGCTGTCATGGGAGATCCCCGATGAACCTCTTCGACCTCACCGGCCGCGTCGCCGTGGTCACCGGCGGCAATGGCGGGATCGGGCTCGGCATGGCCCGCGGGCTGGCGCAGGCGGGAGCCGCCGTCGTCATTGCCGCGCGCAATGCGGAGAAATCGCTGAAAGCGGTGGCCGAGTTGGAAGGCCTCGGCGCCAAGGCCGATTTCATCCCCGTCGACCTCGCCTCGACGATTTCGTGTCGATCGCTGATCGCCGAGACGGTCGCCCGCCACAACCGGCTCGATATCCTCGTCAACAATGCCGGCATGTCGATCCGGAAGCCGCCGGAGACCTATACGGTCGAGGAATGGCGCCAGGTGATCGAGACCAACCTCACCGGCGCCTTCGTCCTGTGCCAGGCGGCGCACCCGATTATGGAGCGGCAGCGCGGCGGCAAGATCATCAATATCGGCAGCATGATGTCGATCTTCGGCGGCGCCTATGCCGCGCCGTACTCATCGAGCAAAGGCGCGATCGTGCAGATGTCGAAGTCGCTCGCCACCGCCTGGGCGCGCGACAATATCCAGGTCAACGCGGTGCTGCCGGGCTGGATCGATACCGAGCTGACGCGCGACGCACGCGCCCAGGTGCCGGGGCTCAACGAACGGGTGCTGGCGCGCACCCCGGCCAAGCGCTGGGGCGTGCCCGACGATCTCGCCGGCGTCGCCGTATTCCTCGCCAGCGCCGCCTCCGATTTCGTCACCGGCGCCGCCATCCCGGTCGATGGCGGCTACGCGTCGGAGTTCTAGTCGTCGCTCGTCGCGGGCTGCGGATGCAGCCAGTCGGGCTTGCTCCACGTGCCGGTATTGTTGGCGGCGGCGTCGAGACCCCGCATCCGGCGATAGCAATCCTCGCGGTCGCTGGCGAGGAAGCGCATGAACGAGCTGTTTTGCGCCGCGCACGTGTCGAGCGCCTCACGCTTGCGCATATCGCTCGGGTGGATGCCGCGATAGAAATCGCCCAACTCGCTCGGGAAGCTGGCGGCCGTGGCGACCACCACGGCGGCGGCTCCGAGCGCCAATTTGCTGATAAGCTTCATCGTCGTCTCCGCGAAGGCCTTTGGCCCGGCGATGTGCCGGTGTGTAAGGCCTTGCTCAAGCGACGTGCCAGAAGGGCTCGATAATCGAATTCTAGGATTTGCGCGCGATAACAAAGTTAAAATCTAGTAACCATATTCAATGTTTCGCAATTTGCGACGATCTTTGCCTCGCCGATCGATGGAATTATCGGAAAATCTCGATCAAAGCCCGAGATAAAACTTCCGTACCAGTTCGTTGTTGTTGAGTTCGTCGGCGTTGCGGCCCTCGAAGGCGATCTGGCCGTGGACGATCACGTAGCCGCGGTCGGCGATGCGCACCGCCTGGTTGAAGTTCTGCTCGGCCATCAGCACGGTGAGCTGGTAGGCCTCCTTCAGCTCCTTGATCTTGTCGATGGTGCGGCTGACCAGGATCGGCGCGAGCCCGACCGAGGGCTCGTCGATGAGGAGGATGCGCGGCGCCGACATCAATGCTCGCGCCAAAGCCAGCATCTGCTGTTCGCCGCCCGACATGCTGCCGGCCATCTGGCGCCGCCGCTCTTGCAGCACCGGGAAGGTGGCGTAGGAGGATTCGAGATTGCGCTGCAATTCGCCGCGCGCCTTGCGGCGAAAGGCGCCGAGCAGCAGGTTTTCCTCGACCGTCAGTTTGGGAAAGAGGCGGCGCCCTTCCGGCACCAGCCCGATACCGAGATCAACGATCTCCTCGGTGCTGCGGCCGACGAGGTCGATGCTCTCGCCGTCGATCTCGGCGACGATGCTGCCCGAGGACGGCAGCAGCATCCCCATGATGCATTTCATCAAGGTGCTCTTGCCGTTGCCGTTGGTGCCGAGCAGCGCCACGGTCTCGGCCGGCGCCACCGACAGCGACACATTCTCGATGACGCGCACCGAGCCGTAGCCGGCGTTGATCCCGGATATGGTGAGGCTACTGGGCATGGCAGCTCTCGCGCAGCCCCTCTCCCTCTCCACCCCCGGGGGTGGAGAGGGTCGGGGTGAGGCGGGGGATTCCACAGACGGCCGCGCAGACCCACCTCACCCTCCCAGCGCTCCGCGCCGGGCCCCTCCCTCTCCCCCCAATGGGCGGAGAGGGGCTATGACGGAGGTTACTCGCCAAGATAGGCCTTCTCGACTTCGGGGTTGCGGATCGCCTCCTGCGGCAGGCCGTCGGCGATCTTGTGCCCGGCGACCAGGACGACCAACCGGGTCGAGAAGCTCATCACCGCGCTCATGATGTGCTCGATGAGGACGATGGTGATGCCCTCGTCGTTGAGCCGCATCAGCACCGCGAGGATCTCCTCGATTTCGGAATGCGACAGCCCGGCCATCGCCTCGTCGGCGAAGAGCAGGGTCGGCTGCGTCGCCACGGCGCGAGCCAGTTCGAGCTTCCGCATCTCGACTTGGGTCAGGTCGCGCGGCCGCCGCCGCGCCTTGTCGGCAAGGTTCACATGGGTGAGCAATTCCTCGCAGCGCTCGCCGATCGCCGCGCCGCTCAGATGATGCTGCCCGTGCCTGGCATTGACCGTGTAGAGCAGCGGAATGCGGATATTGTCGATCAGGTTCAGCGAGTGAAACGGCTTGGGCAGCTGGAAACTGCGGGCGAGGCCGAGCCGGGTGCGCTCGTGCGCGATGAGGCCGTTGAGCGGCTTCCCGGCGAACGCGACCGTGCCGGTCTCGTTGTGCAGCGTGCCGCAGAGGCAGTTGACCAGGGTCGATTTGCCCGAGCCGTTGGGGCCAATGAGGCCGAGCCGCTCGCCCTTGGCGATGGTGAGGTCGATGCCTTCCAGCGCGACAAACCCGCCGAAGCGCTTGCCGAGCCCCTTTACCTCGAGGAGCGCGTCGGTGTCTGCCGCGGGCATCACGTCTCCCCGCGCCGGAGCCAGGATTGCACCAGCCCGACAATGCCGTTGGGCGCGATGATCACAAACAGAATGAGCAGCAGGCCGACGATCAACAGGTTGAAGGTCGGGTCGAGCTTGAGGTCCAAAAAGAAGCCGACAGTGCCAAGCTGCTGCAGCGTGCCTAGGAGGATCGCGCCGATGATGGGGCCCACCCAACTGGTCATGCCGCCGATCACCGGCATCGCCACGCTGTTGACCGCATAGGCGAGATCGAAACTCGCGGTGGGGGTGAGATAGGTGACAAAATAAGGCAGCGGCGCGCCGGCCATGCCCATCAGCGCCCCGGAGATCGTCGTCGAAATGAGCTTCAATCGCAGTGTGGGAACGCCACTTGCCTCGGCGGCGAGCTCGTCGTCGCGGATCGCGTGGAAGCCGAGCCCCAGCCGCGAACGTTCGATCGATCGAGCGATGCCGATGGCGATCACCGCGAGCAGGGCCATTAGCGAGAACAGGTATTGGATATAGCCGCCGCCGAGCGGCGCCAGCGCCGGGCGGATGACG
Source organism: Allostellaceae bacterium (assembly GCA_035935235.1). Taxonomy (GTDB): domain Bacteria; phylum Pseudomonadota; class Alphaproteobacteria; order ATCC43930; family CGMCC-115725; genus DATARH01. The sequence goes on from DASYXG010000338.1 coordinate 15,598, forward strand.
AAGGTGCCGCGCGACCCGCCGACAAACGCCCAGTTGACGATCAGGGTCTGTAACACGATCGACAGCGCCAGCGTGGCGATGGCAAAGAACACGCCGCGCAGGCGTAGGGTTAGATAGCCAGTCCCGAGGCCAAGCAGCCCCGAGACGACACCGCCCACCGCGATCATCACCGGCACCGGCATCTCCGGGATCTTCCAGTGAAAAGTGGCCAGCAATAGCGCCGGCAATTTAAACAGCACCACGGAGCTGTAGGCGCCGGCCGCGAAAAACGCGCCGGTGCCGAAATTGGTGTAGCCGGTATAGCCGCCGAGGATGTTCCAGGC
>DASYXG010000339.1:0-3278 GCA_035935235.1 Allostellaceae bacterium
TTCGCGGCCGGGCGGCGCTATCCGTACCAAGACTTGCCACAAAGGGAGCAATGGCCCGGTTAAATAGCTTGCCCCGGGCGCGGGTTGGTGCGCACCCGTGTCGCAGTGAAGAACTCGGTCAGCTCAACTATATCCCGCTGCGCATGGTCAAGTGCCGGGCGGCTAGCCATCGCCTCAAGAGATTTGCGCCGGGTTTGTCCCTACGCTAACGTTGCAGTTGAAATAACCGCTTCCGACGAACAATGAATTGCCCGTTCTGCGCTGAGGAAATCAAGGACGCGGCCAGCGTTTGCCGCTATTGCGGACGCGACTTGGTCTCGGTGCGCCCGCTGCTCGACGCCAACGCCGCGCTGTCGAAACAGATCGACGATCTAAAGCAGCAATTCGATGCGCTGGCCGAGGCACAATCCCAGGTCCATCGCCACGTCGGCATGGGCGACGGCAAGATTCCATCGATCCACCGCGCCAGCGCCGTCGCGCTGCTGCTGGTCTGGGTGTTTGTCGCGGGCCTCTTCATCGCCGCGGTCAAGCAGCATGGCGGCGAGTTGTCGCTGGTTTACGCGACATCGGCGCTCATCGTTGTGCCGATGATCTTCGGGTTCCTCTGCCAAAACATCAAAACGCGGCCCGCCGCATCGGATCTGGGCGTGGCGCTGGCCGTCAGCACGGTCGCGCTTATCGAGATTCAGCTCATCCGCTGGGAGTTGCTCGGCGGATTTCTCATTCCCCAGGGCTGGGGCCTCGCCCGCGAACATGGCGACCTGCCGCCCGATACCTGGGAAGCCTTTATCTTCAACGGTGCAACGATCTTCTTCAGCTTCAGCGCGGGGGTTTTCTTCCGCTATCTGCTGCAGGCCAGCCATCATGACCAGGTCACCGTCGCCACGCCGGTATCAAAATTTCTCGTCACCCGCTTTGGCGGGCAACTTTCCCCGGCGCAGATCGAGGAAAAGATCAAGCGCACCGACGCCCTGATTCACTCGCTGAGCGGTATCGCCGCCACCGGCGGCGCGCTGGCGACCTACCTGGTCTCGCACGTCCATAACGGACCGCACTGAGGCGTTGACGAACCTCAATCGGCGAAGCGCGGCATCAGCCGCGCGGCTGATGCCGCGGTCGATTACCTGGCGCTCGGCCTGGGTCGATGACAGCTCGGCCGACTTGCCCCGGTCTTTGCCGGGTTGACGCTCAAGTCAAACCAGCCCCATCGCGCTCGGCTGGCCCTGTTCGTTGAAATTGAACGCCGCTTCCCACACCGCGATCTTGCCGTCGCGCATCGCCCACACCTCGACCCCGCGGCCCTGCATCTTTTTGCCGGTGGGGCGATCCTCCCACCAGCCCTCCCAGTAATTGGCGATCATGTCGCCGGAGAGCGCGCGGAATTCCTTTTTGAGGCGGTAGTCTTTCTGCCGCTCCATGCGGCTGCGAAACAGCTTTTCAAGCGCCGCCTTGCCGCGCAACTCGGGCAGATCGCCGAATTTGACGAGGCAATCCTCGGTAAAGCCGGCCAGCAACCCGTCGATGTTCCACGGCATGAACAGCCGCTCGACATGGGTGACGAAGGCGCGCGCCTCCTCTTCCGTGCGCGGGTTGTGGCCAGCCATCTTCCGCTTCCTACATCGCGTCGCGCAGTTCGGGAACGATCCAGAACGCGCGCTGGCCGCGGGCGACGCGCTCGCAATTGTCGAACGCGTTGCGCCAGCGCTTGGGGTGGTTGTCCCAGGTCGGGCCGGCGGAGTGCGGGCTGAAAATCGCGTTCTTCAGCGTGAACAGCTCGTGATCCGGCTTCGGCGGCTCCTCGACCATGACATCGAGACCGGCGGCCATGATCGTCTCGTCGCGCAGCGCCTTGAAGAGCGCCACCTCGTCGACCACCGGCCCGCGGCAGGTGTTGATGAGGATCGCGGTCTTTTTCATCATGTTGAGCTCGCGCTCGCCGATCAGGTTGTGGGTCGACTTGTCGAGCGGCACGTGCAGCGAGACGTAATCCGAGGTCTTCAACAGCTCCGGGAACAGCGCGAAGCGGACGCCGAGCGCGTCTTCCTGGTCGGTCGTCATGCGGTTGATGTCGTAATATTGGATGCGCATGTCGAATGCCTTGGCCCGGCGCGCGACCTTCTTCCCGATATTGCCGAGGCCGATGATGCCGAGGGTCTTGTCCTCGAGTTCGTAGAGCTTTGCGGCGTTGAAATCGTTGCCGCGCCACCGCCCGGAGACGACACCGTCATGCACCCAGATCAGCCTGCGCGACACCGCCAGCATCAGCATCACCGCGTGCTCGGCGACCGCGGTCGCGTTGGCGCCGCCGTTGTTGCAGATCGGCACGCCGGCTGCGCGGGCGGCATCGAGGTCATAGGTGTTGTAGCCGGCGCTCAACGTCTGGACGAGCTTCAGCTTCGGCGCTTTGGCGTAGAACTCCGGGCCGTGCTTGAACTGGCCGGCGCCGATGTAGAACTCGGCGTCCTTTAGCAAGTCCCAGAATTCGGGCGTCCCGTGCGGTGCAGTCACCAGCTCGTAATCCGACGGCAGCAATTCGGCGGCGATCTGCATGGTCTCAGCGCCGTGGCCGGTTGGCGTGACGATGCGGTGGCGGGGCATGGACGTCTCCTCTCGGGGGCAGGTTTGTTCGGTAGGCCATCGTAGCGACAGCGCGCCGCGCTCCCCAAGCGCAAAGTAGGAAGACGTCATGCCCGCTAACGCGGGACGCGGCTCCAGCCGTAGGTCACGCGGATGCATGACCGCGCTTGCAAGACAATTGCCGCTGCATGGCTCGTCCGTTAGGCTTCGGCAATATCATTTGCGCGCGACGCCAGAGGCCCTGATGTCAGACGACGCCGAACTCCTCGAATACCGCTTTATGAACCTGCACGAATTCGTCACGCAGGCGCGCACCAACCTCAACCGCAATAATTGGGATTATCTGATCGGCGCGTCCGAAACCGAGACGACGATCGCGCGCAACCGCGCCGCGCTCGACGCCATCGGCTTCCGTCCGCGCGTGCTGCGCGATGTCAGCGATGTCGATTGCTCTAAGGAGCTGTTCGGCAAGAAGCTGCGCATCCCGGTGCTGTGCGCGCCGGTCGGCTCGCTCGAAAATTTCGAGCCGGGCGGCGGCGCCACCGTGGCTTCGGCGACCGCCAAGTTCGGCAACGGGATGATCCTGTCATCCGTCTCGCATCCGGGCCTCGAAAAGACCGCGGAGGCCGGCGGCGACGGGTTCCGCATCTTCCAGCTTTATGTTCGCGGCGACGAGGCCTGGGTCGACGACCATGTCCGTC
>DASYXG010000340.1:0-3002 GCA_035935235.1 Allostellaceae bacterium
CATTCTTCGCGTTAAGCCGCCGGGATTTAGAAAATTCCCTGTCGTGAATCGCTGAAAAGACGTCAAAGAAAGCGTCTCGAATTTGCTCATTCGTTATCACTGCAGCGCGCTCACCAGCCCGTCGAACAGGCCTTGACCGTCGGTGCAGCCGAGCAGCGGATCGGTCGAATTCTCGGGGTGCGGCATCAAGCCGAGCACGGTGCGCGTCTCGTTAAACACGCCAGCGATGTAGCGCGCCGAGCCGTTGACGTTATCTTCGTCGGTAAGCTCGCCCCTAGGGCTGCAATAGCGGAAGGCGACGCGGCCCTCGCCGTCGAGCCGGTCGAGCGTCGCATCGTCGGCGGTGTAATTGCCCTCGCCATGGGCGACCGGGACGCGGATCGCCTGGCCCGCCTCATAGAAGCAGGTGAAGATGGTCTGGGAGTTTTCGACGCGCAGATGGACGTCACGGCAGATGAAGCTGAGCGTCTTGTTGTGCAGAAGCGCGCCGGGCAGCATGCCGGCCTCGGTCAGCACCTGGAAGCCGTTGCAGATGCCGAGCACCGGCACGCCCTTGGCGGCGCGCGCCTTAACCTCGCGCATGATCGGCGAGTGCGCCGCCATCGCGCCGCAGCGCAAATAATCGCCATAAGCGAAGCCGCCCGGCAGCACGATCAGATCGGCGGCCGGAAGATCGGTGTCGCCGTGCCAGACGATGACCGGATCCTTGCCGCTGGCGCGTTTCAGCGCGGCGCAGACGTCGTGCTCGCGATTGGTGCCGGGGAAGATGACGACGGCGGCTTTCATCCGTTCCTGCGAGATTGCGGTCGTGCGTCCTTCGAGGCTCCCACCGGGTCTAGGCCCGGTGATCGCACCTCAGGATGAGGGAGGTGGGTGCGTGCCATCCGCAAAGCTCCCTCATCCTGAGGCGCTTTGCGCAGCAAAGCCTCGAAGGACGCGGGTACGGTCTTGCAGCTCCCGGTCATACCAGCTCGATGTCGTAATTCTCGATGACCGGGTTGGCGAGCAACTCCTCGCACATTTTCTCGACCTGCTCGCGCGCCTTTTCCCGGTCGGTTTCGGCAAGTTCGACCTCAATCAGCTTGCCCTGGCGCACTTCGCCAACGCCGGTAAAGCCCAGCGAGGTCAGCGCATGCCCGATCGCCTTGCCCTGCGGGTCGAGCACGCCCTCCTTGAGGCGGATATGCACTCGCGCCTTCATCGGCCCACCGTCATTGAATAGCCCTCGGGGCCTTGAAGTCCGCCGGACCGCCTTCGGGGAGGATGCCAAGACGGCGCGCGACCTCTTGATAGCCCTCCGCGACCTTTTCGAGGTCCTCGCGGAAGCGGTCCTTGTCGAGCTTTTCGCTGGTGCGGATGTCCCACAGCCGCATGTTGTCGGGGCTGATCTCGTCGGCGACGACGATGCGTAAATCGTCGTCGCTATAGAGCCGCCCGAACTCCAGCCCGAAATCGACGAGGCGGATGCCGATGCCGAGGAAAAGGCCGCTGAGGAAATCGTTGATCCGGAGCGAGATCTGCATGATCTCGTCGAGCTCCTGGGTGCTGGCCCAGGCAAAGGCGGTGATGTGCTCCTCGGCGACAAGCGGGTCGCCCAACTCGGCCTTCTTGTAGTGGTATTCGATGATCGAGCGTGGCAGCTGCGCGCCCTCGGCGATGCCGAGCCGCTTTGCCAGCGAGCCGGCCGCGACATTGCGCACGACGACGCGCAGCGGGATGATCTCGACTTCGCGGACGAGCTGCTCGCGCATGTTGAGCCGGCGGACGAAATGCGTCGGGATGCCGATCTCGGCCAGCTTCAGCATCAGGAATTCGCAGATGCGGTTGTTGAGCACGCCCTTGCCGGTGATCGTGCCGCGCTTCTGCTTGTTGAACGCGCTCGCGTCGTCCTTGAAGTGCTGGACGAGCGTGCCCGGCTCTGGACCCTCGAACAGGACCTTGGCCGAGCCCTCATAAATCTGTCGGCGGCGTCGCGACATGTTTGGTCCCGTGGGGTTCCCGATCGGGCCGATCCCGCAGCTTTGATATAGCAAGCACGATGGGGACCAACAATGTCAGCGCGCGGGTTTGGGCGCGGCAAATGAGACGTCGGCCCAGGGTGTTTCCGTCGGTTGCCATTGCGCGTAGCGAAAGCGCGGTTTTCGGTCTCGCGAGTCAGGTTGCGGCAGCGCGATCAACGCGCTCGATACGGTGCCGTAGCCGTGTCCCGTGCGAAAGCGAAGCGCCGTTTCCGGCAGCTCGCCCGGCGCCGATTCGCGATCGGACAGCAGCGCCTCCCAGGCGACCCAATCGTCGCGATCGGGATCGGGCGGCGCGGCGGCGCGAAACTGCGGCGTCGCCAACGTGACGCGCCGGTTGTTCGGCCGGTTGAGCTCGCCGGAATCGATCAGCGACAGGCCCTCGTCGATCGGCCAGGCATCGATGGTCTTGCCGTCGGCATGGCGCAGCCAGAACGCATCGCGATTGTCGGCGACGATCAGGTTGAAGGTGCGATAGGCGGCGGGGTCGAGATGCGAGAGCGCCTCGGCGGCGGCGGCCGCGTCGGGGTGGTCGAGCGCCTCCAACGCCAACTCGCCGCGCGAGCGCTGCCCGGGCGCGGGCCCGAGCGAGCCGTGGCGGTTGAGGACCGCCGCGGCGACGCCCCAATCGTTGATGCCGAGCCAGGAACCGCCGGCCAGCTGATCGAGCCCGGCGATCACTTCTGGCCGGTCGGGCCAATGCCGCGCCGGCGGCAGCGCCGGGCGGCCGATCATCTCGTCGCGGTTGGCGCCGATCACCACCGGCCAGGGATGATCGGGCCGGCGCAGGATCACCAGCGTGCACATCGCCCGATCATGCGGCTATAGTGCGGCAACGGACAACGGACAGGACGTCATGCCTAGTTTCGAGGATCGCGAGAAGGAATTCGAGGCGCGCTTCAAGCACGACCAGGAGCTGCAATTCAAGGTCAAGGCGCGGCGCAACCGCCTCCTGGGGCAATGGGCCGCCGAGAAAATGGGCCT
>DASYXG010000341.1:0-7509 GCA_035935235.1 Allostellaceae bacterium
ACGCCCAACCTCGAAGCCGCGATGGTCAAGGATTTCGGCTCCAGCTATGAGCGCGAGGTGCCTGAAATCGCCCGGCTGGTGATGCCGGGCGGCCGGCGTGGCGATCGCGACCCGTTCGAGTTGGACCTGGTCGAGACGGTGTTACATGCGCCGTCCTGGACGATCCGCGGCGGCACCCGCGAAATCCTGCGTGGCATCATCGCCCGCGGGTTGGGGCTGCGTTGATGGCGGACACCATTCTCTACGACAGTGCGATGCGGCTCTTCGCCGCCGAGCTGTCGCCGGCGGCGATCGAGGATGTCGAGCAGGGGCTCTGGCCGGACGCGCTGTGGCAGGCGGTCGAGGAAGCCGGCTATCTCGACGTCCTGGCCGATGGGCCGTCGACCATGGTCGAGGCGGCGACAATCCTGCGCGCCGCCGGGCACCACGCCGCGCCGATCCCCCTGGTCGAGACCATGCTGGCGCGGTTTCTCTGCGCCGCCGCGCAGCTTCCCGCGCCGGCCGGTGTGCTGACGATCGCCCCGGTCGAGCCGGGCGAGCGCCTCGTCGTCGGCAGCGGGGCGGTCAGCGGCCGCGCCGGCCATGTGCCGTGGGGGCTGGTGGCGGAAGCGGTCGCCGTGATCGGCGACAATGAGCTGGCCGTCGTGTCGAGCGGCGAGCTGAGCTGGGACGCGAGCGACAACCTCGCCTACGAGTCGCGCGACCACATGAGCGCGGCCGGCGCGCGCGGCGAGATCCGCCCGCTGCCGCAGGGCATCGATGCGACGCTGGTGCTGCGCTTGGGCGCGTTGATGCGCGCGGCGCAGATGGCGGGGGCGATGGAGGGGGCACTCGTCATCACCACGCAATACGCCAACGAGCGGGTGCAATTCGGCCGGCCGATCGGCAGGTTCCAGGCAATCCAGCAGCAGATGGCCCTTCTCGCCGAGCACGCGGCCTCGTCGCTGGTCGCGGTCGAGAATGCCGCGCGCGCCGTGGCCGAGCGGCGCCAATCCGCCGAATTCGCCTGCGGCGCGGCGAAAATCCGTGCCGGCGAGGCGGCTGGCAAAGTCGCCGAGATCGCCCATCAGGTGCATGGCGCCATCGGTTTCACCAAGGAATACCGGTTGCATCCGGTGACGCGACGGCTGTGGTCGTGGCGCGATGAATACGGCAACGAGGCCTATTGGGCGCGCGAGCTTGGCCGCCGGATTGCAACGGCCGGCGGCGATGGATTGTGGCCGCTGATCACGGCGCCCTGACAGGGGAAGGAGAGTCCGATGTCGCATCATGTCGTGTCGTGCAAGCCGGAGCATTGCCACTGGGGGTTTTTCGACGCGGCGCTGAAGCCGATCGTCACGGTCGCCTCGGGGGACACGGTGCAGGTGGATTGCGTCTCCGGCGGACCCGACATCCTGCCCAAGGGCGAGAATTGGGAAATCCTCGACGACCACCTGGCGATCCATGCTGGGCTCGACAAAGGCACCGGGGCGCACATCCTCACCGGGCCGATCGCGGTCGCGGGCGCCCAGCCGGGCGATGTGCTCGAAGTCGAAATTCTCAGCATCTCGCCGCGGCAGAACTGGGGCTATACCCGCATCCGCCCGCATGCCGGGACGCTCCCCGAGGACTTCCCGATCCGCAAGGTGCTGCACAGCGGCATCGACCGCCAGCGCGGCGTGTGCACCCTGCCGTGGGGCGCCGAGATCGATCTCGCGCCGTTTTTCGGCGTCATGGGGGTGGCGCCGCCGCCGGTCTACGGCCTGTGCACCTCGATCATCCCGCGCGAGTTCGGCGGCAACATGGATCTGAAGGAATTGACTGAAGGCACGACGCTGTACCTGCCGGTCTTCGTCCCGGGGGCCAATTTCTCCTGTGGGGACGGGCATGGGGTCCAGGGCGACGGCGAAGTCTGCGTGACCGCGCTCGAAACCGCGCTCAGCGGCACCTTCCGGCTTACCGTGCGCAAGGATCTGAAGTTCGACCTGCCGCGCGCCGAGACGCCGACACACCACATCACCATGGCGTTCAACGAAGACCTCGACGACGCGGCGAAGGACGCGCTGCGGCAGATGATCAAGCTGATCGGCGAACGCATGGGATTGGATGCGGCGGAGGCCTATATGTTCTCCAGCCTCGCGGTCGACATGCGGGTGACCCAGCTGGTCGACGGCAACAAGGGCATCCACGCGATGCTGCCGAAGCGCTACGCGGAGCGGGTGAAGGCTGCATAGGGTTATTGCGTCCTTCGAGGCTCCCACCGGGTCGAAGCCCGGTGGTCGCACCTCAGGATGAGGAACGTTGAGAATGGCATTGGGTACCCTCATCCTGAGGCGCCTCGCGTCAGCGAGGCCTCGAAGGACGCACAACCATCGAATTAGAAAGCAAGGGCCGGATAGAGAGCGCGAGGCATCCGGGCCATCTTCTCGCTCAAGATGAGCGTGAGGAGACAGACGATGTTGGACCAAGAAAAATGCTGGGCGGCGGTGATCGCCCATGATGCGTCGCAAGACGGGCAGTGGGTCTATTCGACCAAGACCACCGGGGTCTATTGCCGGCCGGGCTGCGCCTCGCGCCAGCCGCTGCGCAAGAACGTCGCGTTCTACGCGACCAATGCCGCGGCCGAGGCCGCCGGGTTCCGGGCGTGCAAGCGCTGCCGGCCGACCGAAGGTTCGCAAGCCGAGCGCCACATCGCCGCGGTCGAACGCGCCTGCGCGCTGATTCGCGAGAGCGATAGTCTGCCGAGCCTTGACGAACTGGCCAAGGCGGCGCGGATCAGCCGCTATCACTTCCACCGGGTGTTCAAGCAGATCACCGGCGCGACCCCGCGCGAATGGGGCAAGGCGCACCGGCTCGGCCGCTTCGCCGACCGGCTCGACGCCGGCGACAACGTCGCGGAGGCGGTCTACGCGGCCGGATTCGGTTCGGGGTCGCGGGCCTATGAGGCGGCGCCAACGGGGCTTGGCATGACCCCGGCGGCGCGGCGCCATGGCGGGCGCGGCGAGACCATCCGCTACACTTGCGTCAAGACCGCGCTCGGGTGGGCGCTGGTCGCCGCGACCGGGAAGGGCATCTGCATGACCGCGCTCGGCGACGACAAGGCGCCGCTTGAGGCCGAGCTGCGGCGGCGCTTTCCGGCGGCGCTGATCTGGCCGGCCGACGAGCAGCTCAAGCGTTGGGCCGAGCGCATCGTGAACTTTGTCACCGACCCCGGCGAACAGCCGGATCTGCCGCTCGACATTCGCGGCACCGCGTTCCAGGCGCGGGTGTGGCGGGCGCTGCAAAAAGTGCCGCCCGGCCGAACCTCGACCTATACCGAGATCGCCGCGGCGCTGGGCCAGCCGAAAGCGGTCCGCGCGGTCGCCGCGGCCTGCGCCGCCAACAAGCTGGCGCTCTTGGTGCCGTGCCACCGCATCGTGCGGCGCGACGGCGCCCTCGCCGGCTATCGCTGGGGGGTGGAGCGCAAACGGGCGCTGCTGGCCGCCGAACACGCGGCGGCGGAAGCCGAGCAGGCCGCCGAATAGGCTGCCGCCACGCCACGACCGCCACCACGCGGGTTGCCGGCTCGGCAGCCCGCGTCCGGCGATGGAATATGAGAACGAATCCGTGGTCACGATCGGCATGTACTCTTTTTGTTCTCACCGTCAAGAGCGCAAGCCGAAATTTTTTTTTGAGCTCGGATCACCCAGGTGAAGACCATGCTGGATAGCCCGCTCTCCTTGTCCGAAGCCGAGTTTGGCGCGGCGCTTGATCGCGACGGATATGCGGTGCTGCCGGGGGTTCTCGACCCCGAGCAATGCCGCGCGCTCGCCGCGCTCTACGATGAGCGCGAGGCGTTTCGCAGCCGGGTGGTGATGGCGCGGCGCGGGTTTGGCGAGGGCGAGTACAAATACCTCGCCTACCCATTGCCGCCCGTCATCGCCAAATTGCGCCAGGCGCTCTATCCGCTGGTCGCACCGGTGGCCAATAACTGGCAGCGGCAGCTCGGGCTGAAGCCGGATTTTCCCGAGGCGCTCGACGATTATCTGAAGCGCTGCCACGAAGCTGGGCAGACTCGCCCGACCCCGCTGATCCTCAAATACGGGCCCGGCGACTATAATTGCCTGCACCAGGACCTCTATGGCGCGCTGGTGTTCCCGCTGCAGGCGACGGTGCTGCTGTCGCGCCCGGGCGAGGATTTCGCCGGCGGCGAGTTTCTGCTCGTCGAGCAGCGCCCGCGCCGCCAGTCGAAGGGCGAGGTGGTGCCCTTAGCGCAAGGCGACGCGGTGATCTTTCCGGTCAACCACCGCCCGGTCGCCGGGACGCGCGGTCACTACCGGGTGACGATGCGCCACGGGGTCAGCCGGGTGCGCGCCGGCCAGCGTTTCACGCTCGGGATTATCTTTCACGACGCGGCTTGATTTGGGCCGTCATTGCGAGCGCAGCGAAGCGATCTCCTGCCGAAGAACTTCCTGCGGTTGGAGATTGCCGCGTCGCGCCTAGGCGCTCCTCGCAATGACAAAGTGTGACTACCGCCCCGCGAACACCTCCTTCGCCAGGCGCGCGGCGGTCATCGCGGTCGGCCAGCCGGAATAGAAGGCGAGATGGGTGATCAGCTCGGCGATCTCGTCCTTGGTGCAGCCATTGTCGAGCGCCCGGGCGAGATGTCCCCGGAGCTGTTCGTCGCGGCCCATGACCATCAGCGCGCCGCAGACGATGAGGCTGCGGTCGCGCTTTGACAGATGCGGGCCTTCCCAGATCTGCCCATAGATCAAGGTGTCGGCGATCTCCGCCAATTTGGGCACGGTGCCGCGGATCGCTTCGCGCGCGGGTGAGCTAGCCGATTGGGCCATGATTTGCATGCTCCTGATGTTGGTGAAAGAAGCAGCCTAGAGTAAGTGTCGCGCGGCGGGGAAGCGGAGGAGAGCATGCGCATCGCGATTGTCGGGGCCGGCGGGATCGGCTGCATCTACGGCGCCGCGCTCGCCAAGGCCGGGGCCGACGTCACCTTTATCGCGCGCGGCGCACATCTCGCGGCGATGCAGACGAATGGGCTCAGGATCGAGGGCGATCGCGGCGAGACCGTGCTCGACACGGTGCAGGCGACCGATGACCCGGCAAGCATCGGTGTCGTGGACTACGCGATCTTTTGCGTCAAGCTATGGGATGTCGAAAGCGCCGGCGCCGCGATCAAGCCGATGGTTGGGCCGCAGACCGCGGTCATCCCGCAGCAGAACGGGGTCGACGCGCATGAGCGGCTGATCCCGATTTTGGGGCGCGAGGCGGTGATGGGCGGCACCGCCTGGGTCACCGGCTCGATCGTCGCGCCCGGGGTGGTGCGGCAGACCGGGACGTATCAGCGGCTGATCTATGGCGAGCTTGACGGCAGCATGAGCGCGCGCGGCAAGGCGCTGGCCAAGATGTGCGAAGCCGCTGGGTTTGCCGGCGAGTTCGAGCCGAATGTGCTGCTACCGATCTGGGAGAAATTTCTCGGCATCGTACCGCTTTCCAGCGTCAATTCGCTGACCCGCGCGCCGCTCGGGGTTTACCGCGAGGACCCGGAGCTGTGGGCGCTGTGCGAGAGCGCGCTCAAGGAAACGATCGCGGTCGGGCGGGCCGAGGGCGTCCCGCTGCCGGCGGAGAGTTTCGACAAGGTCTGCGGCCAGATGCGCTCGATGCCGCCTTACCATATGACCTCGATGTGCAACGATTTGCTGCGCGGCAACCGCATCGAGCTGCCGTGGTTCGCCGGCAAGGTCGTCGAATTGGGCAAGAAGCACGGTATCCCTACCCCGACCTGCAATTTGCTCTACGCCGCGCTCAAGCCGCACGTGAACGGGAAGACGACGTAAGGCTGCGCAGGCCCGGTTGCGTCCTTCGAGGCTCCCTCCGGGTCTAAGCCCGGTGGTCGCACCTCAGGATGAGGTTGGTTGTTGGATGGCATCACAAACGTTCCTCATCCTGAGGCGCCTCGCGTCAGCGAGGCCTCGAAGGACGCACCACATCCATCCCTACGTTTCGGGCTGCCACTCCACCCCATCATCGAGCGGGATGACCGGGCGGGGCAGGCGGCTCCAGGTGAAATTGGGCAGCATCGGCGAGGTGAGGCCGGGGAGATCGACTTCGACGATCTGCTCATGCGCGAAGAACTCGTCGAACCCGCCGCGAAAATGGCCGCGCGACTTGACCACGACGATGCGCGCCTGGGCGATGTCGAGCCCGAGCATCTCGAAGAACACCGGGTCGGCGCATTGCCGGCGGTGCGAGACGACGACGACGGTGATGCCGCCGATCTTGAGCGCGGCGCACGGGCCCATCTTGAGGCTCATCCCGGCATAGATGCCGCGGCGGCCGACGCATTCGCCGTCGGTGAGGCCGACGACGCGCGCCGGGGCGGCCCACGGTTCGGAGAACTCGGTGGTTTCGTCGCGATTGAACTGCGCGTCGAACTGATAGTGCAGCCCGTAACGGTGCGCCTCGGCGGCGAGCGCCGGGTCGTAGATAATGCCGACCAGCGCGTTTTTGACCCTCGCCTCGTGCAGCGCCTTCAGCAGGTACATCGTGTTGCCGCGCCCGCCGCCGCCGGGGTTGTCGGCGACATCGGCGAAGCACACCGCCGGCAGCGACGGGTCGTCCGAAGCGGCCTTGGCCTTGGCGATGGCGCCGGCGAGTGGTGTGAGACGCGGGATAAAGCGCTCGCGATTGTCCCAGCCGAACTGCGCGATCTCCCGCGCCACGGTTTGCGCGGCGTTCTGGTTGCGGCGGTCGCGCCTGGCGGTGACAACCACGGTGAGGCCGTTTTTGGCGGTGTCGGAAAAGGCGAACCCGCCCATCACCGACACGTTCATGATCTCGGGCTTATCGCCTGGGCCGATCTTGGTCTGGCCGAAATCGATCATGTCGGCATAGGGGCCGGCGGCGGTCAGCATGGTGACGGTCGGCGGCACGATCGGCAGACGGATATAGGCGCGTTCGGTCTTGGTCCCGGCCAGCAGCTCGCGGATGGTTTGCGCCGCCTCCTCGCCGCGCTCGCGCATGTCCATATGCGGGTTGGTGCGGTAGCCGATAAAGCAGTCGATGGACGTGACCATACGGTCGGAGATATTGGCGTGGAGGTCGAGCGTCGCGACCACCGGCACGTCCGGGCCGACAATGCGGCGGACGGTCTCGAACAGGATGCCATCGGGGTCGTCGTCCTCGGTGGTGATGCCGGCCCCGTGCTCGCAGATATATACCGCGTCGACCGGCAGCGCGGCGGCGAGACGGGCCTCGATGTCGGCCATCAGCTCGGTGAAGAATTGGTGGTCGGTCGGGCCGTTGGGCTCGGCGGCGGCAAAGGCGATCCCGACCGGCTCCCAGTCTGTCTTTCCATTGGGGCCGGCGGCGTCCATGTCGGCGATAAAGCCGGGGATCTCACCAAGCATGCGCGGCGCGGGCAGGCGGGCCTCGGCGACGAGATCGTTGCCGGTGAAGTAGCCGAAATGCGCCCGCGTCGCGACCGGGGCGAAGCGGTTGCACTCGATCGAGAAGCCGAGGATGGCGATGCGCGGG
>DASYXG010000342.1:0-4070 GCA_035935235.1 Allostellaceae bacterium
CTTTTCGAGGGGATGCTCGACAAGATCCTCGATGGGCTGGAGCAAAACCCCGAACTCAAGGCGGAGACTGCACTGATCATCACCTTCGATGAAGGCGGCGGCTACTACGACAGCGGGTTCATTCAGCCGCTCGATTTCTTCGGCGACGGGCCGCGGATTCCGCTGATCGTGGTATCGCCCTACTCAAAGGGCGGGCACGTCGTTCACAGCTACACCGATCACGTGTCGATCCTGAAGTTCATCGAGCGCAATTGGAGCTTGCGGCCTCTGACCGATCGCAGCCGCGACAATCTGCCCAACCCGACGCCGGATCGCGACGATCCCTACGTCCCGGTCAACGCGCCGGCGATCGGCGATCTCTTCGATATGTTCTCCTTCCCCGAACACGCCGACCGCCACGACCACGATCGCGGTTAGCGTCGCCTAAGAGCGGAGCGGGCGCGTCGGCAGGCGCGCCCGCTTTTTTTATGCCAAACACGTCGCCGCGTCGTATTCCGCCACCAGTTCGCGTAGGCGCGGGATCAGCTCCTCACCGTACTGGACGGCGTCCGGGCGAGGATCATAGCCGCGGATCAGCAGACTGGTGGCGCCAAGCTTGTAGTATTCGAACATTGCTTTCGCGACCGTCTCGGCCGTGCCGACGAGCGCGGTCGAGTTGCCCTGCGCGCCGGTCGCGGCGGCAAGCGGCGTCCATAAGCAGGTATCGTGCACCTCGGCCGCGGCGGCGGCCTCGAGCAGCCGCTGGGAGCCGACATTCTGGCGCTGCGGCGCCGGTGCGCCACCGCGGTTGGCCAACACCCGATCGAGAATGGCGCGAGCCCGATCCCAGGCTTCGCCCTCGGTCGCCGCAAGGATCGGGCGGGTCGAGAGGCTGAAGGTCGGGTTGCGGCCGGAGAGCGCCGCCTCACGCCGCACGCGCTCCATGAAAAGGGCGGTGTCCTTGAGCGGCTCGCCCCACAGCATGAAGACATCGACATGCGGGGCCAGCGCGCGGATCGCCGCGTCGGACCCGCCACCGCCATAGACCGGGATGTGCGGCTGTTGCTTGCAGCGTATCTCCGAGTACGTGCCGCGCGTCCGATAGAACTCGCCCTCATGGTCGAACGGCGCCGGCTCGGTCCAGGTGCGGCGCAGCAGGGTGATGTACTCGCTGGTGCGGCGGTAGCGGGTCTCCGAGTCGGTCCAGTCGCCGTCCTTGGCCTGGTCAGCGTCGCTGCCGCCGGTGATGATATGCACCGCCAGACGACCCTTGCTGAGTTGGTCGAGGGTCGCGAGCTTGCGGGCGGCGACCGGCGGCGCGACAAACCCCGGCCGATGCGCCAGGAGGAACCCCAGCCGCTCGGTCACCGACGCAGCGTGGGCGCCGACCAGAAAGCCGTCGGGGGCGTCGGAGAAGTAGCCGATCAGCACACGATCAAAGCCGGCGTGCTCGTGGATGCGCGCGGTCTCGGCGACCACCTCGGCGGAGAACGGCGGCCCGGAGGGCGGGATGATTTCGGACGAGACCCGCGGCGCGATCCAGCCGATCATCTCCACAGGCATGGCCGCGCTCCCGGGCTAAAGCGGTGCGTCAGAACCAGGACTTTATCATGCCCACCAAAGTGTGGTCCGGCTCGGGCGCCTGCTGGGCGACGTCGGTTGGGGTTTGCGGTGCGGCGGCGGCAGGCGCAGCTGCTGCCGTGGCGACGGACGGCGCCGGTGTGGCGTCATAACCGGCGAGACGGAAGCCGCCGTAATCCTCGGTGGCTTCGTTCGCATCGTGGACAAACGACAGATGCGCCCAATGCGCGCCTTGGTCGGCCTGCCGGATGTTCCACCCGCTATAACCCGATGAGCCTTCCCAGGCGGTCGAGCCGGACAGCCAAGCGTATTGCGCCAGCCTCTCCCCCTTCATCATCGCGCACACGGCGCCAGACCCGTAGACCCCGACCTTATATCCCGGCCGGCCATTGCCAGCGGCGGCGAAGCCCGCGGCGACGCCGCGGAAATATTGGTCGACCCGGTACAGGTCGGGGCCGCGCGCGTTGAAGTCGACCGCGAAGTAAATGGCGCTGCCAGCCGGTTGCCCGACGGATTGCGCCTGGCGATAAGCGCTCAGCGCATCGTAATAGCCGGAAGCATAAGAGAAATAGTCGGGCCGGCGCGAGTGCGACTCCCAAACCGTCACGATCTTGAGGCCGAGCGCCGACAGTCGTTGGACCTCGCCCGCCGAGAGCGTCGGCCAGCGCGACGCCGGATCGCGATAGTAACGGGCGACGAAATCGAGCCGGCTGGTCTTGAGTTCGCTGAGAATGTCGCTGGCGTCGGTAGGCAGATCGACGCCTCGCACCGGTCCGGCACTGCGCGGCGGCGCGGCGGCGATCGGGGGCGGTGGCAATGGCTGACTCTCGCATCCGGCCAAGATCAATACCGCGACCAATATCGCGGGCATCGCAAGTTTCAACGCCTGCCCCCTGCTTAATCTCGCCCCAGTGCTGGCTTGCAGATTTACCCGCTCTTGGCGAATCTGACCATTGCAAATATTGCCGATTACCTGCGGCATTGCGTCGAGTTCTGTCATAGCTGAACGGCGGCGTGCGTCTTGACAAAGCGGCGACGGAGGCGCGCCATTCCGGCAGCGGTAAGGAGGGACGTCAAGTGATGCGCTCCTGGATCCATTTCACCCGCGGCAAGTTCGTGCGCCAAGCCCGGGTCGGGCTCGGCGAGTTGCGCGAGGAGCATCTGAGCCGCCAGGGTTTCGCCGGCCCGGTGGCGATGATCTACCGCACCAGCGGCCCCAACGAGGTCGTGCGGGTCGAGGGTGAATACCGCCGCCGCGAAATCGACAGCGCCGACGTCGTCGCCAGCGACGCCAAGGATGCGCGCGGGTCGTGGCAAGTGCTGCTGTCGAACGCCGACGTATCGGTCGGGATCAGCCGCCGGGGCGAAGCGATGCCCTACCGCTTCCGCAATCTCGACGGCGACCTCCTCTATTTCGCACATCGCGGCAGCGGCGTGTTCGCGACCGAATTCGGGCCGATCACCTACGGACCTGGCGATTATGTCCTTCTGCCGAAATCGACGACGTACCGGCACATGCCCGATGCCGGGGACAGTCTGTTGCTGGTGGTCGAGTCACCGGCGCCGATCCGCCTTACCGAGCACGAACAGGTCGGGCGCCACACGCCGATCGACCCGACGATGCTCGACGTGCCCGATGTCGCCGATTACGGCTGGCCGGAGGAGAGCGAATACGAGGTACGGATCAAGGCCGGCGGCGGCGAGACCTCAATCTGGTACCGCAACGACCCCCTCAAGGTGGTCGGTTGGAAGGGCGACCTCTTCCCGTACCGGTTCAACATCAAGAGCATCCTGCCGATCATGTCGAACCGCATCCATCTCGCGCCGTCGTCTTGGGCGACCTTCGAGGCGGCGGGGTTCGTCGTCGTCAGCTTCCTGCCGCAGATCGCCGTCGCCGACCTCGAGGCCGAGGAGCTGCCCTCGTACCACCGCAACATCGACATGGACGAGGTGATCCTCAGCCACGCCAATGACGACCCCGGCGGACGTCGGCCGGGCGGGTTCACCTTCACCCCGCAAGGCATCCTGCACGGCGCCAGCGAGGAGGCCCGTGCCGCGTTCAACGCCAAACGCGAGCCGGGCGACATGCGCACATGGACCGGGGTCGGGGTCGATACCTACAAGCCGCTCAAGGTGAGCGAGGCGTTCGCGAGAATGACGAAGTAATTTTCTGTCGCGTGCCGGCGAAAGCCGGTATCCAATTGTCAGTGCGTGGTGACGTTGAAGAGTGGGTCCCGGCCTCCGCCGGGAAGCCAGTTGATAAAGGAATGAGCCATGAAGCTGATGTGGTTCCATCTGATGCCGTATACGGAGCTGCCGGATGATTTCCGCGAGAAACATCCCTCGGTGTGGGTCGACATCCATTCGACCTTGTTCGATCCGCGCCGCGCGCATCACATGTACAACGACTTCATGGACGAGCTCGAATTCGCCGCCGAGTGCGGGTTCGACGCCGTCTGCGTCAACGAACATCATTCGAACGGCTACGGCCTGATGCCCTCGCCGAATCT
>DASYXG010000343.1:0-26215 GCA_035935235.1 Allostellaceae bacterium
TCCGGCTGTAACACAGCCGCGGGAGGTCCGCCAAAGATGGGAATCCTGGAATTCCATGTTTGCCGCCAAGGCCGCGACACGCAGTGGATCGTGCGGCTCGACAACACCACCTATGGGGCCTACCTCGACAAGGAACAGGCGTTGCTCGACGCCGTCGAGGCCGCCCGCGATGCCCGCCAAGCCGGCCGCGAGGCGCACGTTTTCCTGCGCGAGCACACGATCGCCGCGCGGGTTTTCTGACCCGCCGCCACCTCGGGCCTAGAAACGCCGCCTAGCCGAGGGCGGCGATCATGTCTGATGTCACCAGCGTGACGCCACCGTCGCTGCGGTGGAAACGCTGCGCGTCGGAAGCCGGGTCTTCGCCGATGATCATCCGTTCCGGGATCTTGACGCCGCGGTCGACGACGACCCGGTTGAGATGCGCGTGGCGGCCGATATCGACGTCGGGCAGGACCACCGCGTCCTGTGTCCGCGCAAACGAGTTGACCCGGCAATTCGAGAACAGGAGCGAGCGCGCGACCCGCGCGCCCGAGATGATGCAGCCGCCCGAAATCATCGAATCCACCGCCATGCCGCGGCGGTTGTCGTCGTCGAAGACGAATTTTGCCGGCGGCAATTGCTGCTGATAGGTCCAGATTGGCCAGTTGGGGTCGTAGATGTCGAGCGAGGGGACCGGCTGAACCAAATCGAGATTGGCCGCCCAAAACGCGTCGATCGTGCCGACATCGCGCCAATAGGGTTCGGCGTCAGGGGTGGTCTTGACGCAGCTATCCTCGAAATGATGAGCGGCGGCGAGGCCACGCCGCACCAGGTCGGGGATCACGTCCTTGCCGAAATCGCGCGACGATTGGGCGTCGCGTGCGTCGCGTTCGAGTTCGGCGTAGAGGAAGTCGGCGCTGAACACATAGATGCCCATACTGGCCAGCACCCTGTCGGGCTTGCCGGCCATCGGCGTCGGGTTTTTCGGCTTTTCGACGAAATCGGTGATGCGCATCGAATCGTCGACGGTCATCACCCCGAAATCGCCGGCCTGCTCGATCGGCACCTCGACGCAGGCGACAGTGCATTCGCTGTTACGGCCGACATGGTCGGCGAGCAGGTTGGAGTAGTCCATTTTGTAGACGTGGTCGCCGGCCAGCACGATGAAGTATTCCGGCCGCGCGGCGCGAAAGATATCGAAGTTCTGGAACACCGCGTCGGCGGTGCCGCGATACCAGGTCGCTTCGTCGAGCCGCTGCTGCGCCGGCAGCAAATCGAGGAATTCGTTCATCTCGGGGCGCAGGAACGACCAGCCCATCTGCAAATGGCGCAACAGGCTGTGCGCCTTGTACTGGGTCAGCACCCCGATGCGGCGGATACCCGAATTGATGCAGTTCGACATCGGGAAATCGATGATGCGGAACTTGCCGCCGAAGAACACCGCCGGCTTGGCGCGCCGATCTGTCAGCTGATGCAGGCGGCTGCCGCGGCCGCCCGCCAGCACCAGCGCGATGGTGCGCCGGGCTAGCCGTTCCTGGCTGCGATCCGCGGATAGCATGCGCTGCTCCGTGCCACCCGTCCCGTATAGGCCAAATCTGTGGCTCCCGATATTCGCAAATTACGCGCCACCGGAAAGGCGACTAAGGCCGGCTCGCCTCGATGGTCGTCGTTCTGCGGATGCCGCTGTCGTCGACCGGCCCCGCGCGCTGGGTGACGATCGTCACCGTGTTGTGGGCGATGGTGACCTCGCCGGACCAGCGGTCGCCGAGCGGGGTGCTCCGCACGTCGGTCAGGTTGATCCGATCGTAGACCTTGCCCTCGGAATCGAAGGCGCGGGCGGGAGCGAGGTCGAGGATATGCAGCGTGTAGAAAACACCCGTTCCGCCCCCGCTATAGGAGGCGAGGACCACAAGTAGGCCGTTTTCCGTCGCGCCGAGATAGGTGTAGGAGGTCAGCTCATCGCCGAAAGGGGGGCCTAAAGGAGGCGTCTGCACCTTGCGCTGAACGAGCCAATCGCCGTTCTTGGTAATCGCGTCGTAGTAGAGGTTGCTGCCGATCGCGGACTTGACGTCGACCGTTACCCAGATCGGCCCTGAATCCGCCAAATCGCCGTCGCCGAGGTCGCGAAAGATTTCCGGCGGCACGGCTTTGCCGTCGATGGTGAAGCTGCGGCGCATCTCGTCGACGAGTGCGGCCGGGCTTGCTTCCTCCGCGCACGCAAGCGGCGCCAGCGACAGGACGAACAGACACGCCGTCAGCGCCGTCGCCCGGTGGGATGGTCGCACTACAGGATGAACCGCGACAGATCGGTGTCCTTGGCCAGACTGCCGACCCGTTCGCGCACATAGGCGGCGTCGATCGCGACCGCGGTGCCAGCGGGCTGGTCGGAGGCGGTGAAGCTCACTTCCTCGAGCAGGCGCTCCAAAATCGTGTGCAGGCGCCGCGCACCGATATTCTCGACCGAACTGTTGATCTGCTCGGCGAGGAGGGCGATCTCCTCGATCCCGTCCTGGCTGAAATCGAGCTCGACCCCCTCGGTTTTGAGCAGCGCCTTGTACTGGGTGATGAGGCTGGCCTGCGGCTCGGTGAGGATGCGGCAAAGATCATCGCGGTCGAGTCCTTTTAGCTCGACGCGGATCGGCAAACGGCCTTGCAGCTCGGGCAGGAGGTCCGACGGCTTGGCCAGATGGAACGCCCCCGAGGCGATGAAGAGGATGTGGTCGGTCTTGACCGGCCCATGCTTGGTCGCGACCGTGGTGCCCTCGATCAGCGGCAGCAGATCGCGCTGCACCCCCTCGCGGCTGACATCGGCGCCGCCGATCCCGCCACCGCGCTCGCTGCGCCCGCAAATCTTGTCGATCTCATCGAGGAAGACGATGCCGTTCTCCTCGACCGAGGCGATCGCCTCGCGCACCACGCTCTCCTGGTCGAGCATCTTGTCGCTTTCCTCGGCGAGCAGGAGGCGGTGGCTGTCGGCGACGGTCGTCTTGCGCGACGACGGCTTTTGGCCAAAGGCCTTTCCGAAGATGTCGCCGAGATTGAGCATGCCCATCTGCGCGCCGGGCATGCCGGGGATCTCGAAGGTCGGCATTTGCGGCGCCGCGCTCTCCTGGACGGTGATCTCGATCTCGCGGTCGTCGAGCGAACCCTCGCGCAGCATCTTGCGGAACTTCTGCCGTGTGTCGGCGCTGGCATTGGTGCCAACGAGCGCGTCAAGCACCCGCTCTTCGGCCGCCATTTCGGCCTTGGGGGTCACTTCCTTGCGTAGCCGCTCGCGGGTCATCGAGATGGCAATCTCGACGAGATCGCGGGCGATCTGCTCGACATCGCGGCCGACATAGCCGACCTCGGTGAATTTGGTCGCCTCGACCTTGACGAAAGGCGCCTGGGCGAGCCGCGCCAGGCGACGGGCGATCTCGGTCTTGCCGCAGCCGGTGGGGCCGATCATCAGGATGTTCTTGGGCAGCACTTCGTCGCGCAACTCGGCGGAAAGCTGCTGCCGGCGCCAGCGGTTTCTGAGCGCGATGGCGACCGCGCGCTTGGCGTCGTTTTGGCCGACGATGTAGCGGTCAAGCTCGGAGACGATCTCGCGCGGGCTGAAGGAGGTCATGCAATTATCGGCGCGTCATTGCGAGCGCAGCGAAGCAATCTCGCTCCAAGTGCACACTCCCGTCGAGATTGCCGCGTCGCAATGACATCATATAGACAGCTTTTCGAGGCTGACCTGGTCGTTGGTATAGACGCAGATGCCGCCGGCGATCGCCATCGCGCGGCGCGCCACGGTCTCAGCGTCGAGACCGTCGATGCCGATGAGCGCCCGCGCCGCGGCGAGCGCGTAGCCGCCACCCGAGCCGATGCCGATGATGCCGTCCTCGGGCTCGAGCACATCGCCGGTGCCGGACAGGATCAGCGACACGCTCTTGTCGGCGACCGCCATCATCGCCTCGAGGCGGCGCAGATAGCGGTCGGTGCGCCAATCCTTGGTCAGCTCGACGCAGGCCCGAGTCAGTTGCCCCGAATGCTGTTCGAGCTTGGCGTCGAGCCGCTCGAACAGCGCGATCGCGTCGGCGGTCGCGCCGGCGAATCCGGCGATGACCGAGCCGCCGCCGAGCCGGCGCAGCTTCTTCGCATTCGACTTGACGATGGTCTGGCCCATCGTCACCTGACCGTCGCCGGCGACAACGACCTCGTTGCCCTTGCGCAGGCAAAGGATCGTCGTGCCGTGCCAGGCGTTGTCGGAGCTTGCGGCCATCAAACTCGCAAATCAAACGGGGTGGTGCAGCCCCCACATGTAATGCCCCGAGGCGAGCCGTCAAGCAGAACGGCGCAGGGTGGCTAGAAGCGGGTAGCAAGCATGTCGAGGGTTTGTTAAGGAGTGAGAGCGTGAGATTGAGCCCTGCGCGGTCAAGCAGGCACGGCGCGAGGCACCCCGCGTGAGCGACCGGTTTCCCGGATTTGCCGATAACGACAGCCCGAGCGGGTCGGCCGCGGCCGCCGGTCCGTCGAAAGTCGTGCTCAACGTTGGTTGCGGCTTTGTCGGACAGCGCCTGCACCCATCGTTCCAGGGTGGCGAGTGGCGCGAGCTGCGGCTCGACATCGACCCGGCGGTCAATCCCGACATCGTCTGCTCGATGATCGACATGAACCCGCTGGCCAGCGGGTCGATCGACGCGATCTGGTCGTCGCACAACCTCGAGCATCTGCACCGCCACGAAGTCCCGGTCGCCTTGGCCGAATTCCTGCGCGTGCTGCGCCCCGGCGGGATGCTGCTCTTAACCATGCCCGATTTGCAGAAGATCGCCGAGTTGGTCGCGGCCGACGAGCTGGAGAACGAGGCATATCTGTCGCCGAGCGGCCCGATCTCGCCGCTCGACATGATCTTTGGGCATTCCGCGTCGCTCGCGCAGGGCAATCTGCACATGGCGCACAAGACCGGGTTTACCGCGCGCACGCTGAACCAGCTTCTCGCCGGGGCGGGGTTCGCCGAGATCGCGGTGACCCGCGATGGGTTCGCGCTGTGGGCGCGCGCCCATAAGCGGCATTCGTGAGCGTGACGGATCGCCAAGGCCGCGGGCGATGAACTGGTTGTTCATCCATCAGAACTTTCCCGGCCAGTACGTCCATGCCGCCCGACACCTCGTCGACAATGGCGACACGGTGGTCTTCATCACCCAGCAGCGCGAGCGCGAGCTCGCCGGGGTGCGCAAGATCGTCTACGCGCCGCCGCCGGCGCCCCAGGGGTCGCACCCTTTCACGCGCGACTTCGACACCGCGGTCGAGAACGGCCTCGCCGTGGTGCAGATTTGCGAAGGGCTGAAGCGTGAAGGCTTCACCCCGGACCTCGTCGTCGGCCATAACGGCTGGGGCGAGATCCTCTACGTCAAGGATTGCTGGGCGAGCGTGCCGCTGCTCGGCTATTTCGAGTTCTTCTATCGCGCCAGCGGCAGCGATCTCGATTTCGACCCCGAATTTCAGCCGAACGACACCGACCGCATGCGGATGCGCACCCGCAACGCCGTCAATCTGCTCGGCCTGGAGACCGCCGATTGGGGGCAGACCCCGACCGAGTTCCAACGTAACCAATATCCCGAGCGCTACCGCCGGGGGATCAGCGTCATCCATGAAGGGATCGACACCGAGCTCGTCCGCCCCGACCCGACGACGCAGCTCTGGCTCGCCGGCGGTCTGATGCTGTCGCGGCGCGATCCCGTGGTCACCTACAGCGCCCGCAACCTAGAACCCTATCGCGGCTTTCACGTGATGATGCGGATGCTGCCAAAGCTCTTCGCCCGACATCCGACGGCGCGGGTGCTGATCGTCGGCGACAATGGCGTCAGCTATGGGCGGCGTCCGACGCGCGCGACTAGTTGGCGCCAGCAAATGCTCGCCGAGCTCGACGGCCAAATCGATCTCGGCCGCGTTCGTTTCCTCGGGCGGCTGCCCTATTCGCAATATCTCGCCATGCTGCGAATTTCCTCGGCGCATCTTTATCTGACCTACCCGTTCGTCTTGTCATGGTCGCTGCTCGAGGCAATGGCGGCTGGGTGTGCGGTGGTCGCCTCGCGTACCGCGCCGGTCGAGGAAGTGATCCGCGACGGCGCGAACGGCCATCTCGTCGATTTTTTCGATACCGACGCCCTGGCCGAACGGGTGTGCGAGGCACTCGTCCATCCGGACCGCCAGGAGCAGATCCGCGCCAACGCCCGGCGTACCGTGATCGACCGCTACGACCTCAAGTCCGTGTGCCTGCCGGCTTACCTGCGTCTGATGCGCCGGTTGGCCGGGCGCGGCAAACGGTCGTCGCTATCGCTTGCCGGCAACGGTTGATCGGGCAATCTCATAAGGATTCCCGAGATTTACCGGACATCACCGACACGTGCACCTGGCGAATGATAGAGTCCGGCGTGATCTTCACGGTTTCGTTAACTGTGAAATTTGTTTCAATTTGTTCTAAATTATTGCAGAACCTTTCGCCCAAACGAAAGTAGCCCGTTACCGGTTGAGTTATAGAGACTTACTTGGCCCCGTTCGGACCATCACTCAGACCCTGATTGGTTTACCTGTCCCGAGTGACGCGTGCGACGCGGCTGAAGGCGACGAACCGGTGAATTTAATCCGGTGGTCATCTTCGGCCAGTACGAGTGACGAAGAGTCGTAAAGATGCCCGCAGCGACGACGATCATCATAGCCCGCGAAGACTTCTCCATCCCCGGGGGAGAAGATTCCGATATTCAGGTCGGCGCCGGCGCGCGGGAAAGCCGGTTTTTCGATCTGCTGCGCGAGGCCAAGCCCGATGTCGTTGTGCTCGACCTGAGCCGCGCCAACGGCAGTGCCACGAGTATAATCGTGAAGATCCGGCGGCAGAGCAGCGTGCCGATCCTCGCCGTCTGCGAACCCGGCAGCGAGCGCGAAAGGGACTACCGTATCGCCGGCGCTGCGGAATGCATCGCCAGCCCGGTCGATGTCGTGACGCTGAACGAGGTGTTGCAGCAGATTGTCCGCGTCAACGGCCAGGCCAGCGCCCCGCCGGCGCGGGAGGCCGAGGCGCTGAGTTTCGCCGGCGTCACCTTCAAGCCGCACCAGAACCTCCTCTGCTGCCCCGACGGCGGCACAGTGCGCCTCACCACGGCGGAAAGCCGGCTGTTGATCCATTTCGCCACCAACCCGTGGGAGATCCAAAGCCGGCTCGCCCTCGCCGAGGCGCTTTACGGCAAGCACCGACCGGCAACCGATCGGGCGATCGATGTCGTGGTCAACCGGTTGCGCACCAAGCTGCGCTCGATTGGCGAACCTGCCCAACATTTGATAAAAACCGAATTCCGCCGGGGATATCGCTTTGTCAGCGACGCGGTTATCGGATCGTGAGCAGCGGCGCGATGCCGTGGGGGGTCGGAAGTCGGCGGCGGGGCCGGCCGGATCGCGGCCGGTGAACAGGCTGAGCGTCGGCATTCGCGGCAGCGATACGCCGACCGGGAGAGCATGATGGTTTCCGTCGAGCCGAGCCTGACCGGGGCACCACGAGACGATGGCGCGCCCGTGTCCGGGTTGTCGCTGCTCGGCTCCCTCGTCATCGTGGCGCGCCATTGCGGGCTCCAGCTCGCGGTCCCGCAACTCGTCCACGACCACCTGCTCGAACCAGGGCAACCCTCGGTCGCCCAGCTCATCAACATCGCCCATGCCTCGGGATTGCGCGCGACGAGCGTCAGGCTCACCTGGACGGAACTGACCGCGCTCGATAAGGCGTTGCCTGCGATCGTGCTGCTTCGCAACGGCAATGCGATGGTGCTGCGTTACGTCAATACCGGTACTCAGCCGCCGTCCGTCGTCCTGCAAGACCCGAATGCGCACGAGGATGCCCCGCTCATCCTCGACGAGCAGCGGTTCACCTCGGCCTGGACCGGCGACGTCCTCTTGGTCAAGCGCGATTACAATTTGCGCGACGAGGACCAGCCGTTCGGCATCTGGCTGCTGGTCAGCCAATTGTTGCGCGACCGCAGGATCGCCCGCGATATCGGCATCGCCGCGTTCACACTGAGCCTCCTGGCGATCGCGCCGATCATGTTCTGGCGGCTGCTGATCGACCGGGTGCTCTACTACGGCAGCCTCGACACCTTTGCGGTGCTGTGCGTCGCGATGCTGGTGCTGGTCGGGTTCGAGACCGGCTTTGGCTATCTGCGCCGTTATCTGGTGCTGCACGTCACCCAGCGGGTCGACGCCAAGCTGTCGACCTACATGTTCGACAAGGTCATCAATCTGCCGATCGACTTCTTCGAGCGCATGCCGGTCGGCGAGATCACCCGCGACATGAGCGAGATGCACCGCATTCGCGGCTTTCTCACCGGGCAGATGTTCGGCACGGTGCTCGATTCGATGGTGCTGATCGTCTTTTTGCCGATCATGTTCTTCTTCAGCCCGCTGTTGACCTTCTTTGTCCTCGCTTTCGCCGCCTTGATCTGCGGCTGGATCATCCTCCGGCTGCCGGCGGTGCGCCAGCGCAGCACCGCGGTCTTTGCCGCGGAAGGCGAAAAGGGCGCGTTTCTGGTCGAGACCCTGCACGGCATCCGCACGGTGAAGGCATTGGCGCTCGACGCCCGCCGCCGCCACGACTGGGACATCAAAGTCGCCAAGGCGGCGCGGCTCCGCTTCGACGAGGGGCGGACCGCGAACGTCGTGCAGACCGTCGTCACCCCGCTCGAGCGGATCATGACCAGCGGCGTGTTCGCGCTGGCGGTCTTCATGGCGATCCACACCAAGGAGCAGGTCTATGTCGGCGCCCTGATCGCCTTCATGATGCTGACCCAGCGCGTCGGCCAGCCGCTCGTCCAGCTGGCGCAGATGATCACCCAATACGACGAGGTGCGGCTGGCGGTGGCGGTCATCGGCAAGCTCGTCAACCGGCCGGCCGAGGAAGGCCATGCCAAGAGCGGCATCCGCACCCCGGTCGTCGGCCGCGTCGAGTTCGCCGGGGTGCGCTTTCGCTATGTCGGCACCTCGACCCCGGCGCTTGACGATGTGTCGTTCACCATCCCGGAAGGGTCGGTCTTCGGGATCATGGGCCGCAGCGGCTCGGGCAAGACCACGGTTACCCGGCTGCTGCAGCTGTTTCACAGCAATTACGAGGGCCTCATCAAGGTCGACGGCGTCGATCTGCGCCAGTACGACATCGACCATCTGCGCGGCAGTTTTGGCGTGGTGATGCAGGAGAATTTCCTGTTCAGCGGCACGATCCGCGACACCATCGCCGCCGGCAAGCCAGACGCGAGCTTTGACGAGGTGGTCATGGCGGCGCGGCTCGCCGGTGCCGAGGAGTTCATCGAGCGGCTGCAACGCGGCTACGACACCTATATCTACGAGGGCTCGCCCAACCTGTCGGGCGGGCAGCGCCAACGCCTGGCGATCGCCCGCGCGCTGATCACCAACCCGCGCATCCTGATCCTCGACGAGGCGACCAGCGCGCTCGACGCCGAGAGCGAGGCGATCGTCAACGCCAATCTGATGCGCATCGCCGAGGGCCGCACCCTCATCGTCATCTCGCACCGGCTGTCATCGCTGGTCGCCGCCGACTCGATCCTCGTGCTGGAGCGCGGGCGGGTCTACGACATCGGCTCGCATAGCGAGCTGGTCGAGCGCTGCGACATCTACAGCAATCTCTGGCACCAGCAGCACCAGCACCTCCTGCCCAGGCCGACGCATGAAGTCATTTCTTTCCGTCCTGCGAACACCGCCTAGCCTGGACCCAAACCGCGAAGTCCGGGTCTTTCAGTCGGAGACGGCTGAGATCCTCGCGGGACCGGAACCGGTGCAGGCCCGCATCACGCTGCTGGTGCTGCTTGGCATGTTCCTCAGCCTGACGCTGATCACGCTGACGATGCGAGTTGACCGGGTGGTTATGTCGAGTGCCGGCACGATGGTCACGGTCGAACCGACCATCGTTCTCGGCGCGCTCGACCAGTCGATCATCAAGTCGCTCGACGTGCATGAAGGCCAGATCGTCAAGCAAGGCGAACTGCTCGCGACCCTCGACCCGACCTTCAGTACCGCCGATGTCGGCGCCCTCAAGGCCCAGGTCGCCAACCTCAACGCCGCGATCGTCCGCTGTCAGGCCGAGCTGGCGCAAAAGCCCTTCGACATGGCGCCGTCGCCGGACCCGATCGCCAACACCTATATCGCGATGCAGCGCGACTACTATTTGCAGCGCAAGTCGCAATACGACGCGCAGCTGCGCAGCTATGACGAGCAGATCGCGCAATACAAGGCGACGATGCTGAAATACCAGGCCGACGCCGCGCGCTATGGCGACCGCGCCAAGATCTCGCAGGAGATCGAGAACATGCGGGCGACGCTGGCCGCCGCCCAGGTCGGGAGCCGCCTCAATCTGCTGACCGCGACCGACCAGAAACTCGAGATCGAGCGCGCTCTCGAATTCGATCGCAACGCGATGCAGGAGGCACAGCACCAGCTCGATGCGACCACCGCAACGCGCGACGCGTTTACCCAGCAATGGTACGCCCAGGTCAGCCAGGAGCTGGTGAAGGCTCAGGGCGATCGCGACGCCGCGCTCGAACAGCTCACGAAGGCCACCAAACACATGGAGCTCGTGCAGCTCGTGGCGCCCGAGAACGCCATGGTGCTGAAGCTCGCCAAACTGTCATCGGCCTCGGTGATGAACCAAGGCGAGCCGCTGCTTTATCTGGCGCCGATGAAATCGCCGCTCGAGGCCGAGCTGCACATCGCCGCGCGCGATATCGGGTTTATCCGCGTCGGCGACAAGACCACGGTCAAGCTCGACCCGTTCAACTTCGTCGAGCACGGCACCGCCGACGGCCAAGTCCGATCGATCAGCGAAGGCGCGTTCACCACCGACGATAACGGCCAGCCGGCCGAACCCTATTACAAGGTCCGCGTTACCCTCGATCCCTTGGCGCTGCGCAACGTGCCGTCCAGCTTCCGGTTGGTGCCGGGAATGACCCTCACCGGCGACATCCATGTCGGCACTCGCTCGCTATTTACTTACCTGGTAGGCGGACTCGTCAGCGGCATGGGCGAATCCATGCGCGAACCTTGATGTCGGGAGAACTCGAGGACATCGAGGATCTGGCGCGGCGCTTTCTCGCGGTGCAGAGCGCCCGGTACGGGGCGCCGCCGAAGATGCCCGAAACCGCGGCCCCAGATGTCGCCGAGAGTGGCCCATCGGCCGGCGCCCAAGCCGCCAATGACGCCGATGAGAACGCCGCCCGCGATGTGTTGCCCGCGCGGGGAAGACGTTCAGGGCGGATCGCCGCGCTTGAGCGCACCAAACCGCCGGCAATCCGCATCGACATCGCCCGGCATTCTCCAAGTCGGGACTCCCGACCCCCAATCCGCCTCAACGGGGCGACGAGCGGGCGTTCGCGTTTCACCATGCCGGCGCCGCTGCCGGCCGAGGCCATAGCCGCGTCGCCGGCGCTTCCCGCGGCGGAACCCGAATTCGTTGCACCCGAATTCGTCTCGCCTCAGCCGGCGCCCACGGCGCCTTCAAACCCGGAAGCGGCAACTCCGGCGATATCGCGAGAACCGCCGCGCCGGTTCGCGAAGCTGCCCGAGCCGCGCCGCATTCCGGTGGTGCTGCCGCGGCGGCCTGACGCGTCCGCAGCGCAGCCGCAGGCCCGCGCACCGCTCGCCGCCGCGCCGCCGGCGGAGCCGGAAAATCCCGATCCCGCGCCCGCGGAACCCGAGCCGGAATTTCCCGTTTCGTCCAGCGCACAGGCGGCAGAGCCGGAGGCTTTCGAATCCGTCCTGCCGGACCATGACGAGGAGCCAGCCGTCTCGCTCGCGGCGCCGCTCGCCGAGCCGGAAGTGTTCGAACCCGCAGAGCCGGCGCGCAACGAGGAGCCGGCTGTCTTTTCGACCGACGTGATCGAGTTCGAAACGAAACCCTCGGCGCCCTTAGCTACCCCCGCGCCGGCGCACAAGGTATTGCCGCCACCGGCAACACAACTCGCGACGGCGATGGAGGCGTTCGAGCGGCAGGACTATGCCGCCGCGTTCGCGGCCTGGCACGCCGCCGCCGATGACGGAAACGGCGAAGCTCAATACCGGCTCGGGCAGCTTTACGCGCGCGGACAGGGTGTCGTTCCCAACATCGCCGACGCGCTCGCATGGTACCAATTGGCCGCTGACCAGGGACACGCCGCGGCGCAGCACCAATTGAGCTTGCTCTACCAATTCGGCCGCGAGGACGCCAATGTCGCCGGCACCAGCGAGTGGTATCGGGTGGCGGTAAACCGCGACAAGGCGGAAACCGACCGCAACCTCGCATTGTTCTTTCCCAACGGGCTCGCCGTCGCCCGCGATGACGCCGCGGCGATGCGGTGGGGGCTTGCCGCCGCCGGCCAGGGCCTGCCCGAGGCCGAGGCGACCGTAGGCGGCTACTATGCGCGCGGCATCGGCTGCGAGATCGACTACCAGGAGGCGCGGCGCTGGTACGAGCGCGCGGCGCGCCAGGGCAATGCCGAGGGCGAATTCGGACTCGGCGTGCTCTTCGCCAACGGGTTCGGCGTCGAAACCAATCTCGCCGCGGCGGCGGCGCATTACCGGATCGCCGCCGACAAGGGCCATGACGGGGCCCAGCTGGCGCTTGGCCTCTTGCATCTGACCGGACAAGGCGTCGAGGCCGACCCCGCCGCCGCCGCAGCGCTGTTCGAGAAATCGGCCGACAAGGGCAACGCCCGCGCCTGGTACAATCTCGGCCTGCTGAACCTGCGCGGCGATGGGATCCCGCAAAACCTGATCGCCGCCGAGACCTGTTTCCGGCGATCGGCGCGCGACGGGCACGCGCCGGCGATGATGATGCTCGGCCAGATGTACGGCGATGGCCAAGGCTCCACCGCCAACCCGCACGAATCCGGGCTGTGGTATCAGAAGGCTGCCGAAGCCGGCGTCGCGGAAGCCCAGTTTGTCGTCGGCACGTTCTACGCCCGCGGCGAGGGTGGCGTGGCCCAGCGGCTCAGCGATGCAGCCAAATGGTTCGAGCGCGCCGCCGAGCAGGGGTTTGCGCTGGCGCAGTTCAATATCGGCGCGTTTTACGCCAGCGGCACCGGCGTCGCCCGCGACCCCGCGCGCGCCGCCGAGTGGCTGCGCCGCGCCGCCGAGCAGGGCATGAGCAAGGCGCAGGTGCGGCTTGCCCAGCTTTATTTGGCCGGCGAAGGGGTTCCCGTCGATCCGGCCGCCGCGACCGCCTGGCTGAGTCGCGCGGTGGCGGCCGACGATCACGATGCCATGACGGCGCTGGGCGTGCTCTATCGACAGGGGCAAGGCGTGGCGCGGGACGTGGCGCGCGGCGAGGCGTTGCTGTCCCAGGCGGTCGCGCGCAACCACAACCCTGCCCTGCTCAACCTCGGCCATTTGCGTCTGCAGCAAGGCCGGCGCGACGAGGCCATGCGCCTCTACGGCACTGCGGCGGAGGGCGGCCATCTCGACGCCCAGCTAGTGCTCGCCGGGCTCTATCAGCGCGGCGATGTCATCCCGCGCAGCGACGAGATGGCGGCGGTCTGGTACCGCCAGGCCGCCGAGCAGGGCCATATCGGCGCGCAATTCCAGCTTGCCGTGCTCTATTGCACCGGGCGCGGCGTCAAAATCGATCTCGCCGAGGCGGTCAAATGGTATCGCCGCGCCGCCGAGCAGGGCGACCGCGTCGCCCAGTTCAACATGGCGGTGATGCTGGCCAAGGGCGATGGCGGCGAGCAAAACGACAAGGAGGCGCTCGCCTGGTGCCACAAGGCGGCGCAACAAGGCATGGCCGAGGCGCAGATGATGCTTGGCGATCTGCTGGCCGGCGGGCGCGGCACCGATCCCGACCCGGAGGCGGCTCGGGAATGGTACAAAAAAGCCGCCGCGCAAGGGCTGCAGGCGGCGTCGGCACGTCTCAAATTGCGCGCGGCGCCGCCGAGCAGCCTGGGCCCTTAAGGGGACGGCGGCGGCTTCAGATAGACGGTATCGCCCTCGACCCTGACCTCGTAAGCCGGCACGTCGGCCGAATACGGCCCGTCGACAAACTTGCCGGTGCGGATGTCGAACTGGGCAAAGTGCAGCGGGCACTCGACGATGCAGCCGTCGAGCCGCCCGCGCGATAGCGGCGCGTTGCGATGGCCGCATACATCGCGCAGCGCGTAGAAGCTGCCCTCGACATTGGCCAGCACGATGCGATCGCGCTCGACCGCGACGAATTTCATCTCGCCGGGCGCGAGGTCGCCCACCTGGGCGACGGCGGTAAAACCTTCTTCCATACGGATGCACCCGTCATTGCGAGGCGCGAAGCGACGAAGCAATCCCCGTCCTGTCAGCCCAAGCGGAAGGAGATTGCTTCGCTACGCTCGCAATGACGCCTGGGGCGTCAGTTCAGCTCGAATCCGAACATCTTCGCGGCGTTGGACGAGGTGATCTTTTGCAGATCGGCCTCGGGGACGCCTTTGAACATGCGCTGGATGAATTGCTGAGAGCGCGGGAAGGTCGCCTCGGCATGCGGATAGTCGCTGCCCCATAGCATGTTGTCGACGCCGATATAGTCGCGCAGCTGAACGCCGAGATCGTCCTCCATGAACTCGACGAACATGTTCTGCTTCCAATAATCGCTCGGCATCATCCCCTGGCTCGATTTCCAGCCCTTGGTGAAGACCGGCCGCTCGACATAGGTGAAGTCCATCTGCTTCAGCCAATGCGGGATCCACGAGGCCTCGTGCTCGACCGAGCCGATCTTCAGGCCCGGGAACTTGTCGAACACGCCGGCGAACAGCATCGAGCCGAGCGAGTAGCGCACCCAGTAATCGGTGGTCGAGCGGCCGGCGCCGGTCAGCTCGGTGATGTCCATGGTGAACTCGTTGGCCGGGACGCCATTGCGCGGGGTGCCGATATGCATCAGCAGCGGATGCTTCAGCTCCTGCGCCGTCGCCCAGAATTTGTCGTAGATCGGGCTGTTGTAAGGCTTGCCCGGCTGCGGCGCGACCGGGATGAACGAGCCGACCAACCCCATCTTGACGACGCGCTCCAGCTCGGCGGCGCCGGCATCGGGGTCGTCGAGGTTGAGCATCGCGATGCCCTTCAGCCGAGCGGGGTTCGCCTTACAGAAATCGGCGATCCAGTCGTTGTAGACACGGCAGATTTCGTTCAGCAATTCGCTGTCCGGGACGCGGTACCAGAACAGGCCCTGGCTCGGCTGCAGCACCGAACCCCAGATGCCGTCCTCCTCGTTCTCAGCGATCATCGCTTCGGCGGTATAGGCGCCCTTACGGACGTCCTCCCACACACCGAGGAAATCGATCGCCGAAGGGTCCTCGAAGCGCTGCCCAGCCTGGATCACCGCGCCGAGCGTGCCGACCTGCTGACCCTCGAGCATCCAAGCGTCGTATTCACGCCCGGTCGGGGTCTTGCGACGTTCCATGTGCGGCGCCCGCTGCCGCAGCTTGGGCGAAAAGCGCCCGGTATACATGTCCGGCGGCTCGACGATATGGGAGTCCGCCGAAATCAGTTTCCACGACGCCATGCTGACCTCCCTCTTCAATGCCGGCCAAGGCCGGGGTTGAACAAACCGTTTCTCGGGCGCTCCCTTTCACGCATTTCTTATACTTACCGTCCTATTCCGCCGCCGCACGGGCCGGCGCGTTCGACGCCAGCACCGCTGCCGCTTCCTTGGCGACGCGAGTGCCGTCGAAGAAGCGCGGGTTCTGCCGGCCGAAGAGGCGCACCACATTGGCGAAGGTGAAATCGCGGAAATCGGCGGTGCTGGCGAGCCCCTTCTCGACCATCTCGTAGGCCTCGGGCAGCACCTCAGTCATGTCGGGTACGTCGAAATGGCCGACATCCGAGCTGAAGATCGCGTTGAGCCGCGCGCCAAGCGGGTTGGCCTTGGCGTTGAAGGCCCAGATGTTTGACGGGTCGTCGGCCTCGCAGCCGAAATAGAACGGCTCGACATAGAGGTCGTGCCAATCCTCCTTGCGGGTGATCTTGCAAGCCGAGTAATCGTCGAGATCGGCCACGCCGCCGGTGCGCTTCTCCTCACCCGGGATCGGCCAGCCGTCGCGCTCCTTGAGCCCTTTGACAAAAGCCTCGCCGCCGTATTTCTCGGCCAGCTCCATCAGCATCGCCCGGTCGAGGTTGCGCGGGTCGGTCTCCTCGAGCCCGGCGCGGCAGCGCTTTTCCCAATGCGACAAGAGATCGCCGTAAAGCATGCAGGCCCAGCCCGAGCCGCCCTCGAGGAACGAGATGTTGAGGCCCGGGAACCGGCGGGTGACGCCGCCGAGGAACATCGCCTTGCAGGCCGCATGGTTGGCGGCGGCGAAATGGCCGATATGGTTGTACACGAAATTCGACGGCGACAACCGAAGTCCGGCGCGGCGCGCGCCGCTGTGGAAGCTTGGTGCGATGCCGAGCTCCAGGCATTTCGCCAAGACCGGGTCGTAATCGTACTCGCTGTCGAGGCCGATGACGTCGGCATAGACCGCGAAGCGGCCCGCCTCGCCCGCGATCTGGCCGGTCGCCTTGATCGGGCGGTCCATCAAGCTGCCGAACATCGCCACCTTGTAGCCGAGCTGCTTTACGGCGAATTCGAGCTCGGCGATCGCTTCCTCGGGCGTGTGCATCGGGATGATCGCGGCGGGGGTCATCCGGTCGCGGTATTTGTCGAAATACTCGGCGGTGACGATGTTATAGGCGTGGCAGGCGGCGCGCCGCCGCTCGCCGTCGCCGACCCGCGGCACGCGCAGCCCGTTGGTCGGGTAGATCACCGCGAAATCGAGGCCCAATTCGTCGAGCCGCTCATAGAGCAGCCCCGGGAACATCGCGGTGGCACGGTCGCGCGTGTTCTTTTCCGGATGCTGCCAGAACGCCTCCTGGCTGATCCGCCGCCGGCGCCGCTCCTCGACCGTCATCGACAGAACGTCCGCCGTGCCTCCCGCGACGCGGCTGAAACCTTCGACCGCGATATCGCCGCCGACCTTGCGCAGCTGCTCGTGGAACACCGGGCCCCACTCGATCCAATGTCCGTCGGCGTCGATCACCGGGTGGTCGAGCCGGGACTTGATCTCTCGCGGGGTGAGGTGGCTGCTCACGCGGCGGCTCCTGTCGTTAGGCGGAAGTGTAGCCCCGCCCGAGGCTCAAGCTGCGACGGTACGGTGCGCCCTGAGCCCCGTCAAGCAGCCGTAGCGGTAGCTTACTTTGTAAGGATTGAGGATCAGCGTCCTGGCTTGAAGCCGTGCGCCATCAGCACCCGCTCGACGTCAGGAACCGCGGCGACGGGCTACCGACCCGCGCGCCATGTGCGGGAGCTCGGCGCAACGCCTCTTGGCCTTGCGCTCGGCAAGAAACTCAAGCTTGGCCTCGGGAGCGTCCGGCGACCAGCCGCCTCCATAATTGCGAAGGGGCCGCAACGTCGACGCTCAAATCTCCATATTCGTGTTTGATCCCAGTACATGTAATAAGAGCCGAGGCATTCCGCTGTCAGTTTCCCTGCGAAAAAAACAGCGATAGCAGCGGGAACCACCGGGTCGCTTACGCGGGGGGAAGAGTCATGAAGCACTGTGTCGTCGCCATCCGCGCCGCGCTTGTCGCGGCCGCGCTCGCCCTTTGGGGTCTGCCCGCCGCCGCCCAGGCTGTCGTCCAGGACATCGGCGGGACGCAAGTTCTGTATGCAGGGCCGGCCAACCCGCGCGCCATCGTATTCGTGTTCGCCGGCGGCGACGGCATCGTTGCGTTCAACAGCGCCGGCCAGATCACACAAGGTCGCGGCAACTTCCTGCTGCGGACACAGCCTCTGTGGTTGGCGCAAGGCTTCGCCTACATGACGCTCGCCTCGTCGTCGTCGCTGAAGGGTCAGCGGCATACGCCGGCTTACGCGGCGATAATCGGCCGAGCGATTGATTTCGCCCGCACGCGAAGCAACGCCCCGGTGTGGCTGGTCGGCACCAGTATGGGCTCGATCGCCGCGGCCAATGGCG
The DNA here is from genome assembly GCA_035935235.1 of Allostellaceae bacterium. Taxonomy (GTDB): domain Bacteria; phylum Pseudomonadota; class Alphaproteobacteria; order ATCC43930; family CGMCC-115725; genus DATARH01. The sequence goes on from DASYXG010000343.1 coordinate 17,946, forward strand.
CAGCACATCTATCCGGGAAGGTCGCCGGTGTCGTGTTGACCTCGTCGGTGGCGGGGCAAAGCCCAGCCGGCGAGACCGTGTTCGACAGCGACCTCGGGGCGATCGCCGTGCCGGCGCTCGTCGTTTCCAACCGGGGCGACACCTGCCCGATCGCCGGCCCCGGCTTCGCCCCGCAGATACTCGCCGCGCTCAGCCGGTCACCGCGCAAGGATGTCATCTACGTCGAGAGCCATGATATCCAGTCCGCCCCTTGCGAGGCGATGTCGCCGCACGGATACCTCGGCATCGAAAGCGACGTCGTCCAACGCATCGCGACGTGGATCGGGCGGTAATCAGCGTTCCTTTTTCAACAGCATAGGATCGACGCCTCAGGGCGGAATCCTGACGAGGCGAACGCCGAGCCAGAAGATGCGGTTATTCGGCTCACGAGCGGCACGAGCAGCCGCCCGCACATACCGCGGAGGCTGCCGCCAAGAGCCGCCGTAAGCCGCGCGCATTGCACAATCACCGGCGGTGACCGCGCTGCCATCCTTGGGCGCGTTTCGGTAGTTGCCGATATAGCAATCCTCGGTCCATACCGCGACGTTGCCGAGGATGTCGTAGAATCCCCAGGGGTTAGGTTTGAACGACCCGACCGGCGCCGTGTGCGCAAAGCCGTCATCGCAGTTGGCGGCCGGCTCGTCGGCAAGCCCCCTTATATTCTTCATGCTCTGATCGGCGATGTTCTCGTAGGCGCAACCGTCATCGATGTTGTCGCCCCAGTAGTACGCCGTCGTCGTGCCGGCTCGCGCCGCATACTGCAATTCCGCCTCGCTCGGCAGCCGGTAGCGGTTCCGGCTGAAAAACGACATCAGCCGCAAAAAAAGTCTGCGTATCGTCCCAGCTCACAGTCTCGACCGGGAGCCGGTCGTTGCCCTTGAAGTATGACGGATTGGGATTGATCCAAACCATCACCTGGCGCCATTCCCACTGCGTCACCGAGAACTTGCCGAGCTCGAAGGCTTTCGGGCAGACCTGATGCACCGGCCCTTCGTTCGGGAAGCGCCCTCCCTCGGTGCTGGGGCTGCCCATATCGAAGCAGCCCGCGGGGATCGGGACAAACGCCATCTCGGCCTCGACGGCCCGCACGCCCCGCCATACCAACCCGGCCCAAATAATCCCAGCGACGAGCGGCACCGAGACCACGGCACCCGTCACCATTCCGACCAGACGCACTCGCTTGCGGCGGGCCGCACGGCGCGAGGCGATGACGAACTCGCGCACCTCGCCGGGCAGTTCCGAACCCCATCGCGCGAGCAGCGCCCGCGCCTCGGCGAGCATCAGGCCCGTGGCCACCCGACGGATCTTGTCCCGGCGCGGCGCCATCCGCCAGCGCTCGGCCTCCTGCTCCAGCCGCCCGCGCAATTCCAGGTCGCGGGCGTCCGCGGCGACCTGGTCGCGCGCCCGCGGCCAATGGGTCAGCAGCGCCTCATGCGCCAAGCGAAGCTGCGCCCCACTCGGGTCGGCGTCCGCGACCAGGAGCCGGGCCGCAGGGTCGAGGAAGGCATCGACCAAGGCCCGCCGCGGCGAGCCCGCAGGAAACAGCGACAGCGGCGCCGCGCGCGACGTAACAGCGCCGCCGCGCACCGTCACCAGCGCACGCAACACCGGAACCAGCTCTTTCTGCACGGCATCGGGTTGCTCGTGGAATACTTCCTCGGCGCGGCGGCTGATCGCGCCTTCCAGCCCGCCCAGCTCTTCGTAAGCGGCGAAAGTCAGCATCCCGGCGTCGGTGCGCCGGCGCCAGAGCTGGTCGAGCAGGAACGAGAGCAGCGGCAGCGCGCCCTTTTCCCGCACCGCCGCCTGGCGGATGATTTCATCGAGACCGAGCCCATGCGCCGGATCGATCTCGAAGCGGAGCCCAGACTCCAATGCCGGCTGGCGGATGATCTGCCCGATTTCGGCGTCATCGGGCGGCAGCAACAAGAACGGCTTCTCTTCCGTCGAGAGCGCGGCGAGAGCGGGCAGCGTCTCCAACCGGTCGAAGAAATCGCTGCGCATCGTCGCGATGACCCAGACGAAGCCGCTCTTCGCGAGCGCCTCCACCGCCGCGACGAAGGCCTCGCGATCCGGCTGGCCGATGCCTTCGATCGTAAACAACTCTTCGAACTGGTCGATGACCAGCGCAAGGCGCGGCTCGCCCGCTTCGGTCAGCCCCGCCGCCGCCCCGGCCGCCGCCAACCCTTGGCGGATCGGCAGGGCCGCCTGTCCCGGCACGTCGCGCAGCAATGTGCCGAGTTGTTCCGGCGTATATTGCAATCCTGCCAGCTCAGGCAGCGCTGTCGCCGACAGGATTGCCGCCGCTAGTCCGCCGAGCGGGTCGCCGCCGGCGTCGGACGGCCGCAGTACCCCCCAGCGCACCAACCCGACCCGGCCGATCATCCCGGGGAGCATTAAATCGGGCAGCAGCCCGGCCTTGATCAGCGATGACTTGCCGGAGCCGCTGGCTCCCAGGACCAGCATGAAGGCGCAGCCGGCAAGCTCTCGCCGCGCCAGCAACTCGCGCAGCTCGTTTCGCGCGCGGGTGCGGCCGAAGAATACCGGCGCATGCTCGTAATCGAACGACAAGAGGCCGCGGTACGGCGCCTCGTGCCAGCGAACCGCGATCCCTTCCACCGCCGCACCCACGCGCCGCTCCAGGAGCGCCCGCAAGTGCTCGTAGAGCCGCTCTTCGAATTCCGTCGCGGTGGCGAAGTTGTGCGAGGCTGCGGTCAGACTTTCTCCATCAGCGCTGCGGAACCAGCGGGTGATGAACGCTTCGACCATATCGAGTTGTTCGAGGCGCTGCTGCAACGCCGAGCGATCGCCAAGGCTACTGACTGGCTCCGCCGTCTTGCGATAGAGCAGCAGATCGGGAATGCCACCGGTCGCGCGCGCACCGGCAAGCGCATCCTCGAATTCCCACTCGGTACCGGTAACCGGCCCGCCCGAGATCGCGCCGTGAAATTGGTCCGCCGGCAATAGCACTCCGAGCCGCGACCACAAAATCACGACGACAATATCCATGCCACGCGGTTGCGGGATGTTTTTCGGATCTTGAAAATGACGCGCTGCAACCAGCGGCTCGCGCTCCCACAGCACCGCTTCGACGCGGAAGTGATAGGCAAACTCGCGATTTAGCCGGGCGATAATTTGCTCGGCCTTCAGCCGCTCCGGCCGCACGTCCGCTGGCGACGAGATGAAAATGCGGATCGTGGATTGGTCGGCCATAAGCGCGGTCGAGCCTATCAATTCGACTTAGAATAGTCGAAGCAGGCCATTGCGTTCTATTGTCGCTCGCCTAGCTAACCGGGCGTTCGCGCGGGTGCAACGGGCAGCTCTCGGTCCGTGCGTGATCCTCAAACCGAGACACTGCCCGCCAGGCGCCTATGCCGCCTAGTTCGTCGCCCCGCTGTACGGCTCCACGACCGTCCCTGTCTTGTACTCGTCAGGAGTGAGGATGACTTCGGTCTTGGTGTCCTTGAAGTCGTCGAGAGTGTTGCCCCTGATCCCTTGCCACTGCACCTCGATGACGCGTGGCTTGGTCCATTCGCCGTCGGGGCCAAAGGCAATGTCGCCGACAATCGTCTTGAACGAGTTCTTGTGCATGTAATCGGCAACCACGGCCTGGTCGAGCGATTTGGTCGCCGTAATCGCGTCGCCCAAGACCTGCAGATAGGCGTAACCGAACGGGGCCAGGTACCAGCCGAGCGGATCGACACCCTCGGCGGAGGCCTTTGCCTGATACGTCTTCAGGAAATCGGTGATGCCAGGAAACTGCATCGTCTGCGACGGGATCCACCAGTCGTAGTCGACGATGCCATTGAGTTTCGCGCCGAATTGCAGTTTCACCGGAGTGAATTGCAGCCCGACCATGCCGCCGCCAAAGAAGCGGGTCTTGAGCCCGGCCTCGGTCGCGGCGCGGAGCATACCGATCGAGCCCGGCGGATAGGAGGCGACAAAAACCATGTCCGGATTGGTTGCCTGGATCGCATGGACGATCGGGGTGAAGTCGGGCGTCCCCGGCGGGTAGGTCTTGTCGTAGACGATATCGAGACCGTTTTGCTTGGCGATGTCGTGGATACCCTCCGAGGCATTCTTGGGAAACTCGGAATCCTCGGCGAGCAGCGCCAGCGTCTTGGGCTTGGGATTGGCGGCCAGCGCGACCTTGAAGAACGGCTCCGCGAAGGAGTGCTTCGGATCGGGGCCGCTCGGCAGCATCGAGAAGTATTTCGGATAGTGGAACTCGCTGTTCACCGCGAGGCCGAATAGCCCGAAGAACAGCTTGTCGTGCTGCATCGCGATCGGCATCGCCGGCGCGATCTGGTTGGTGCCGTAGCCGGAAACGATGAAGTCGACCTTGTCGACGCTGATCAATTTTTCATAGAGCGGCGGCACGGTGTCCGGCTTGCTCTGGTCGTCGTAGAAGATCAGCTTCACCGGCCGGCCCAACAGGCCGCCTTTGGCATTGATCTCGTCCTGCCAAATCTGCATTGCGAGCAGCGCCTGTTTGCCGCCACCGGCAAGCCCGCCAGTCAAGGCCATGCCGAAACCGATGGTGAGAGGCGGCTTGTCTTCCGCGAGCGCGGCGTTCGATGCCGCGAGGCCGAATGCGAACGCCAGTGCCAAGAGCCGGGTCGGCCGCTTCCAGTTCATCGTCTCCCCCAAGCTAATATTCTTGCGCTTGTTCCCATCCTGACACGCCACCCACACAAAGACTAGCGCAAGAGAGGAAGCTTACTGCCGCAGCAGATGCCGAGCGATGATGACGCGCATGATCTCGTTGGTGCCCTCGAGGATCTGGTGCACGCGCAGGTCACGCAGGTAGCGCTCGATTGGGAAATCCTTGAGATAGCCGTAGCCGCCGTGCAGCTGCAGTGCCTCGTTGGTGACGCGAAACCCGGCATCGGTGGCGACGCGTTTTGCCATCGCGCAATGCAAGGTCGCCTGCGGGTCGCCCCTGTCGAGACTCGACGCCGCGCGCCATAACAGCAGCCGCGCCGCGTCGAGCTCGCTCGCCATGTCGGCGAGCTTGAACTGCAGCGCCTGGAAATCGGCGAGGCGCTGGCCGAATTGCCGCCGCTCCAGCATGTAGGCGCGCGCCGCCTCGAATGAGGCCCGCGCCCCGCCCAGCGAGCAGGCGCCAATGTTGAGGCGGCCGCCATCGAGGCCCATCATCGCGATGGTGAACCCGTCGCCCTCCTTGCCGAGGCGGTTGGCGACCGGCACGCGGCAATCCTCGAAAATGACCGAAGCAGTCGGCTGCGAATGCCAGCCGAGCTTCTCCTCGTGTTTGCCGAACGAGAGACCCTTCGCGCCCTTCTCGACAACGAGGCAGGAGATGCCCTTGGGCCCGGTGTCACCCGTGCGCACCATCGCGACGTAGATGTCGCTCGACCCGCCGCCGGAGATGAACGCTTTCGAACCGTTCAGCACATAGTCGTCGCCGTCGCGCCGGGCGCTGGTCTGCAGCGCCGCCGCATCCGAGCCGCTATTCGGCTCGGTCAGGCAGTAGCTGGCGAAATGCTCCATCGACATCAGTTTCGGCACGAAGCGGGCGCGCTGGTGCCGATCGCCGAAGCGGTCGATCATCCACGCCGCCATGTTGTGGATCGACAAGTAGGCGGCGGTCGAAGCGCAGGCGGTCGCCAGCTCTTCGAAGATCAGCGCCGCGTCGAGCCGAGTCAGCCCACTGCCGGCGAACTCTTCCTTGACATAGATGCCGGCGAAGCCGAGCGCTGCCGCCGCGCGCAATGCCGCGACCGGGAACTGCTCGCGCTTGTCCCAGCCCGGTGCGTGCGGCAGCCACTCGGTGCGGGCAAACTCGCGCGCCGTCTCCTGGAACGCGCGCTGTTCGTTTGAAAGCTCGAAGTCCATGCCCTATCGCGAGATCGTATGGGTATCGACGACCCCGTTGCCGATGGGAGGAACAGCTGGCGGAGCCCCCGGGGACGGCAATGTTGCTGGTGGCGGCCCGCGGACCCCGAGCGGCAGCGGCGTTCCGGTCGGCCCAGTCAACGGCGGTCCAGGCAACGGCGCGGGGGTCATCCCCGTCGTAAAGGTTGGCACGGACACGGCGGGCGAGCCAATTGGGTTTGAGCCAGGCGGTGGCCGCGAGACCGTCGTCGGCGCGCCGCCAAGCGAGTGATCCGTGGCGCCTTGTGGCGCGTGCGCGGTCGAATGCCGCTTATCGGGGCCGGTCGTTATGAACGTTGCCGCGGCAAATAACGTCATCAGCGCAACGGCGATAAAGATCGTTCCAGCAAGATAGAATTTCACCGTCACGCCCCGCGACCGAGAGCGGCGCGACGATATCATGCCCGCCGCGAAGCGCTAAGCTTGCTGCGCAGGGACACAAAATCTTGTATAGATTTCGATCCGAACATGCCACCTGTCGGTTTTCAGGGGAAGCGGGATGGAAGCAATCCTCGCATCGTTGCTGCTGCTCATCGGGCTGGGCGTGGGCGCCGCCGCCGCGTGGTGGCTGCGCGGCCGCGAGCTCGCCGCCGCGAGCCGCGCGCATGAGGAACGGGTCACCACCTTGACGAGCCTGCGCGGCGAGTTCGAGCAGGCGATGAAAGGGCTCGCCGCCGATGCGTTGCAGCAGAGCCAAGAATCGTTTCTCGGCCTTGCCAACGAGGTGTTCGACAAGCACCACAAGGGCGCCGCGGCGACCCTTGACCAGCGGCAGAAGGACATCGCCGCGCTGCTCGCGCCGATCGGCAAGACCTTGGACGACTACAAGGCCGGCCTCGCCGAGATCGAGAAGGCGCGCGCGGCCGCCTATGGCGGGCTGTCGGAGGAAATGAAGGCGCTCGTCTCGATGCAGGCCGACGCCAGCGCGCAAACACGCAAGCTGGTCAACGCCTTGCAAGCGGCGCCGAAGACCCGCGGGCGCTGGGGCGAGCATCAGCTCCACAACGTCATGGAGCTGTCGGGCATGTCGGCTCACGTCGATTTCCTGCCCGAGCAGACGATCGACGGCGACGACGGCAGGCTGCGACCCGACGTCATCATTCGATTGCCGGGGGACCGGCGCATCGTCGTCGACGCCAAGACCTCAATGGCGGCCTATCTCGACGCGATCGAGGCGACCGACGACGACACGCGGGAAGCGCATCTCGCGCTGCACGCAAAGCAGCTGCGCACGCATATGCGGCTGCTTTCCGGAAAGGAGTACCAGGCGGCGCTTCCCTGCACTCCCGACTTCGTCGCGATGTTCATTCCCGGCGAGAACTTCTACGCGGCAGCGATCGAGCGCGACGCCACGCTGTTTGAGGACGCAATCGCCAACAAGGTGCTGATCGTCACGCCGACCACGCTGATCGCTCTCGCCAAGGCGATCGCCGTCGGCTGGCGCCAGGAAAAGATCGCGGAAAACGCGCGGCATGTCGGCGAACTGGGCCGCGAGCTTTACCGCCGGCTGGCGGTGATGGGCAACCATGTCGCTGGGGTCGGTGCGGGTCTCGACAGCGCGGTCAAGCGCTACAACGATCTCGTCGGCAGCCTCGAAAGCCGGGTGATGCCGCAGGCACGCCGCTTTAACGAGCTCGAAGTCGAGGGCACCGGCGAGCCTCTCGTCGAGCTGAAGCCGGTAGAGACTCAGACCCGCCTGCCGCGCAGCGAAGCCGAAATCGGCCCCCGCGAGGCCGAGATCATCGCCCTTGTTCCGGGCGAACGCACCCAACCGGGCGAGTAGTACAAAACGCGAGGTATTCACCGGCTATTAACCAACCGGGCGCAGAGTTGCGATACCCGTAAAGGTTGTCAGGCGCGAGATGAGTGATACGACCCTTTTCCTCGTTACCGGCGCGCTGATGCTGGCCGCGATCCTGATCCCCGTTCCGCCGCGGGGACGGACCATGCTCTGGGTGCTGATGCTCAGCCTGATCGTGATGATGTGGATCGGCGTCAGCCTCGAAGGCTACGGACCCTTCAACTAAACCTCGGTCGCCAAATCAAGCACTGCCGCCCTCCACGGGGTAGCCCTCCGCGCGCCAGCGCAACATGCCGCCATTGAGATTGGCGACATCGGTAAATCCCGCCTGCTGCAAGATCATCGTCGCCTGCGCGGAGCGGCTGCCCGCGCGGCATACCGCGACGATCGGCCGATCTTTTGCCAATTCCCCGGCGCGCTCGGCGAGCTCGCCCAAGGGTATCAGCACCGCGCCTTCGATATGGCCGAGCGGCCCGGTGAACTCGTCGGGCTCGCGCACGTCGAGGATTTGCACCGGGGTCTGATGTTCCTCGAG
>DASYXG010000344.1:0-9144 GCA_035935235.1 Allostellaceae bacterium
CTGCCGCCCAGGGGATGCTCTCGGACCGGCCGATGCCGTACCACAGCTCCGGATAGGGCTTCTGCACCGGCTTCATCGGGACCGGTACATTGTCAAAGTTGTAGAACTTGCCGTGGAAGGTCAGCCGGTCCTCGGTGAAGCCGATGCGGGTGACCTCGAAACATTCGCGGAACTGCTCGGCTCCGGTGGCGAAATCGATGCCGTAGAAGCCGACCTCGACCGGTGAGATGCCACGGCCGACCCCGTAAAGAACCCGGCCGTTGCTCATCTGGTCGAGCATGCACACTTCATCGATCAGCCGCAGCGGGTGGTAGAGCGGCAGCAGGTAAACCATCGGGCCGAATTTGAGCTTCTTGGTGCGTTGCGCCACCGCCGAAAGGAACACGCTCGGCGACGGGGCATAGCCGAGCGGCGTGTTGTGATGCTCAGCCAGGTGATAAGCGTAGAACCCGGCCCGGTCATAGGCCTCGATCAGCTGCAGGCGCTGCTCGAAATGGCGGTTAAGCGGCTGCCCGCTGTCGTCGAGATGATCGAAAATACCAAAGCGCATGAATCTCTCCCTGTCGCCGCATCCTAGCGGCAGCCGTGGGGGCTAGGCCACCATCGCGTCGCTGATCTTCTCGGCGGTCATCAAGGTCGGGAAATTGGTGTTGGCGCAGGGCACCGCTGGGAACAGCGAGGCGTCGACGACGCGCAGCCCCGAAACGCCCCTCACCCGGCCCTGATTGTCGGTGACCGCCATCGGATCGCCAGCGGCACCCATGCGGCAGGTACAAGTCGCGTGCCACACGCCGATCGTCGCCTTGCGGACAAAGGCCTCGAGCGCATCGTCGTCGGTCATCAGCTGATCGAAGCGAAAACCCTCGACGATGAAGCGGTCGATGACCCAGCGGCGCAGCCAGGCCGGGCCGTCGAGCAGCTTGGCAACCATGTTGGTGATGCGGCGGTTCTTGTCGTTGACGACGCCGATCTGGCGCACCTTGTCGCTATAGGTGGCCGGGAACGGGTCGCTCGTCGCCTCTTTCAGCGCCGCGCTCATTTGCATCGCGCCGAGGCGGCGGAACCCGTCCATCAGCCGCTCGAGGTCGCGCCGGTCGGACAGGAGGTTGAACTCGACCATCGGCTCGGCGCGCCAGTCGCGCGAGACCAGCTTGACCTGGCCGGTCTCCGAATAGGTCTTGTAGACCGCCAGCAGCAGCGAGGCGATCTGCTCGCCGACCGCGTGCCACGCCGATTTGCTCACCCCGGCGACGAACATGTCGCCCGCCGGAGCGTCACCGATCTGCGACGAGTAGCGCAGCGCCAGCAGGATGTGACGCCGCGTCAGATTGTTGAGCCGCGCGTCGGGCTTGATGAACGAGGAGACCGACACCGACGGGTGATCCATCAGCCGCTGCCCCACTCCCGGCAGATTGGCGCGCACCTCGATGCCGAGATCACGCAACGCACCGGCCGGGCCAATCCCGGCGCGCAACAGGTGTGCCGGAGAGTGGATCGCACCCGACGAGACCACGACCTCCTTGGCGCGGAACTCGGTTTCCTGGCCTTTGACCAGCGCCTTGACCCCGACGCATTTGGCGCCCTCGAAGAGCAGCGACATGACCTGCGTCTCGGCCGAGATGGTCAGGTTCTTGCGCATCCGTGTGCCGTTATCGAGATAGCCAATCGCCGCCGACACCCGCCGATCATAGAGGTTCGAGATGGTGATCGGGAAATACCCGTCAGGCTTAAACTCGCCGTTCTGGTCTTCGATGTAGGGAAAACCGGCCTCCTCGAACGCTTTGGCGACCGCCTTTGCGTGGCCGTTCCACATATTCGGGAAGATGCGGCGGACGGGGATGCGGCCCTCCTTGCCATGGAAGGGGCCGTCGAAATCCATGTCGCGCTCGACCTTCTTGAAATAGGGCAGCACGTCCTTCCAGCCCCAGCCGGCGGCGCCCTTTGCCACCCATTCGTCGTAATCCGTTGGGGCGCCCCGATTGGCGAGCTGGCCGTTGATCGACGAGCCGCCGCCAAGCACGCGCGCCTGCTCGTATTTCCTGAGCGGCGGGCGCTCTTCGGGGCGGTTGTGCGAGACGATCTCGGTATGGACCTTGAGCTCGCTCCAGTGAAAACGCGGGTCGAAATAGGCGGTGCCAGGGTAGGAGTCGAGGATTTCCGGCGGAACCTTGCCGTCGGGCGTGTCCTGCCCCGCCTCGCAGAGCAGCACGCTGTCGCGGCTCTTCGCCGACAGCCGATTGGCCATGACCGACCCGGCCGAACCGCCGCCAACGATGATGTAGTCGTATTCCATCCCCTGCCCCATTTCTTCCCGCTTGACCCCGAGCGATGTTATCGGCTCGCTCGAAGCGAGGGCAAGGACGCGGAACCTATTCGACCGCGATCGTCGTCACGTCATGGACGTCGCGCGCGCCACGCTTGTCGCCCGGGATCACCACGCGAAAATTGTCGAGCGGTTTGCCGTCACGCTCGTAAGCGACGAGCACGCGCGCGTTGCCGTAGTCAGGCGACATCTCACCGGTAGAAAGGATAATGACATATCCGTCGGTCGCGGTGATGCGGATCGTGTGGCGCACGACCGCGTTGCGCGTCCCGTCGTCGATCCCACCGGCCTGGTCAATCAGCGACCATAGCAGGACGCCGGTGTAACTCGCGGTCACCGGCCCATGTTCGGTCTGATACGAGACATCTGCATGCTCCGCCCGCATCTTCTTGAGGTCATCGAACGTCCAGTGCTGCGCTTGTTTTACCTTGCCTTGGAGCGACAATACCGGAGCAGCGGCCGGCGATTGCGCCGCCGCCGGCGCAATCAGCAGCAAGCCGGCCAGGATCGTCGCGGCCGTTTGCGGGAAAATCGCCATCTATTTCGCGACCATCACATCCGAGGCCTTGATCACCGCGATTGCCTCGTCGCCGATGTTGAGAGCGAGATCGTCAATCGCTTCGTTGGTGATCGATGCGGTAACAACGACGCCGTTGCCGATATCGATCCGCACATGCGCCGTCGTCTGGCCTTTCTGTACGGCGACGATCTTGCCCTTAAGCTGATTGCGCGCGCTGAGTTTCATCATCAGGTCCATCCGCTCGTTCTTCATGAACATAACGGTTGGACATCCCATCGAGAAGCGCGCCGCTCTTGCCTCAGCCTCGCGCGTCCAAAATGTGGCAGCCGATCTTGCGTTGAATATTATGCGGCGAATTTCTCATGCACCAATAACGCGGCTCTCGTTCGCAGCCACCGGCGATAGGAGACCCCATGCGACGCTTGATGTGCATCGCGTTCCTAGTTGCGGTGTCCGCCGGGTCGGTGCGGGCCGACGGCATCGTTCGCGAGATGACGTCTTTGGCCGTCACGTTGCCAAGTGGCGGGCAGGCGAAACTCGAGGCGATGATAGTTCGGCCAGACCGTCCCGGGCGATTTCCCCTAGTGGTCATGGTGCATGGCACCCCGCGGGATGCCGGCAAGAGACGGAGTATGTCGCCGGCCCCTTATATCGGGCCGGCAGAATTCTTCGCCACGCGCGGCTATGCCGTGGTCGCGATTATGCGCCGGGGGTTCGGGCATTCCGACGGGCCATACGCGGAAGTTATCACGGGGCCCTGCAACGACCGGGATTACCTGCGCGCCGCGACGACTTCGGCCGACGATGTGCTCGGTACGGTCGCCGCACTGCGTGGCGAGCCCTGGGTCGACCCCAGCCGGATTGTACTTCTCGGTCAATCCACGGGCGGGCTCGCCGTCAGTGCCGCCGCCGCGACCAACCCATCGGGAGTCATCGGCATCCTCAATTTCGCCGGCGGCCGCGGCTCGGATGCGCCGGACCACGTGTGCAGCGAGGATCGCCTGGTCTCGGATTTCGGTGTCCTCGGCCAGAGCGCGCGGATACCGGCATTATGGCTCTATTCGGAAAACGACCATTTTTTCTCGCCGGACCTAGCGCATCGCATGTTCGAGGCTTACCGGCGCGCTGGCGCGCCCGCTCAATTGGTAATGCTGCCGCCAATCGGCACCGACGGGCATTTCGCGCTGACGATCGCCCCGAGCGAGGTGGTATGGCCGCCAGTCGAAACCTTTCTGACGTTGCTTCATTTGCCGGTGGACAAGGTCATGGAGCTGCCACCGATGGCGCTTCTGGCGCAGCCGCCGGGCCTCACCGCGGCGTGTGTCGCCGGATTTGGCAATTATGTCGCCGCCCGCACCGACGCCAAGGCCTTTGCCATCAACCCGGAAGGCCATTGCGGTTGGATTTTCTCGGCCTCGTCACCTGACGAAGCCAAACGGGTCGCCATGAGCGAGTGCGCAAAAAGAGGAGCCAATTGCGCGCTCTACGCGGTCGGCCAATCGCTCGCAGCGCAATGACTCAGGGCGCGCTAATTGCTTGACCCAGATAGCTGCTATATGTCCAGCCCGTGCCCGCGGGTGAGCTGACCTCCATCCAGCCGTCATTGGCGCTGGCCAGGACCTGAAGCGGCATGCCCGGCTGCAGCGTGCCGATAACCGGCGAGCCGACGCTCGGGCCGGCCCTCAGAAAGACGGCGTGGACGGGCGTGACGGGGCCCGGGTCATCACCTCCGCTTGGCGCCGTCGGTATCGATGCGGTGCCGGGATAATAGCGTTGAGCGGCCGAGTTCGTCGCGGGAAGCGAAACGACAGCCGCGAGGACCGCCGCAGATGCCAACAGTTTGACGATCCTGCTCAAAGGCATTGGCGTGCTCCGGAGACCGGTTGAAGGGACGGCTGTCCCCCGTCTTATTACCGGCAACGCGCTATTGTGCCCGTTGTTCCGGTCCGGCTATGGACGCGCGGCGATCCGCTCCTTATGCGCCGCCTGCCAGACTTCGCGCGCAGAATCGGTATTGATGGCGGCAATGCCCAGGCCGACGATCAGATCGGGCCAGGCCGAGCGCCAATAGGTCGTCACCACCGCGACGGCAAGGATCGCCAGATTGGCCAACGCATCGTTGCGGGCCGACAAGAACGCGGCGCGGCTGAGGCTGCCGGCGTGATGGCGGTGGCGCGCCAGCAGAAAGGCGCAAGACAGATTAACGACCAACGCTCCGGCACCCGCCAGCGAGAGCGGAACCGGCGCCGGTGCGGCAAAGGTCTGAAACTTCACCCAGGTGGTCCAAAGCGTCGCCAGCGCCGGCGCGAGCAGCAGACAGGCGAGCCCGCTTCCCACCCAGGCCCGCCGCCGCGCGCTCCACCCGAGCGCGACGAGGATCAAGAAATTGACCGACGCGTCCTCGAGAAAATCGATGCTGTCGGCAAACAGCGAGACCGAGCCAATCGAGGTCGCGACCGCAAACTCGATCCCGAAATAGGCAAGGTTGAGACAGGCAACCCAGATGACGGCGCGACGCAGACCGGTATCGCTCGAAATCATCGATCAAGCCGCAAAAAGCTGCGTCAGTGGCGTCTCCACCGGAACGCGAACGCCAGAAGAATGTTTGCCACACGGCTGGGGCCGCGTCCGCTACCCCATGGAAGCCGTTGCAAAGGAGCGTTTCGATGTTCAGGACGATTGCGATTACTACCGGGTTGGCCATCGGCCTGTCGAGCGCCGCGATGGCTGATCAATACTGCGGTCCCGGCTATATCTACCGCCATTATGCCTGCTACTGGGTCGGGCCTGGTCCCAACCCGGTAGGCGCCGCCATCGGGACCGCGGGAGCGGTCGCGACCACCGCGGTCGGCACGGCGGGGTATGTTGCGGGCAGCGCGGTCAACGCCGCGACCGGCATCGCCACCGGCGTCATCGGCGCGGTAACCGGCCGCTAGAAAAATCAGCCGCCGCCGATCTTGGGGATCAGCACGATCTCGCTGTCGGGGCGGAGCGGTTCGAGATAGGCGTCCTGGAAGATCTCGCCGTCGATCGCCACCGCCATGCCTTCGTCGATCTGCTTGCCAAGACCGGGATAGCGCCGGTCGAGCTCGGCGATCATGCGCCGAACCGTATCGGCGTCGACATCGAACTCGGTCTGCCCGCCGGTGAGCCGGCGGGCAGCGATCCCGGTCATGATGACGTGCGGCATTCGCCTAGGGTGTCATTGCGAGCGAAGCGAAGCAATCTCAGGCAGTGAGAGCCTCCTGCGGAAGGAGATTGCCGCGTCGCGCCGACGCGCTCCTCGCAATGACTGCCCTATTTACTCGGCCGCCAGGCGCGGCGGCTCCTGATCGTCGAGCGCCGCGCGCAGCTTCGGTGGCGACATCGGCAGGTCGCGCATCCGCGCGCCGACCGCATCGGCGATCGCATTGGCGACCGCCGCCATCGGCGGCACGATCGGCACCTCGCCGACGCCGCGCGCGCCGAACGGGTGACGCGGGTTCGGCACCTCGACCATCACCGCATCGATCATCGGCATGTCCGAGGCGACCGGGATACGGTAGTCGAGGAAGCCGGGGTTATCGAGGCGGCCATCCTCGTCGTAGATGTATTCCTCGTTGAGGGCCCAGCCGACGCCCTGAGTGACGCCGCCCTGGATCTGTCCCTCGACATAGGAGGGATGGATCGCGCGACCGACATCCTGCACCGCGGTGTAGCGCAGGATCTTCACGTGACCGGTCTCGGGGTCGACCTCGACGTCGCAAACATGGGTGGCGAAACCGGGGCCGGCGCCTTGCGCGTTGATCGACACCTCGGCGCTGATCGGCCCGCCGGTGCGGCCCGATTTGATCGCGATATCGGCGAGCGACAGCGGCTCGAAGCTGCCGGCGTTGGCGCCAGCCGGGAAGGCCTTACCGTCTTTCCACTCGACCGCCTCGGCGCTGATGTCCCAGATCGCCGCGGCGCGCGACTTCAGCTGCTCAACGACCTTTTCCGCCGCCTGCGTCACGGCCATGCCGGTGGCGAAGGTGACGCGGCTGCCGCCGGTCAGGAAGGTGAAGCCGATCGACCCGGTGTCGCCGACGACCGGGCGTACCCGGTCGTAGGGGATGCCGAGCACCTCGGCCGCCATCATCGCCATCGAGGCGCGTGAGCCGCCGATATCCGGATTGCCTTCGATGACGCTCGCGGTGCCGTCCTCATTGATGTGAACTGCTGCGCTCGACTCACCGCCGATGTTGAACCAGAAGCCCGAGGCGATGCCGCGGCCCTGGTTCTTGCCGAGCTTGACCTTGAGGTTCGGATGGTTGCGCGCGGCCTCGACCGTCTGCAGATAGCCGACATTGACGAGGGTCGGGCCGTACGGGGTCTTGGTCCCATCGCGCGCCGCGTTCATCTCGCGCAGCGCCAGCGGGTCGATGTTGAGATCGCGGGCGAGCTCGTCGAGGCAGCTCTCGACCCCAAACGACGAGATCGGCGCGCCCGGCGCCCGATACGCTGCCACTTTCGGCCGGTTCGACACGACGTCGTAGCCGGTGATGTGGACGTTATCGAGGTCGTACATCGCGAAGGCGCACATGCAACCCGGACCGACCGGGGAACCGGCGAAGGCGCCGGCCTGATATTTCAGCACCAGCTCGGCCGCGACGATGCGTCCCGACTTCTTGGCGCCGAGCTTGACCTCGATCGTGCCGCCCGAGGTCGGGCCGGTGCCGCGGAACACCTCTTCGCGGTTCATCACGATCTTGACCGGGCGCCCGGTCTTCTTCGACAACGCGAGCGCGACCGGCTCGAGATACACCAGCGTCTTGCCGCCAAAGCCACCGCCGATTTCCGCCGGGACCGCGCGAATGTTGGCGATGTCGATATTGAGAAGCTTGGCGCAGTAAGCGCGGACCATGAACTGGCCCTGGCTCGAGCTCCAGATCGTCGCCTGCCCGTCGGGGCCGATGGCGACGACGCAGGCATGCGGCTCGATATAGGCCTGGTGGACGGGTTTGGTGGTGTATTTGCGCTCGATCACCACTTCGGCCTCGGCGAAGCCCTTGGCGATGTCGCCCTTGGTGAAGGTGATCTTCTTGGCGACGTTCGACGGCTTGGTCGGTTTCGGGTCGACGCCCTGGGTGAACATGTCGTCATGGAGGATTGGCGCGTTCGGCGCCATCGCCGCCTCGACATCGATCACGTACGGCAGCACCTCGTATTCGACCTCGATCAGGTCGACCGCTTCCTCGGCGCCAGCCTGGCTGGTGGCAGCGACCGCCGCCACGGCATGCCCGTCGTAGAGCACCTTGTCGCGCGCCATGCAGTTGCGCGACAGATCGCGGAAATTCATCGGCCCCTCGCCGACAAAGGCTTCCTCGTTCGGGATGTCGGGGAAATCGGCCGACGTCACGACCGCGTGCACTCCGGGCAACGCCGCCGCCTTCGAGGTATCGATCCGCTTGATCCGCGCATGCGCGTACGGGCTGCGCTTGACCTTGCCCCACAGCATTCCGGGCATCGTCATGTCGGCGCCGAAGCTGGCGCGGCCGATCACCTTGTCAACGCCATCCGGGCGGATCGGCCGCGTGCCGACAATTTTCAGAGCCGCCTTGTCGAGATATGACATCTGCTACTCCATAAGAGGAATTTCGTGTCTCGGCGCCGCCGAATGCAAGTTGCCTACCGACGGGCCTCGCGCATCACCGCCGCGGCATCCATCACCGCGCGCAGCACCTTGTCGTATCCGGTGCAGCGGCAGAGGTTGCCGGCGAGCCAATAGCGCGCCTCCTCCTCGGTCGGGTTGAGGTTGTTGTCGAGCAGCGCCTTGGCCGCGACGATCAGACCCGGCGTGCAGAAGCCGCATTGCAGCGCGGCGTGTTCGAGAAATTTCTGTTGCACGGGGTGCAGCACATCGCCGTCGGCGATGCCTTCGATCGTCGTTACCGTGCGCCCTTCGGCCTCGACTCCGAGCATCAGGCACGAGCAGACAATGTTGCCGTCGACGATGATCGTGCAGGCGCCGCAATCGCCGGAGCTACAGCCTTCCTTGCTGCCGGTGAGGCCCAATTCGTCGCGCAGCACGTCGAGCATCGTCTGCTGGCCCTCGCAGAGATATTCCGTCGGCTCGCCGTTGATGGTCGTGGTGACGTGATGCTTGCTCATTAAATGTCTCCCGAAACGGTATCCGAGCGCACCGAGGCGCGTTCAAAGGCGATGGCGGCCGTGCGGCGCGCCAGGACGCCGGCGATCTTGGTGCGGTATTCGATCGTGCCGCGCTTGTCGGAGATCGGGCGGCAAGCGGCTTGCGCCGCAGAATCCAACCGCGCCAGCGTTT
>DASYXG010000345.1:0-15587 GCA_035935235.1 Allostellaceae bacterium
CGCGCCACCGCACCCGCCTCGCCGACGCTGCGGGGCTGACGCAATACGGGGTCAATCTGGTGCGGCTCGAACCGGGCGCCTGGTCGAGCCAACGCCATTGGCACATCGAGCAGGACGAGTTCATCTACATCGTGTCGGGCGAGGTGACGCTGGTGAGCGATGCCGGTGCTGAAACGCTACACGCCGGCGATTGCGCCGGGTTCAAGGCCGGCGATACCAACGGCCATCACCTGCAGAACCGTTCCAACGCCGACGCCACCTTCCTCGAAATGGGCACACGCCCCCCGGGCGATGGCGCCCATTACTCCGATATCGATATGAAGGTGCCACCGCACAGCGCGCCCGGAACTTACACGCACCGCGACGGCACACCTTACCCGAAGCAAGAACGCCGCGGGACTTAGCCGAGCGCTACCATCCCAGCGCGTAGGCGGCGCGGCGCGGATCGGCGCCGGCTTCCAGGGTGCCGCGCTCCTTGTCGACAAGGATCGCGCAGACCGCGCCGGCGAGCCACTCGAAGTCGCCCCAGCGCTGGATCTTGTGGCCACGTGCTGCGAGCTCGCTGGCAACTTCTTCCGAGAACCGGCCTTCGAGATTGAGCCGGCCGGGGTAGTAGTCGTAGGGCGCGAAGGACGAGGGATAGGAGTAACTCGCGAAACGCGGCTGTTCGATCGCCGTCTGGACATCGTGGCCATGCGCGAAGATGTTGAGCAGCACCTGCAGCATCGCCTGAGTCTGGACATCGCCGCCGGGTGTCCCAAACGGCAGGAACTGTTCCCCATTCCCCTTGATCGCCAATGCCGGGTTCGGCGTCAGGCGCGGCCGCTTACCGGGCGCGACACCGGCCGGGTGTTGCGGATCTGGCCGAGATTGTGAGCCACGATTCGACGGGATGAGCCCGGTGCCCGGGACAATCGGCGAGCCATAAGAGCCGTCGCTCGGCGTCGCTGAGAAAAGGTTGCCCCAGCGGTCGGCGACGCAGACATAGGAGGTGTCGGGTTCGGGGAACGGGTTCGGTTTGCTCGGCGCCAGCACCTGACCCGAGGCGCCCAGATCGCCCGGCGGCGGCATCTCCGGCCAAGCCTTTAGCGGGTCGATCAGCTTGCGCCGCTCGGCCGCATATTCTTCCGAGATCAAGGTGGGCAGCGGCACGGTCCCGGTCGCCGGGTCGGTGTAATAGGCCTCGCGGTCGGCGAAGGCCAATTTCAGCGCCTCGGTGAGTCGGTGCACGTAATCGGCGCTGTTGTGGCCGAGGCCCTTGAAATCGGTGCCGTCGAGCAACGCCAGGGTCTGCAGCAACGCCGGCCCCTGACACCACGCGCCGCAAGTGAAGACTTCGAGGTCGCCGAAGCGGCGGCGCTCGGCTGGGCCGACTGGCGAGTGGTAGTTGGCGAGATCGTCCATCGAGAGCAGGCCGCCTTCGGCGTTGTTGAAGGCGACGAATTTCTTAGCGATGTCGCCGCGGTAGAACGCATCATGCGCGGCGTCGAGCCCGGCTTCGCGGCCGCGCCCGGCTGCCGATTTCTCCTGGTCGATCATATATTGCAGCGAAGCAGCAAGGTCCTTTTGGTAGAACATCTCGCCGGTCTTTGGCGGGCGGCCGTTCGGTAAGTAGACGGCGGCGCTCGACGGCCATTCGCCGTGGCGCTCAGCGTGCTTTTCGAGGCTCGCAGCCATCAGCGGGTACATCGGGAAACCATCGCGCGCGAGCCGGGTCGCGGCCGCCGCGACATCGCCAAAGCTCATCGTGCCGTAGCGCCTGAGCGCGGTGATCCAGGCGTCGGGAGCCGCCGGCACTACAGTGCGCAACACACCGACCGGGATCTTGCCGCCGTGCTCGCGCATGAAAAGGTTTGGGTCGAGCGCCTTTGGCCAGGTACCGAGACCGGCGATGGTGACCACTTCGCGCTGCTCGGCGAGGTAGATCATGATCGGCGCGACACCAGCGCAATTGACCAGATCGCTCTGCAGCACGCCCAGGGCGATTCCCGCCGCGACCCCTGCATCGACCGCATTGCCGCCAGCCTGGAGGATGTCGAACCCGGCGGTCGCCGCGAGATAATGCCCAGCGGCGATGGCGTGACGGGTCACCGCGATGGTCGGCCGATGCGCGTTCACCATCATGACGTTTCTCCACGCTTTGGTTCGTGATTAGAGTAGCGCGTCGGCGCGTCGCTGTCGAAGCGCCGCTGAGCACATTGGGAAGAGATCGACGAGCGGTCCGTTCATCGGTCGCGAATAAATCACCAAAATCTGGAAGGGACCCTCAATGTCGCAACACAAGATGAAGTTAACCGCCGCGTTCGTTGCCGTCGGCCTGGTCGCGTTTACCGCCGGTACACTGGCGCAGGGGCGCTACCCCGCCATCAATCAGGCGGAAGGCGCGCTCAATAACGCGTATGGAATTCTGAGAGGCGAAGCCCGTGACGTGTTCGGCGGGCACAAGGTCAATGCCGAGAACCTGATCCAGCAGGCGCTCGGCGAATTGCAGGCCGGCAAGGGCTGGGCGGCCGCGCACGGCTACTAGTCGCGCAAGACCAAGCTGCCGGCCGCCGTAACGGTGGGCCGGCAGCTCTAGGTCTGAGCCGGAGTCTTCGCGCGCTTGGGCGGCGTCGCGTAGGTGTGTTCGGATGCCGGGAAGCGGCCGTGCCGTACGTCTTCAGCGTAGTCACGCGCCGCCTGCCGGATCTCCGCGCCGAGATCGCGATAGCGCTTGACGAATTTTGGGATGAACTCGGCGAACAGGCCGAGCATGTCGTCGGTCACCAAGATCTGGCCGTCGCAGGAAGGCGACGCGCCAATGCCGATTGTCGGGATCGCGACCGCTCCAGTGAGCTCCCGCGCCACCCCCTCGTTGACGCCCTCGACGACGAGCGCGAAGGCGCCGGCATCGGTGATGGCAACGGCGTCGGCAAGGATTTTGCGGCGCTCGCCAGCCTCGTGGCCGCGGGAGCGATAGCCGCCCAGCTGGTTGACCGATTGCGGTGTCAGCCCGACATGCCCCATGACGGGTACGCCACGGCTGGTTAGGAAAGCCACGGTCTCGGCCATCTCCTCGCCGCCTTCGAGCTTCACCGCGAGGCAGCCGGTCTCGGCCATGACGCGGGCAGCGGCGCGAAATGCGTCCGCTGGCGAGGCCTGATAGGACCCGAACGGCAAATCGACGACGATTGCCGCGTGGCTGGTGGCACGCACTACAGCGGCGCCGTGGGCGAGCATCATGTCAAGCGTCACCGGCAGCGTACTTTCGAAGCCATAGATGACCATCGCCAGGCTGTCGCCGACCAGCAACATATCGACCGCCTCGTCGAGCAGTCGCGCGATTGGGGCTGTATAGGCGGTAAGGCAAACCAGCTTGTCGCCGCCCTTGCGTCGCCTGATCTGTGCGACCGAAAGACGCTGCGGACGAATTTCCACGCTCATGTTTGGCCTCGCCGAGTGCTTGATGCTGCGGCGCGGCATCATAGGCCTCCCCGGGATAACGCGTGCTATTGTCCGCTGGCGGCAGCCATACGGGAAACGCAGCCATGGCCGATTTCGACCTGGTCATCAAAAACGGCACGGTGGTGACGGCCGCCGATACGCAGCATTGCGACATCGGCATCAAGGACGGCATCGTCGTCGCCCTCGGCCGCGGTCTCGGTCCGGCGGCGCGCGAGATCGACGCGCGCGGCAAGCTGGTCATGCCCGGCGCCATCGATAGCCATTGCCATATCGAGCAGCGTTCCGGCTTTGGCGTCGTCTGCGCCGACGATTTCTACAGCGCCACCGTTTCGGCCGCGTTTGGCGGGACGACGACAGTCATCCCGTTCGCCGCGCAGCATCGCGGCCAGTCGTTGCGCCAGGTGGTCGAGGAATACCGCGCCGCCGCGACCCCGAAGGCGGTGATCGACTACGCCTTCCACCTGATCGTCACCGACCCCAATGAGCAGGTGCTGGGCCAGGAGCTGCCGGCGCTGATCCAGGACGGCTACACCTCGTTCAAGGTCTACATGACCTACGACGCGATGCGGCTCGACGACCGCCAGATGCTCGACATCCTGGCGCTGGCGCGGCGCGAGGGCGCGCTGGTCATGGTGCACGCCGAGAATCACGACATCATCAAATTCCTCACCGACCGGCTGTTGGAACGCGGCCTTGGCAACCCGCGCTACCACGCGGTCAGCCACGCCCGCATCGCCGAGGGCGAAGCCACCAACCGCGCAGCCGCGCTATCCGAGCTGCTCGACGTGCCGATCCTCATCGTCCACGTCTCGGCGGCCGAGGCGATCAACGTGATCCGCAACGCGCAGACCCGTGGGCTCAAGCTCTACGGTGAGACCTGCCCGCAATATCTGTTTCTCACCGCCGACGACATCGGCATGGACCTGGAGGGCACCAAGTTCTGCTGCTCGCCGCCGCCACGCGACCACGCGGCGCAGGAGGCGGTGTGGCGCGGTCTCGCCAACGGCACCTTCCAGGTGTTCTCGTCCGACCACGCGCCCTACCGCTACGACGAAACGGGCAAGCTCCTCAAAGGCGACAAGACCACCTTCAAGGACACCGCCAACGGCGTGCCCGGCATCGAGCTGCGCGTGCCCTTGCTTTTCTCCGAGGGGGTGCGCAAGGGCCGCATCGACCTCAACCGCTTTGTCGCGCTGACCGCGACCAACCACGCGCGGCTCTACGGGCTCTATCCCAAGAAGGGCACGATCGCGGTCGGCGCCGACGCCGACATCGCGATCTGGGACCCCGACCGGCACATTGTGGTGAGCGCGGCGATGCTGCACGACAACACCGGCTATACGCCCTATGAGGGAAAGCACCTGACCGGCTGGCCGGTGACGGTGCTGTCGCGCGGGCGAGTGGTGATCGAGGAAGGTCAGCTCAAGGTGGGGCGCGGCAGCGGCGCGTTCCTGCCCTGCGCGCTGAGCGAGATGGCGCGTCCCTTGGGCCAAGCGACGCCGGAACTTGCCTTCGTCGCCGAAAAAAGCGGCGCGACGCTGGTGTGAAGCTGGATGGGCGAAAATGCGTCCTTCGAGGCTTCGCTCCGCACCTCAGGATGAGGGTCTTTCTTTATGCCATCATTAGTCCGTCCTCGTCCTGAGGAGCGCTCCAAGAGCGCGTCTCGAAGGACGCTGGACGGGATTGCAGCATAGCCTTGGAGAAACTCCATGACCCGTCACCTTCGCGCTGCGGTCGCCCAATTGGGACCGATCCACCTCGCCGACAGCCGAGCCTCGGTCGTTAAGCGCCTGATCGCGCTGCTGCGCGAGGCGCATGCCGGCGGGGCCAAGTTCGTTGTCTTCCCGGAGCTGGCGCTGACCACCTTCTTCCCGCGCTGGTGGATGACCGACCAGGAAGAGATCGACCGCTTCTTCGAAGCGCAGATGCCCGGCCCCGAGACCCAGCCGCTGTTCGAGCTGGCGCGCGAATTGGGCATCGGCTTCTACCTTGGCTATGCCGAGCTGACCGAGGAGGACGGCCAGACCCGCCGCTACAACACCTCGATCCTCGTCGAGCGCGACGGCCGCATCCTCGGCCGCTATCGCAAGATTCATCTGCCCGGCCACTCCGAGCACCTGCCGAATGCGCCGTTCCAGCACCTCGAAAAACGCTATTTCGACGTCGGCAATGAGGGATTCAAGGTGTGGCGGGCGATGGACGCTGTCGTCGGCATGTGCATCTGCAACGACCGGCGTTGGCCCGAAACCTATCGCGTTATGGGGCTCCAAGGGGTCGAGATCGTCGCGCTCGGCTATAACACGCCGATCGAAAACATCCATACCCGCGAACCCGAGCATTTGCGGATGTTCCACCATCTGCTGTCGCTGCAGGCCGGCGCCTATCAAAACGCTGCCTGGGTGCTGGCAGCGGCCAAATGCGGCGCCGAGGATGGGTTCGGGATGATCGGCGGCTCGGCGATCGTCGCCCCAACCGGCGAGATCGCGGCCCAGGCGATGAGCGAGGACGACGAGGTGATCGGCTGCAACCTCGACCTAGAGCTGGGTGACTATCTGCGGTGCACCGTCTTCGCCTTCGAGAAGCACCGCCGGATCGAACATTACGGGCTCATTACCGAGCGCACCGGGGCAAAGACGGAGGTGTGACCCCCTACTCCTTGACTCGCCCGTAAGTATCCTCGAAGCGCACGATGTCGGCCTCGTCGAGATAGGCGCCGGACTGCACCTCGATCACGTGCAGCGGAATCTTGCCGGGGTTCTCCAGCCGGTGCTGGGTGCCGAGCGGGATGTAGGTGGACTGGTCCTCGGTCAGCATGATCTCGTCGTCGCCGCGGCGCACCTTGGCGGTGCCCTGGACGACGACCCAGTGCTCGGCCCGGTGGTAGTGCATCTGCAGCGAGAGCTTGCCTCCCGGCTTGACGACGATGTGCTTGACCTGAACGCGGTGCCCGGCGTGCAGCGTCTGGTAACTGCCCCACGGGCGGTAGACGATCGGCAGGGTCTCGGCCTCGCTGCGCTCGTCCTTGACGAGACGCGCGACCAGCGAACGGACGTCCTGGGCGCGCTCGCGCGGCGCCAGCATCACCGCGTCCTGGGTAGCAACAACGACCATGTCCTTGACGCCGAGCGCGGCGATCAGCCCGGCCTCGGAGCGGATATACGACCCGTGCGTGTCCTCGGCGATGACATTGCCGACCAGCGCGTTCTTATCGGCATCCCTGGCGGCGCTCTCCCATAGCGCGTCCCACGAACCGAGATCGCTCCACCCCATGGTGACCGGCACCACCGCGGCGCGTTCGGTGTGCTCCATCACCGCATAGTCGATCGAGTCGGCCGGGCAGTCGGCGAAAGCGGCCTTGTCGAGGCGGACAAAATCGTCGTCGGAGCGGGCAGCTGCCAGCGCTTCGCGGCAGGCCGTGAGCATCTCCGGGCGCAGGCGCTCGAGCTCGCTTAGATAGAGCGCGGCCGGAAACAGGAAAATGCCGCTGTTCCAGAAGAACTCGCCACTCTTGACGTAGCGCGCAGCGGTCGCCGCATCAGGCTTCTCGACAAAGCGCGCGACGGCGAAAGCGCCGTGGGCGGCGCCCAGCTTCTTGCCGCGCTCGATATAGCCGTAACCAGTCTCGGCACGCTCCGGGGTCACGCCGAAGGTGACGAGAAACCCCGCGCGCGCGGCTTCGGCAGCGCGCTCGATGGCGGCGAGGAAGGCCGGCACGTCGTCGATCTTGTGATCGGACGGGGTGACCAGCATCAGTGCGGCGGGGTCGCGCTCGGCCAGGCGCAGCGCGGCGACGCAGACGGCGGGCGCGGTGTTGCGCCCGACCGGCTCCAGTAGCAGCGCCTGAGGCGTCCCACCAATCTCTCGCAGTTGTTCGGCAATAAGGAAACGGTGCTCCTCGTTGGCGATCACCAGCGGAGCGGCAAAACCGGCATCTTGGGGGACACGCGACGCGGCTTGCTGCAACAGGCTATTGTCGCCGACCAGCGGTAGGAACTGCTTGGGGTAATGCGTGCGCGACATCGGCCACAGCCGCGTGCCAGATCCGCCCGACAGGATCACCGGGTTGATAGCCGCGCCACTGCCTTTTCGCTTTTCCGCCATGAGACCCGACTTACCGGTGGCTTGTTAAGAACTCGCTAGCGGCGCCGTCTCAGGCGTTGCCTCGCGCTTCGCGCCACAAACCGAGCTTTTCCTGCACCACCCGGTCGGAAAAGCTGAACAACACCGATTCCACGTTAGCGCGATGCGTGTGCTCCACCCAGCTGGGCACAACGAAGATGTCGTGCGGCTCCCAGGAGAACACCTTGTCGCCGATCCGGGTTTCACCACCGCCCTCGACGCAAACGAACACGGTGCCGTCGGTCGAACGGTATGGGAGGCTGGCAAAACCGGCGGGCAGCAGCTGGACGAAGGTCGCGATGGTCGGCATCGCGAACTCACCCGATGCCGGATTGACATAGCGCAACTTGTGGCCGTGATACGGGTCGGGCGCGCCGTTCTTCGCCAGCGCCTCCAACGCCTCGCGCGTGCGAGCGTAAGGATAGTTGAATACCGGCGAAGTCTTGACCTCGGGTTTCCAATCGACCGGCAGCAGATTGTTGCCGTAGCGCGCAAAGGCATCGCCCTCGGGCCGGGTCACCGGCTGGGTATCGTCGGGGTAGCCCTCAGCGAAGCTGGCGTTCAATAGATTGACGATTTGGATGTCGAGCCCGTCGAGCCACACCATCGGTTCGGGGCTGTCGTTGCCGTGATCGTGCCAAGTCCAGGATGGGGTGATGACGAAATCGCCAGGTTCCATCAGGGTGCGCTCGCCATCGACCGCGGTATAGGCGCCATGCCCCTCGATGATGAAGCGCAGAGCCGATTGCGAGTGGCGATGCGCCGGGGCCACCTCGCCCGGCATGATCAGCTGTAATCCGGCGAACAGCGAGCCGGTGATCGAGGCCTGGCCGCCAAGCCCAGGGTTCATCAGCATCAAGACGCGGCGGGTCGCCTCCTGCGCGGTGATGAGGCTGCCCGACTGCATCAAATGTGGCCGCACGTCGCGGTAGCGCCAGATCGCCGGCTGTACCTTGCTTACCGGCTCCGGGGTGACGAGGCTGTGCAGCTGCTCCCACAGCGGCGCTAGATTGGCCGGGGCGATCTTGTCGTAGAACGCCTGCCGTTCCGGGGTGCGCGCGGGAGCGTGCTCGCTCACCATGGACGGTCCCTACTCAGCCGCCTCGCGGCGGCGCTCGCCGAGGCTGTAGCCGATCTTGGCGAGGTCGGCGATCAGCGCCTGCGACTGCGCATCGCTGAGGCACTCCATCGGCGGGCGCACCGCAGCCCAGTCGGGATCGCCGTGGAAATGCGCGACGATGCGCTTCAGCGCCGGCACCATCGGGTACTTCTGAATGGTCGTGCGCACGAGGGTGATGTCGGCCTGGAGCTGGTCGGCTTGTGGCGTCTTCCAGTTCTCGTAGACCTTCCGGATGCCCGGCACGTTGACGTTGCCCGAGGCGGTGATGCAGCCGACGCCGCCGTTGCGCAGCCCATCAAGGAGGAACACCTCGGAGCCCGGGAAGATGCCGAAGCCGGTGCTCGCATAGGCATCGAGCAGCGCCTTGGTGTTGCTCCAGTCGCCCGAACTGTCCTTCAAGCCGACGACGGTGTTCGGATAGGCCTTGATGAGGCGTCCGACCAGCTCGACCCCGAACGGGATCATGGTCTGCGGCGGGATGTGATAGAGATACATCCGGAGCGCCGGCGAGCCGACCCGGTCGATGACCGCGGCGATGAAGTCATAGACGCCCTGCTCGGTCATGCCCTTGTAGTAGAACGGCGGCAGCATCAGCACGCCACCGCAGCCATGGCCGACTGCGTGCTTGATCAGCATCGTCGCCTCTGTGATCGAGCAGGCGCCGGTGCCGGGCATCAGCTTCGCCGCCGGGATGCCCGAGGCGATCAGCCGGTCGAGTAGCGCCATGCGCTCCGAGGCGGCCATCGAGTTGGCCTCGCTGGTCGTGCCGAAGATTGCGAGCCCGTCGGCGCCCTCGTCCAACAGCCATCGGCAGAACGCGACAAAGCGTCCGGCGTCGGGCTCGCCCGCCGGGGTGAACGGGGTCAGGACCGGGACGAGAACCCCGGCGAACGCCTGCGGCATGTTCCCTTGCTCCTTTCAGTTCGTCATCGCGACCCCGGATTTGATCCGGGGTCGCGATGACGGCAACTACACCGTCTGCAGGATTTTATCCTTGGTGATGTCGGGTGCCAGGATCGCGTGCCAATCGGCGTCGCGCGGCAACACCTCCTCACCGGCGCGGATATGGTAGTAGCTGGGGCCGGTGCCGGCCGGGTCACCGCCGGCCTGAACGGTCCTGACGGCTTGGCCCAACATGCGCCGCGTCTGACCGATCGCCTTGTCGGCCGGGCCGAGATGCTCCTTTGTGCGATCGACGATGCGGCCCATGGTCTCCTGCAGGGCGCGGTCCTGTTGGTTGATGCCGTCAATGCCGGTGTAGCTCTCGGTGCGCTGCACCTCGCGGTTGAGGCCGTAATCGTTGGAGCGGTTCTGGAAAGACCGGAAGGTCTTCTGATCAACAAAATCCGGCCCGTTGCCAATGCCGCGCTCGGCCCGGTCTTCCTCGGTCAGCGGCGCGTCGTCAGTCGAATACATCCAGTTGTAGACCATGCAATTGTAGTCATCCATCGGCACCCAGATGTGGCCGGCATCGCATGCCAACCCGGAATCCGAACGTGACGGTCGGACTTGATGGAACGGCATGATGAAGTGGTAGCTGCGGATGTGCACCTCCGCGTCGCCGAGCGGCCGGATACCGGCGTAGAGATAGCCATAATCGGTCACATCGACGACCAGCTTCGGCGCCTTGCCGCGCACGAACGGGCTCGACGGCTTCATCCCACCGCGCTTCGAGTTGTCGGTCAGGAGCCGGTGCAGGATTGGCGCGTGCGAGGTGTCGATACCACCTTCGAGCGCCTGCAGCCAATTACATTCCTCGATCACCTTGGAGACATGCCGACGCTCTTCCGGCACTTGCGTCCAGGCAAATTTCGGTGCGGCTGGCATCTTGTCGGCCGGGCCCATATAGGCCCAGACGATCCCACCCAGCTCGACTGTCGGATAGGCGGTGATGTGGATGTGCTGCTTGAACTGGTGCTCCGGCGGCTCATTGAGCTGGTCGAGGCAATTGCCTTCGACGTCGAATTTCCAGCCATGGTAGACGCACCGCAGGCCACATTCCTCATTGCGGCCGAAATACAGCGAGACGCGGCGGTGCGGACAGAATTCATCGACCAGTCCGATGCGGCCATCGCTGTCACGGAAGGCGACAAGGTCCTCGCCAAGCAGCTTGACGCGGACGGGTGCGCAGTCCGGCTCGGCGATCTCCCACGACAAACAAGCGGGGATCCAATACCGCCGCAACGTATCGCCCATCGGCGTGCCCGGTCCGACCCGGGTGATCAGTTCGTTTTCCTTCGCTGGCAGCATCCGGAATCTCCTCGCTGGGATTTTCGGCCCGACGACGCGGGCCGCGCCTATTCGTGGGCTGAGAATAGCTTACTCCGAACGGTAAAGTCGATTCTCCCAGAACCCTAGCGATTCTGCCGGTTTCGTCCAATCTATGAGTCCAATTCTGGAGTCCAAAAATGAGTGCGTCGTTCCCCTATCGGAATAAGCTAGCTAATGGTGATCTCAGAGTTCGCCGTGTCCTTCCACCGTCGCTGATTCCTATCATCGGCTCGAAATCGCTAACCCGTGATCTTGACACGAAAGACGAGCAGATCGCGAAGGCGCGGCAGTTCGCTAAGAATGCCGAGATACAAGCGATCATTGACAACGCTTGGCGGCAACTCCGGGGGGAACCGGAACCGCGCTACACATGGCCACGTGACCCGAGGAATCCATTCGGAGGTCAGATAAAGCGATATCCGCCACCCGAAGGCCACTCCGAAAGCATGGAGCGGATCAACGACGCCATCGCGCGGGAAAGCGCGACCGCCGATCGCCGCCTGTGGAGCGGAACCACAGCAACCGTGGTTACCTTCGGTACCCTCTTGGTGGAATGGAAAAAGCGCCGCACCCCCGGCAAGGCTTCAATCGCCTTCTTTGAGAGTAAGATCAAGGAGCTGGTGGCGTGGCTCAAGTATGATACCATCGCCTGGGTCACGGATGACAAGCTAATCGAGTACGTCGGCCATCTCCTTGAGCACAAGAAGTCCCAGACGACGATTAAGAATCACGTCCGGGCGATCAAGACGATGTTCGCGTTCGCACTGGAAAGAAAGCTGATCCGATCGAACCCCGCCGCGCTCGTTAAGTTTACGCCGAAGAAGGCACCCCGCAAGGCGCGTCGGTCATTCACGCTGGCGGAACGGATTACCATCCTCACCACGGCCCGAAAGGCCGTGCCGATCATCCGATGGGGGAATTGGATTGCGCATTTCTCGGGTGCCCGAATTGAGGAAATCGCAGGTGCCCACAAACGCGACATCGAGGTCGTGGATGGAGTGCATGTACTGCGCCTCCGCGAGGATAACCGCGAAGAAGATGAGAGTTTGAAGAACGAAGCCTCGTGGCGCTCCGTGCCGCTGCATTCCGCGATCATCCGCGAGGGCTTTATGACATACCTGGAAAGCATTCCCGATGGGCGGTTGTTCCCACAGATCAAGCCAGGCAAAGCTAGCAAGGTCATGTCTGAATGGCTACGCGAGGAAGTCGGAATCACTGACAAGCGCGCGGTCTTTCACAGCCATCGACATGGCTTCATCACTATGTCGCGCCAAATCGTGAACCAGTATGGCGACATGCGTATCCCGCTGGAAGCCCGTGTGGCGATCACTGGGCACGCGAACGGCGAGCGCCGTAGCGTCCACGGGTCCTACGGAGAATTTCCGATCACGACGTTGAAGGCGCTCATCGAGCGGATACCGGATCCTACCGCGGAAGTGGCTCAGGCCACCGGACCGACGCGAGGAGGCTATTGGGACCCGAGATAGTCAGCGGTACAGAAGTCAATTTTGGCTTCACCATAACCCCGATGTTCGTTGGGTGATCTGCTGCTCTTTTGCCGCCTCGCGCGGTTCCACGAAGGGCAGTCGCGAAACTACACGTTCACGAAGAATTACGGTAGATTCCCCGCAAACTCGGGGAGAAAACCAAATGATCGAAAACGTCGCGGAGATTGTCGCCGCTTATCTGAAGCGTAATCAGGTTCCCGTAACGGAACTACCCGTGTTGATCGAAAAGGTCAGTCAGTCGCTGGCCAGCCTGGGTCAAGCACTCGCTGCGGCCCCCGCGTCCCTCACCCCGGCGGTTCCAATTCGGCGCAGCATCGGAGCCGAGTCAATCACCTGTCTCGATTGCGGCTACAAAGGGCAAATGCTGAAGCGGCACTTATCGACCGCCCACGGCATGACGGTCGAGCAATACCGCACCCGATGGAGCTTGCTACGCGACTATCCGATGGTGGCAAAGAACTACAGCGCGAGGCGGTCGGAGCTCGCTAAGTCGCTCGGCTTAGGCAGGGGTAGTCGATTACGTTCGGCGGCTCGTCAAGCCCAGTAAAATGAGTCATGTCGCCGCCATTCGACGTTCACAAGGGCGCCCAGATCCTGGCGAGTCCGGAATCAGCGCAGTGTGTCGGAACGATCGCTCCAGAGGGGCGATGGACGTGCGCAAGTTGGTGAGTTTGTCAGGCACAACAGAGATTTTTTTGACGTATTAGGTGGCGGCGCTTTGCTCTGCGCAACGCGGCGTGCGTGAGACCAATCATGATCGGCCGCCGTCCGGTAAATACGTGCTCGGTCGCTCTTATTGGCCGACGCACTCGCCTTGTTTATTTCCGGCGACCGTATTTCCGCTATCGGTCAAGCCGCCGGAAGGATTCTCACGCTCCGCAAGTTGTTTCTCCAACAAAATCTGCCCATATCGGCCACCCGTAGAAGCGTGATTGACCCTCCGAGTTGATAGGCTTGAGCCGCTAGTGTGTCGACAGCGAAAACCGAGACGCCCGGCTGAGCGCATGTAGCGCGGTGACTTGCGGAGCCGGGCGGGCTCTGAAATTTTATGACCTCGCCTTGTGCAGATCACCTCCGGCCTCACGAAACGGTGCCAGCTACTAATCGCGGCACGCCAGTTAGATCACCTCGGGTGGCCATTTCGCATGTCCGGGTAGGTCGCGTTGATCAGGCTAGCTCATTAAGGGGTCGGCTCACACGGTCGATATGTTGCTGTGCGCCTCATCTATGACACATCCCTCCCCAAGTTACGAAAGAGGCAATTGGCTCTACCGGTGACGGATCGTTGTCCTTGACGTTGCCGACGCGTTTATCGACCGGCCATATAGCCAGCCCCTCAGCTGGGCAGGCCTTCAACAGCGCCTTGAGCCGTTCGGTATCGGTTGGTTCCTAGCCAAGCCACACCGGCCATGCTTCAGCGCATGCCGCACAAGTTAAAGGATTTCGGGCGCAGTACGCGATCGAGCCGTCGCCACGCCCGTCAGTGCCGTTGCTGCTGCTTGTCCCGTCTACCTCCGTCGCGTTCTACCTTCGTTGCCCCAAGCCAATCGACTTCGCCATTTCGGAACGTCGTGCGGCGTAACTCGATGCGACCATCGGGTAATCCGGTTTCAGCCCCATCGGAGGCGGTACGCATCGGGGGTCAGTTGGTGCGCGGCCATTAGGTGCCGCTTGAGTGTCTTCTGACGATGCCCGCAATCGAGACAGATGATCGCGTCTGGCTGGATCGAGCGCCTAATCGGGACGACGGGCACGGGGCCTATCGCTGGCGTCGGCGGACCTCCACCCTCAATTCTGGCAAGGGCCGCATGAACCGTGGCTATCAGAGCGGGTAGTTGGTCGGCTGCAAGCGTATTTCTCTTCGTATAGGCGCTGACGATCTTCGTAACGTGTCCCGTGTCGGGCATGGCTCCCCCATTTCCGTCGTTTGTCGGTATGAGGATTACCGACCCGATAGTCGCTTGCAACCGCGCTACTCGGGAGGGAGGCACAATGGCAGTGGGTTTGGCTGTTGATTATCATGCTTGCTGGTAGCCAAGTGCTTGCCAGTCAACAGCATTTCGTTTTCCGGCAAGGCCTCATGCGAAGTCGTGAGCTCGGCGGTCATGAAGGAATGGCAAGACGATAGCGCCGCTCATGGCCTCGCCGTTTGCGAGCCAACCGCTACGAATAAGGAATAGGGCCAGATTTACTGAACCTTGCTCGGGGCCGTCGTTAACCATATTCTGTAGCCGGTCATTTAGACCAACTCCACACCAAACCTTGGGCTGACGCCCGCGACTGGCGACGGCCCATTTCTTTCGCGGGCCTAAGGGAATGAAACGCACCCGCGTTAGCTCACGATTAGAGCGAACTCCTGAAATGCGCGAGCGATATCGCGCAGCGGCGAAGGCGCGGTGGGCTGACCCTGTTGTCGGTGCGAAATTGCGAGCCGCCCTTAGCGATCCTTCTCTCCGCGACAAGTTACGCGAGGCTGCTAATGCTCGGTGGGCTGACCCTGCGATGCGGAAGAAGATGATTATAGCCATGAGGGCCGCTGGAAAACGCCGCAAGAACAAGGAGATTGACGACAGCTAGAGGTATCGACGGCGGCGCGGGAAATTCCCTATGCCAACAGCAGGATAAGGCCGCCGGCAGATAGACCCGCAACGATCAGCGTGGTGAGAGCGCAATAGATTAGCGGTCAACCTAAACGCCTGGATTACAGACGGTTTACTAGCACAATTCGCCATAAATGCGTGGCAACTCCGGGAAGGCGCGTTGTTGGGCAAGCGCCTTGCCTTCAACCTCGGCATTGTCCCGAGTGCCAACGACGCAACGAAGGTAGCTTTATCGCAGCGCGCCAACCGGCGACGTTTGTTCGCTCGTCCGCGAGCCGGGATCACCGCGGGTGTTTATAGAGCATGAGCCCAATGCGTCATCCGGCGGACGAACGACAAACATTGAAATCGGAGACTTGCTTTCGCACGGCGGACACGGCCCCGAGCAGCAAGCCCTTCTGCGATTAATCAGATCACTGGTTGACGAGCCGGAGGGGCTGGCGACATTGAAGCATTAAATGGGGGAGCAGCCGGGAAAACCGAAGCCGCCAGGGAACCCGCCAAGTTCGCCGGAGCCAGAACGGC
>DASYXG010000346.1:0-1835 GCA_035935235.1 Allostellaceae bacterium
CACGGCGTCCGCATCGGGCCCTATGACTGCACGATGCTGATGTCCTATGTGCTCGATGGCGGCCAGTTCGACCACGGCATCGAGGAACTAGCCGACCGCGCCACGGGACACGCGCTGAAGCCGCTGAAGGACTTGGTGGGCAGTGGCAAGAGCAGGATCGCATTCGCCGAGGTCGCGCCGGAGGCGGCCCGCGACTTCGCCGCCGAGCGCGCCGACGTGGCGCTGCGGCTGCACGATCATCTCAAGGCGCGGCTCGTCGCCGAGCACATGACCTCGCTCTATGAAACCGTCGAACGGCCGCTGGTGCCACCAGTCGCGGCGATGGAGCATGCCGGTATCAAGGTCGACCGTGCCGCGCTGGCGGAGCTGTCGACCGATTTCGCCCGCCGCATCGCCGAAATCGAGGCCGCGATCTATCGCGATGTCGGCAACGAGTTCAACATCGGCTCGCCCAAGCAGCTCGGCGACGTGCTCTTCGACAAGCTGAACCTGCCCGGCGGCAAGAAGGGCAAGACCGGGGCCTACGGCACCGATGCCTCAATCCTCGAGCAACTATTACCGCTGCATCCGGTGCCGGGACGCGTCCTCGAATGGCGCCAGCTGACCAAGCTCAAATCGACTTACGCCGACGCGCTCGGCGAGGAGATCGACCCCGACGACCAGCGCGTCCATACCACTTACGCCCTGACCGCGACCACTACTGGACGGTTCTCCTCGAACGATCCCAATCTGCAGAACATCCCGATACGCACCGAGGAAGGCCGCAAGATCCGCCAGGCCTTTATCGCGGAACCGGGACAGGTCTTGTTGTCGGCCGATTACAGTCAGATCGAGCTGCGCCTCGCCGCGCATGTCGCCGACATTCCTGCGTTAAAGGACGCCTTCCTCGCCGGCCACGATATCCATGCCGCGACCGCGAGCGAAGTCTTCAACGTCCCGCTCGACCAGATGGACGCGCTGACCCGGCGGCGCGCCAAAGCGATCAATTTCGGCATCCTCTATGGCATCAGCGCCTTCGGGCTCGGCAATCAGATCGGCGTGCCGCAAGCCGAGGCGGCGGATTACATCCGGGCCTATTTCGAGCGCTTCCCCGGGATTCGCACCTATATGGAGCGAATCAAGGCCGAATGCCGCACCGCCGGCTATGTCGAGACGATCTTCGGTCGCAAATGCTTCATCCCCGGCATCCGCGACGCCAATCCGGCGCGGCGCATGGGGGCCGAGCGCCAGGCGATCAACGCGCCACTGCAAGGCTCGGCCGCCGATATCATCAAGCGGGCGATGGGGCGCATCCCGGCGGCGCTGAAGGTGTCTGGTCTCAAGGCGCGAATGCTGCTTCAGGTACATGACGAGCTGCTGTTCGAAGTGCCCGAGAGCGAAATCGAGGCGACCGCGGCGCTGGTCAAGGAGGTTATGGAGGGCGCCTGCGCGCCGCATTGCGAGCTGTCGGTGCCCCTGGTCGTCGAGACCGGCTGGGCTACCACCTGGGACGCGGCTCACTAGACGACAATAACACCGCAATCGCCGGGAAGATAATGGGCGCGTCGCGCCTCATGTTGGTTGCAGCAACATGAGGAGCCAGTCATGAGCTTTCGCATCACCGGTCTTCCGGCCAAAAAATTTGCACCGCTGTTTTCGCTCTCCGACAGCGAGCTCGCCGAGCGAGGCGCGGTGCGACGGATCGCCGACGACCGCCAGCCGGGCTACCCCTGCCGGATCAGCCTAACGGACTCGCAGCCAGGCGATGAGTTGATCCTAGTCAATTATGAGCACCACCCGGTCACCTCGCCATACCGGATGCGGTTTGCGGTTTACGTCCGCAAGGGCGAGGAGAC
>DASYXG010000347.1:0-16828 GCA_035935235.1 Allostellaceae bacterium
AAGCTATGAGTTGACCGTCTCGCAGAAAACGCCGCCCACCCCCGGACAGCCGAAGAAACAGCCACTGCCGATCCCCATCGCTATGGGCCTTATCGGCCCCAACGGCGACGAGCTGCCGACTCGCCTCGATGGCGAGACCACGGCACGGGATGGTACGCGATTGCTCGTTTGCGGCGAGGCGCGCCAGACCTTCCGCTTTGTCGATGTCGCCGCCGCCCCCGTCCCGTCGCTGCTGCGCGGCTTCTCGGCGCCGGTAAAGCTGCAGGGCGTCCGGCTCGAGCGGCACAAGTTCCTCGCGATCCACGACACCGACCCGGTCGCGCGCTGGGACGCCGGGCAGCGTGCGGCGACAGCCGTGCTGATAGAGCGGGCCGCGCTGTGGCGCGACGGCAAGCGCTTGCTTTCGCTCGATCCCGACCTCGTCGATGCGGCACGGCACAATCTCGCCGATTCGGCGCGCGACCGTGCCTTCGCCGCCGAGGCGCTGCTACTCCCCGGCGAGCTGACCCTCGCCGACGAAATGACCGTGGTCGATGTCGAGGCAATCCACGCGGTGCGCGAGGAAGCGCGCGCGGCGATCGCCACCGCGCTCGCCGGCGAGTTCGCCGCCGCCTATCGCGAACTCGCCGACCCCGGCCCTTACACGACCGATGGCGCCTCGATCGGCCGCCGCGCGCTGCGCAATGTTTGTCTCGGCTATCTCGCCGCCGGTAATTCGCGCGATGGCGCGCGGCTCGCCAAGGCGCAATTCGACGCCCAGCAGAATATGACTGATGTGCTCGCCGCACTGTCGGTCCTTGCCGATATCGATTGTCCCGAACGCACGGCGGCGCTCGACGCCTTCTACCGGCGCTGGCAGGACGAACCGTTGGTCCTCGACAACTGGTTCTCGATCCAGGCGCGCTCGGCTCTGCCAGGGACGATCGCGGCGGTGAAGGCGTTGACCCAACATCCCGCTTTCACCCGCGGCAACCCCAACCGCTGGCGCGCCCTCGTCAGCACCTTCGCCAACGGCAATCGCCTGCATTTCCATGCGGGGAGCGGCGAGGGGTACGAATTTATCGCCGACGAGGTCCTCGCGATCGACCCGAGCAATCCGCAGCTTGCCGCGCGGGCGGTGCAGCCGCTTGGCCAGTGGCGGCGATTCGACCCGGCTCGTCAGGCGCTGATGAAGGCCCAACTGCAGCGTATCCACGACACCAAGGGCCTCAGCACTAACACCTTCGAGATGGTGTCGAAGAGCCTGGCGGAGAGCGCATAGCAGAAGGGCGGTCCGAAGACCGCCCCTCCTCTGCGCTCGCTCTATCGCTAGGGCGCCGTGATTTCGACGCGCCGGTTTTGCGGCTCGCGCACGCCGGCGGCGGTGGGCACGCGGTTATCGTTCTCGCCGCGGCCGGAAACCACCATCTGGTTCTGCGGCACGCCGAGACGCGTCAGCGCCTTCGCCACATTATTGGCGCGCCGTTCGGAGAGCCGCTGGTTGTACCCGGCCGAGCCCGAGCGATCGGTGTACCCGGTTACCTGGATCTGCACTGGCGCGCCGGATTTGTAGGCATCGGCAGCCTGCTGGACGACCTGCTGGCCCTCCGGCGTGATCGTGTCCTTGTCCCAATCGAAGAACACGATGAACACCTTTGGCGCCGACGGCGGCGGGGCCGGTGTCGCGACCGGCATCGGCGGCGGCGGAGGCGGCGCCCCAAAGCGGTAGTTGACCTTGAACAACAACTCGTTGTCGCGCAGGCCAACGCGCCCGGTAACCGGGGCGGTCGACGTCGCGCCGGCGGTGACGATCGGCACCAAGCCCAGATTGACGCGCTCCGAACCGTAATCGGTGTAGCGATATTCGGCGGCGAGGGAGACGTTGTTGTTGAGCGCATACTCGACACCGGCGCCGGCCGTGGGCCCGACCAGGAGGGCCGAGCCCGATTTGGCGCTGCCGGGTGTGATCGCTGTCGGCGCGTAGGTCGCCTTGAGGTTCGCGTCGGCGATCGCGACGCCGCCGGTCGCGTAGATCAGGAACGGGTCGATGGCATAGCCGAGCCGCCCGCGCACCGATCCATTGACCGAGGACGAGGCGGTAAAGCTGCTACCCGGGGCAATCCCCGGAACGCCCGGCGGATTCACAATGGTCGTGTTGGACGGGCCGCCACCCTTGATGTCGCCTTCAACGCCAAGGACGAAATTGTTGAATTGCCAGTTGTAGCCGATCTGGCCGCCGCCGGTGACCGTCGTGTCGGAATGATTGGTAAGGCTCAACCTGTTGCCGGTTGGCGATGCCAGGTTCGGCGCGACGCGGACCGATCCAGGTGTCTGGCCCCAATCGGCGCCGAGGTCGAGGCCCCCGTAAGGGCCGCCCCAGACCACCCCGGACGTCTGCGCGCTGGCCGGGACGATAGAGGCGAGCAGCACCACCGCCGCCGCATTGATCGAGTAGCGCATAACCCCTCCGCCGCAGTTGACCCCAGCCGAAGGAGACCGCGCCCGCCAACCTCATGGTCAACCTGAAGCGCAATTGCCTTGGCTCGCCGGGGCCAACAGGGCGAGAACGGGACAGTTCCTGATGACGAAAGAAGATTCACCTTGGGTGTAACACAATTGCCACATATCGATAAGTTGAAGAAATAACGGCGCAATTCTCCAAAGAAATCGAAAGGAGAATATTCCGGAGATTATTTCTGCTAGAGATCGATCTCTAGCACCTCGCTCTTGGCGCGCGTGCAGCAAGTCAATATGAACTTCTTGCGATCGGCCGGATTGAGTATCTGATCACGGAAATCGGGTTCTCCGCCGAGATAGCGCGTGAGGCAGGTGCCGCAATAGCCAAGCTCGCACGAGGTATCGACCTTGACCCCTTGACGCCGCAGCGCGGTGGCGATCGACTCGTCGGCGCGCACCTCATATTCGCCGCCGCGCTTGGCGAGCCGCACCCGAAACGGCAGATCCTCGCCGACCATCTCGGGGATCGCCGCCGCCGGCCCCTTGAAATACTCCGAGTGCACGGTGCGCGGCGGCCAGTGGATCGTCGCCCGCGCCACCGCGTCCATCAGCCCGGCAGGCCCGCAGTAATAAAGATGTGTGCCGGGCGGCGGCTCCTTGAGCAGCGAGACGACATCGAGCCCCTTTGACGGGTCGCCGCCATCATAATGAAACGTCGCCTTGCCGATTGCCGCGAGCAGCGACAATTCCTCGCGGAACACGGTGCGCTCCGGCGCGCGGCTGCAGTAATGCAGATGGAAATCGGCGCGGCGGCGCTTCAGCTCGGCGATCATCGCCATGATCGGGGTAATGCCGATGCCGCCGGCGATCAGCCAGTGCCGCTCCGCCCCCTCGGCCAGCGGAAAGAAATTGCGCGGCCACGAGACTTCGATGAGGTCGCCGGCCCGCGCCTCAGCGTGCAGCCGGTTCGAACCGTGCCCGTCTCTGTCCTTGAGCACGGCGATGCAATAGCGCCGCCGCTCGGCCGGGTCGTTCCACAGCGAGTAGTCGCGCAGCAGCCCTGGCGCGACCCGCACCGCGACGTGCGCCCCGGCGGTAAAGCGCGGCAGATCCCGCTCATTGGGATCAACCAGCTCGAAGCCGAGCACGTCCTCGGCGAGAAAGGTGATCGAGCGGATGCGCAGATGCATGCGGCTTTATCGCGCAGCATTGCGTACCTGTCACCCGCGCAGCGTTCCTCCCGTCGCCTTTTCGACCGCGGCGACCAGTCGTTGCGAAAACACCTCGATCTCGGCGTCGGTCAATGTCGCCTCCTGTGGCTGCAGGGTGATCGCGATGGCGAGCGACTTCTTGCCCTCCGGCAGGCCCTTGCCCTCGTAAACGTCGAAGAGGCGGATGTCGGAAACCAGCTTACGGTCGACCCCGCGTGCCGCGCGCAAGAGGGTCTCGGCCGCCACATCGCGATCGACGACAAAGGCGAAATCACGCTCCACCGGCTGGAACACCGAGAGCTTGACCGGCGGCCGCCGTCCCCCGCGCGGCAGCGGCACCGCTTCGATGAACGCCTCGAACGCGGCGACCGGGCCCCTCACGTCGAACGCGGCAAGGATTTCGGGATGTAGCTCGCCGAAATGGCCGAGCACGGTCGGCCCCAAGCGCAGCACACCGCTGCGGCCCGGGTGGAACCAGGTGGGCGGCTCGCCCGAGACCTGAACGTTGTCGATCGGAGCGCCGGCGGCTGCGAGCGCGGTCAGGGCGTCGGCCTTGGCGGCAAAGAGATCGGCCGCGCCCGGCCGGTCATGCCAATCGCGCGGCCCAAGCCGCCCGGCGCGCAGCCCCGCCGCAACGGTAACCTGGCCCTCGGGTGTGTCGCCGCGGTAAAGCGGCCCAACTTCGTAGAGCGCAATCTCGTCAATCCCGCGGTCGGCGTTGCGCCGTGCGGCCTCGACGAGCCCCGGCAGCACCGACGGGCGCATCACATCGAGATCGGCGCTGATCGGGTTGACGAGGCGTAGCGCAGGTTGGCCGCCGCCAAAGCGCCCGGCCGCCCCGGCCGAGATGAACGAGTAGGTCACCGCCTCGACAAGGCCGCGCGCGGCCAAGCTGCGCCGCACCAGCTCAGTACGGCGGCGGCGCGCATCGATCGCTGGCCGCGCGATAACCGTGTCGCGCGCCAGCGGCACCGGCGCGATCTCGTCGTAGCCCTTGACCCGCAGCACCTCCTCGACAAGGTCCGCCTCGCCGACGATGTCGCCGCGCCATGGTGGCGGGGTCACGCGCAGCCTGTCGCGTTCGCCCTCGACACCGAATCCCAAAACTTCGAGAATTTCCGTTGACTGAACCGGCGGCACCGCCAATCCACCCAACTCCGCGATACGGTTTTCGCGCAGGACGTATTCGCGGCGCCATTCCGGTACCGCGCCGGCAACGACGACCTGGGACGCCTCGCCGCCGCACAGCTCGATGATCAGCCGGGTGGCGATCTCGAGGCCCGGCGCGGTGAATTCGGGATCGACGCCACGCTCGAACCGGTACCGCGCGTCGCTGATGATTTCGAGCCGCCGCCCCGTCGCGGCGGTGCGCACCGGATCAAACAGCGCCGCCTCGATAAAGACCTCGGTCGTCACCTCAGTGCAACTGGTCGGCTCTCCGCCGATGACGCCGCCGAGGCTCTGCACCCCATTAGCGTCGGCGATCGCGGTCACCTCGGGGTCAAGCACGTATTCGCGGCCATTGAGCGCCATCAGCTTTTCGCCGGCCTTCGCGAACCGCACCACTAGGTTGCCCTTCACCTTTCCGGCGTCGAAGACGTGCAGCGGCCGGTTGAGGTCGAAGGTGAGGAAATTGGTGATGTCGACCAGCGTCGAGATCGGGCGGAGGCCGATCGACTCGAGCCGCCGCTTCAGCCAATCCGGGCTCGGCCCGTTCTTCAGCCCGCGAATATGCCGTCCGAGGAACAGCGGGCACGCCTTCAGATCGGTCAACTCGATGCCGATCGGCGATTTGAATTTGCCGGGCACTTTCGTCTCGTCAAGCGGCTTTAATTTACCGACACCCGCCGCGGCGAGGTCACGAGCGATGCCGCGAACGCCGAGGCAATCGGCGCGGTTCGGCGTGACCTTGATGTCGATGACCGGGTCGCCCAGCCCGGCGTAATCGACATAGCGCGCGCCGACGGGCGCGTCGTCGGGCAGCTCGACGATGCCCTCATGGTCGTCGCTCAGCGCCAACTCATAGGCTGACATCAGCATGCCGCGCGAGGCGACGCCGCGGATCGTGCTTTCCTCGAGTCTCTTCGCGGTGCGCGGCACGGTGATCCCGGCTGCGCCGAATACCCCCTTCATCCCGGTGCGCGCGTTTGGCGCGCCGCATACCACCTGCACCTCGCCGGCGCCGGCATCGACGACGCAAACCTTGAGCCGGTCGGCATTGGGGTGCTTCTCGGCCGAAACTACCCGCGCCACCTTGAATGCGGCAAGCGACGCCGCCGGGTCCTCAACCCCGTCGACATCGTGGCCGAGCATGACGAGCCGCTCGACGATCTCGCCGACTGCGGCTTGGGTGTCGAGATGCGTCTTGAGCCAGGAGAGCGTCGTCTTCACGACAGCGGTCCTCGCACCGGCGCGGGGATGTCGAGCGGCAAGAATCCGTAATGCCGCAGCCAGCGCAGATCGCTGTCGTACATCGTGCGCAGATCGGGGATGCCGTATTTGAGCATCGCCACCCGCTCGATGCCCATCCCGAAGGCGAAACCCTGATACTCGTCGGGATCGATGCCGCAGTTGCGCAGCACCTGCGGATGTACCATCCCGGACCCGAGGATTTCGAGCCAGTCGCCGCCGGCGCCGATCTTCAATTCGCCGCCGGCCCGCGAGCAGCCGATATCGACCTCGGCCGATGGCTCGGTGAACGGGAAATAGCTCGGCCGGAAGCGCACCGGCAAATCATCGACATCGAA
The DNA here is from genome assembly GCA_035935235.1 of Allostellaceae bacterium. Classification (GTDB taxonomy): domain Bacteria; phylum Pseudomonadota; class Alphaproteobacteria; order ATCC43930; family CGMCC-115725; genus DATARH01. Next base: position 6,395 of record DASYXG010000347.1, read on the forward strand.
AAACGCGCGGCAGAATTCGATGAGGCAGCCCTTCAGGTGGCCCATATGGGTGGTGCGGTCGATCACCAGCCCCTCGACTTGATGGAACATCGGCGAGTGCGTCGCGTCATGGTCGCAGCGGAAGGTGCGGCCCGGCACGATGATGCGAAGCGGCGGCTTTTGCCGTTGCATCGTGCGGATCTGCACCGGCGAGGTGTGGGTGCGCAGCACCAGGCGCGAGCCGTCGGCGCGCTCTGGTAAATAGAACGTGTCGTGCTCCTGCCGCGCCGGGTGCTCGGGCGGGATGTTGAGCGCGGTGAAATTATAAAAATCGTCCTCGATATGCGGACCTTCGGCGACGACGAACCCCATCTCGCCAAAGATCGCGATGATCTCGTCGATAGTCTGGCTGATCGGGTGGATGCGGCCGACGGCACCGGGCGACACCGGCAGGGTCGCATCGGCGCGCTCGGCGGCGAGCCGCCCCGATAGCGCCGCGCGACCCAAATCGGCGGCGCGGGCCTCGACGGCGGCAGCGACGGTATCTTTCAGCGTATTAAGACGGGCGCCGGCGTCGCGCCGTTGGTCTGCCGGCAGCGCGCCCAGCCCGCGCATCAGCCCGGTCACCAACCCCTGCCGGCCGAGATATTTGATGCGCACCTGTTCGAGCGCATCGGGCGATGACGCCGCCCCAATCTCGGCGAGCACGGCCTCTTTTACCTGTTGCGGATCATCCATGATCGATCCTTGACCTTCACGCAGAAATAGAAAAGGGGCCGATTGCGGCCCCTTCGTGACTCGCAGCGAAACAAGCGGGGCCTAGCAGCTCGCTCCGCGCGTAAATCGGCCCGCAAGGTCGCCCCGGCGAAGGCCGGGGCCCACGCGCAACACGAGCCGGGTGATCATTCCGCCGCCTGGGGCGCGGATAGTGCCGACTTGGCGTTTTCGACGATCGCCGCGAATGCCTCCGGCTCGCGGATCGCGATGTCGGACAGCACCTTGCGGTCGAGCTCCAGCCCCGCGAGCTTCAGCCCGTGGATGAACTGCGAATAGGTCATGCCGTGCTCGCGCACCCCGGCATTGATCCGTTGGATCCACAGTCCGCGAAAATCGCGCTTCTTGTTGCGCCGGTCGCGGTAGGCGTAGCGCAGCGCCTTCTCGACCTTTTCGAGCGCGATCCGGTAGGCCTTGCTGCTGCGGCCGCGATAGCCCTTGGCAAGGTCGAGGACCTTCTTGTGGCGCGCGTGCGTCGTCGTTCCGCGTTTGACCCGGGCCATGGCTCAGCCCCTCAGATACGGCATATAGGTGAGAACGAGCTTGGCGTCGCCCGGCTGCAACGTCACCGTGCCGCGCGCCTTGCGCTTCATCTGCTTGGGCTTCGAGATCAGGCGATGGCGCTTGTGCGCGACATTCATCTTGATCTTGCCAGACGCGGTGCGGCTAAAGCGCTTCTTCGCGCCGCTCTTGGTCTTCAACTTGGGCATTTCCAATTCCTGTAGCTGGGGACGGCCAGGCATGCCCTATGGGCGCTTTCGCGCAGGCCCGCCGCCCGATTGAGCCGCGGGTTATACCGGCGCGACCCCGCGAAAGCAAGGCGCGGGCGCGCGCTTCTGGCCTCGCCGCGGTGGAATTGGCATCATGTGCCCATGCCTCGCGTCAGCTACATCGTCACCGTCTACAACAAGGTGCCGTTGCTGCCCTTCGTGGTGGCGGGCCTTGCGGCGCAGCAGGGCGATTTCGAGCGCGAGTTCATCTTTGTCGACGACGGGTCCAGCGATGATAGCGTCGGGGTGGTGCGGCGGCTGACAAGTGGCTGGGGCGATGTCACCATCGTCGAGCAGAAGAACGCTGGGCCTTCGGCGGCGATGAATGTCGGGTTGCGCCTGGCGAAAGGCGATTTCATCAAGCCGATGGACGGCGACGATCTGCTGCTGCCCTGGGCGACCCGGCGACTCATCGAGGCGATCGAGACAACCGGCTGTGACGCAGCCTTTAGTCCGTCGGCAGCGCCCTACGATCCGGCTGATTCGCCCGAGGACGCGCTGGCGTCGTGTCGCCCTGCGCCGGGGCCGATCGAACGATGCGACGACATGCTGCGCCGCTCGCTCCACCGGGCGCAAACGAACCCGACCTGCTGGCTGGCGCGCGGCGAGACGGTGCGCCGCAGCGGCGGCTGCGACGAGCGCGTCTTTATCCAGGATTATTCGATCGAGCTTCGCCTGGCGGCGCAGGGCGCCTTTGCCCGGGTGCCCGAGGGGCTGTTCCGCTCGCCGCGCGAGGCGCCGGGGCGGCTTTCCGACAACCAAGCCCAGACACTCCACGACATGAACCTGGCGCTGGCGCATTTCATCAACGAGCGACCCGAACTACCGAGAGGACTTGCGCGGCTCGGCTTTTCCCGCGCGGCGGCGCGGGCCTCGACATGGGCGCGCCGGCGCGGCGGCAAGGGAATCGGCTCGCCCGAGTTCCGGCTGATGTGCGGTGCGCGGCTCCGCCTCCTGCCGCCCTCGCCGGAAAATTTGCGGGCGACCTGCGCGCCGTTCGCCGCAACCAACCGCATCCGCATTCCCGACGGGGGTGCGATAATGCGGCGCTGATGGCGATCCTCTTCAAATCGACCCCGGCCGCGACCGGGCGCTGGCGGCCGTTTCTGAACAAGGCGTGGCCCGACCGCGATCTGCGCTTCTGGCCGGAGATCGGCGACAAGACAGCGATCAACTATGCGCTGGTCTGGCATCCCGAGCCCGGGCTGCTCGCGAGCCTGCCGAACCTTCGTCTGATCGTGTCGCTCGGCGCCGGGGTCGACCACATCCTAAACGACCCCGCGCTGCCGGCTCGCGTGCCGATCGTGCGTTTGGTCGACCCCTATATGACGCGGGCGATGAGCGAATACGTCGCGCTGCAGGTGCTGCGCCTGCATCGTCAGGATTTCCTCTATCGCGCGCAGCAGGCGGCGGGCGATTGGCGCGAGCACAATCAGAAGAACGCGGCCGAGCGGGCGGTCGGCATTCTCGGCTTTGGCGCGCTCGGGCAGGATGCGGCGGCGAAACTCAAGGCATTGGGGTTCGACGTTGCCGGCTGGAGCCGGTCGGGCCGCGCGGTGCCAGGCTTTGCCACCCATGGCGGCCCGGCCGGACTCGACGCGCTGCTCGCGCGCAGCGAGATCCTCGTCTCGCTGCTACCGATGACGCCGCAGACCGAAAACATTCTCAATGCCGGGCTTTTCGCGCGGCTGCCGCGCGGTGCCGGGCTGGTCAATGCCGGCCGCGGCCGGCAGCTGGTTGAGGCCGATCTGCTGGCGGCACTCGATTCAGGGCAGATTTCCGCCGCGGTGCTCGATGTGTTTCGCGAGGAACCGCTGCCGCCGGCGCATCCGTTTTGGCGTCACCCGCGTATCATTGTCACGCCGCATGTCGCGGCCGAGACGCACCCGCCGACCGCGACAGCGATCATCGCCGCCGCGATCCGCGACCTCGAAGCCGGTCGCCCGGTCGCCAATCTCGTCGATGCCGCGCGCGGTTACTGACCTATAGCAGCCTCGCGAGCAGGTCACGCAGCGCTGCTCTATCTGCTTCGCCCGCGACGGGAATGGCAAATTCGAGATGGCTGGCAATGCGGGAAAACCGCTGCCTCAGCTTGCCGGCGATCTCGTCATGGGTGCCGATCACCGCGTAGTGGTCGAGCATCTCGTCGCTGATGAACGCCGGCATCTCGTCCCAGCGCTGCGCCCGCGAATAGGCCTGCAAGGTGTGCGCGACCTCGCCGTATCCTTGCGACTCGAAGGCGATCAGGTAGGTCGGGGTCGAGGCGTAAAAAGCGATGCGCGCGCGCACGTCGAGCACTCGCGCGTCGAGCCCAACCTTGTCCGGCGCAGTGGCGATCAGCGGCATCACCGCCATCTCGAATTTGGCGAAGTCACGGCCGGCCTTGACGGCGCCCTTCCGCGCTGCCGGCAGCATCACCTCCTCGATATAGCGCGGCGTGCACACCGGATGGGCGCGGATGCCATCGGCCACCTCGCCGGCAATCTGGCACATGAACGGGTTGACCGCGGCCAGCTGGATCGGGATGTCGGGATTCGCGATCGGCGGCGGCGCGAATAGCGGCACCATCAGGTTCAAATTATAGTGCTCGCTGCGGTAATCGAGCTTGGCGCCGCCGGCTTGCCAGCACGCCCAGATCGCCCGCAGCGCGCCGACATAGTCGCGCATCCACGGGCCGGGCGGCGCCCATTTCATGCCGAAGCGGCGCTCGATATGGCCCTTGACCTGGCTGCCGAGCCCCAAGGTTAAACGCCCCTTCGAGAGGCGCTGCAACGTCCACGCGGCAAGCGCCGTTACCGCCGGCGCGCGCGGAAATGCAATGGCAACGCCGGTCGCCAGACCAATCCGGCTCGTCGCCTGAGCCGCCAACGACAGCACGATGAACGGATCGTCCTTGGTCTCCTCGCAGACGATGCTGTCATAGCCGAGCGCCTCGGCAAGCCGCGCCTCTTCGCCGACGCGATCGAGATCGAGCCGCGTTTCCGTCGCCCGCAGCCCTGGATCGAGATTGCCCAGCGGCAGCTGGGTTTCGATCTTCACCCGAACCGCTCGGCGATGTGCGCGTAGACCGCGCGCAGCGTCTGCGCCTCGGCGCCTTCGGGCCGGCCGGGACGCGAGCGTTGGTTCCATGCCATCACGTCGAGATGCGCCCACGGCACCTTGGGATCGACGAACTCATTGAGATAGAGCGCCGCGGTGATCGCACCGCCCTGCGGGCCGTCGGAGACGTTGTTGAGGTCGGCGATCTTGCTGTCGATCAGACGCCGGTAGGGCTTGTAGAGCGGCAGCCGCCACATCGGGTCGTCCTCCGCCTGCCCGGCGGCGATCAGCGCGCTCGCCAGCCCATCGTCGTTGCAGAATAGCGCCGGCAGCTCGGGGCCGAGAGCCACCCGCGCCGCGCCGGTCAGCGTCGCGCAATCGACGATCATTTCCGGCTTCTCGTCGGAGGCCTCGGCCAGCGCGTCGCACAGGATGAGGCGGCCCTCGGCATCGGTGTTGCCGATCTCGACGGTCAGCCCCTTGCGCGTCTTGATAATGTCGCGCGGCCGCATCGCATTGCCCGACACCGAGTTCTCGACGCAGGGCAGCAGCACCCGAAGCCGCACCTTGAGCCCGGTCTGCATGATCGCCTGGCCGAGGCCGAGCATGATCGCCGCGCCGGCCATATCCTTTTTCATGTTGAGCATGCCCGAGGCGGGCTTCAGGTCTAGCCCGCCCGAGTCGAAGCACACACCCTTGCCGACCAATGTCACCTTGGGCGCGTTATCGTCGCCCCAAGTGATATCGGCCAGCCGCGGCGGTCTGGTGCTGGCGCGGCCGACCGCGTGGATCGTCGGGTAGTTCTTGTCGATCAGCTTGTCGGCGACGATGATTTTGCAGCGCGCACCTTCGTTCTTCGCAAGCTTTTGCGCTGCGTCGGCCAATTCCTCGGGGCCCATGTCAGAAGCCGGCGTCGTGGCCAGATCGCGGGCGAGGAAAACGCCGCCGGCGAGCCGCTCGACGAGACCGCGATCGGCACCTTTTGGCCACAACAGCCGCGCTTTTCCCTTCGGTTTGTCGTGATAACGGGTGAAGCGGTAGGTGCCGAGCGCCCATCCCAGTGCGAGGCGGCTGGGATCGCCGCCTTCGGGAACGGGATCGAGCCGGTAAACGCCTTCGGGCAAGGTCTCGGAGAGGCCGGCGATTGCCCACATCATCGCATCGCTGTCGCTGGCGCCGACCAGCACGCGGCCGAGCTTGCCCTTCTCGTCCGGCACCAGCGCGACCTTGCCGGCCTCACCGGTGAATCCGGTCGCCTGCGCCCAGTCGCGCTCCCGCATCGACGCGCTTTCACGCCATTGCGGCAACTGCGCCTTGCTCAGCACAGTCAGCGGTACCGCGCCGCCATCCTTGTCGATCAACAAAAAAGCCATCGCCCTAACCTCATATCCTGCTCTCCCCAGCATGCCCTCGGTGAGGCAGCCATGCCAATGCATGGTATCCAGTCAACCTCAACTTCTGCTTCCTGACACGATGCTGTCGCGCGTGCCGCCACGGCGATCGTCGGCCGACGCCCCAAAAGGGGCAGACCGAAGTTGATTTGTCCCACGAGATGCCTAAACCTGATCGCCGCGTGAACGTGATGTGAGGGTACAAATGCTCGCCAGGCTCTCCGTCGCTTTGATTCTCGGCGCGCTGGTGCTTTGGGGAGGGCCAGCGGCCGCGGATGATTGCCGCAAAGTCAACTTGGATGATCAGCATCCGAGCGCCCCGATCGGCGCCCAGCCGAAAATCAAGAATCTCGGGCCAGGGGAAGTTTACATCAGCCTTGCGTCCGCGCGAGTGGAGGACCTGTCGGACGATCCGAATGATATTGTTCGGGTCACCGGCTTCGTGCTTGGTCCGGGCGGTGCGGTCGGGCCAGGAAGCGGACACATCGTGGTGAGCGTCGACAACTCGACCTATGTTGTGCAACTGACGAAACGGGCAGTCGCTGCGACTGTCGAAATCTGCGGTCAGCCCTGAAGGCAGGCCTCATTGCGAGGCCGATTGCCGCGCGGTTGCGTTAGCGTCACTGTACGAAACTCCATCCGAGCCGGGGACAGCCGATGGCCGATCTGACCATCTATGTCGGCAACAAGAACTACGCGTCGTGGTCGCTACGCGCCTGGCTGGCGTTGAAGGCGACCGGCGAGCCGTTCGAGGAGGTGGTGATCCCGCTGTTCCAGCCAGGCAGCAAGGAGACGCTTCTCAAATACTCGCCCGCGGGCAAGGTGCCGGCGCTGCATCATGGCGACGTGATGGTGTGGGATAGCTTGGCGATCTGCGGCTATCTCACCGAGAAATTCCCCGCCGCCGGTCTGTGGCCCGACGACCCCGGAGCGAAGGCGGTGGCGCGCTCGATCAGCGCCGAGATGCATTCGGGCTTTCAGGCGCTGCGGGGACAGTTTCCGATGAATATCCGTTCGAGCTTCCCCGGCCGCGAGGTCAGCCCGGAGGCGCAGGCCGACATCAACCGGATCATGGCGATTTGGCGCCAATGCCGTACCCACTTTGGCGAGGGCAACGGCGATTTCCTCTTCGGCCGGTTCACCATCGCCGATGCGATGTATGCGCCGGTGGTGACCCGTTTCCGCACCTACAAGTTCGATCTTGAGGGCGAGGCCGATGCCTATTGCGAGACGATCATGGCGATGCCGGCGATGCAAGAATGGGCCGGCGCGGCGAAAAACGAGCCGATGATCATCGATCAGTACGAATTCTAGAACGTCAGCTCGTCGAGCACCCGCGCCAGCCGGACAAGGTCCTGGTCGCGCGACAAGCGGTGGTCGCCGTCCTTGACCAGGGTCAGCTCGACATCCGTGCTTTGCAGCCGCTCGGCGAGCTTGAGGCTCTGCTCCCACGGCACCGAGCGGTCGTCCATCCCGTGCAGCAGCCGCACTCTACAGGTCAGCGGGATCGGATCGCGCAGCACCAGGTTGCGGTTGCCGTCCTCGATCAGCGTTCGCGTATAGAGATGGCCGGCGGGATCGAATTCCGAGGGCACAATGATGCGGCCCTTTTCGTAAAACTCACGCCGCTGCTCCTCGCTGAACCGCAGCGGCATCAGGTCGGTTGTGGCGTCCGGCGCCGCGGCGATCCCGACAAGGCCGACGACCCGCTCGGGCCGCGCCAGCGCCGCCAGAACCATGATCCAACCGCCCATACTCGAGCCGACGAGGATTTGCGGTCCCTCGGTCAGCGAATCGAGCACCGCGACCGAATCGTCGCGCCACCGCGACACCGTGCCCTCGGCGAAATCGCCACACGATGCGCCATGGCCGAAATAATCGAACCGCACATAGGCGCGTCCGTGCCGACGGCAATAATCCTCTAGAAACAAGGCCTTGTTTCCGGTCATGTTGGAACGGAAGCCGCCGAGGAAAACAATGCCTGGCGCCGCGCCGCCCAGCCGGTGGTAGGCGATTGTCGCTCCTGCCGGTCGTGCTAGACTCGCGGCGCTGGCGTTGCGCACCGTATGCGTGTCGGGCGTTGGCATGGGAATAAGCGCTACAGCAGCGATATGGCACGCGACAATAACACCTCGACCGGGCGTCCTGAAACTCGCCCGCCGGCGGTGCTTCAGGTGGTCCCGAGCCTCGGCTCCGGCGGGGTCGAACGCGGCACCATAGAAATCGCCACGGCGCTCGCCGCCGCCGGCTGGACCGCCATTGTCGCTTCCTCTGGTGGACCGATGGAGCGCGAGCTGGCCCGCGCCGGGATCGAGCACATCCGCCTGCCGCTCGCATCGAAGAACCCGCTGACCATGCGGCGCAACGTCGGCGCGCTGGTTCGCATCATCCGCGAGCACCGGATCGACATTGTCCACGCGCGCAGCCGGGCCCCGGCATGGAGCGCCTGGAAGGCGGCAAGGAAGACCGGCCGGCGCTTCGTCACCACCTTCCACAATGTTTACGGCATCGGCGCGCCGCTCAAGCACTGGTACAATTCAGTGATGGCGCGCGGCGAGCGGGTCATCGCCATCTCGGACTTCGTCGCCCGGCACGCCGCTGGCGAATACGGCGTTGCCGCTGACCGGCTTCGCACGATTCCACGCGGCGTCGACATGAAGTTGTTCGACGCCGACCGCGTCAACGGCGACCGGGTCGCCGACCTCGCCAATAAGTGGCGCATTCCCGACGAGTCGTCGGTTGTCATGCTGCCCGGCCGGCTGACCCGGTGGAAGGGCGGGCTCGACTTCATCGAGGCGATCGCCAAGCTCGACCGGCGCGATATTTGCGGCGTGCTGGTCGGCGCCGAGCAGCGCACCGGGTTTCGCCGCGAGCTCGAATCGCAGATCAAACGGTACGGTCTCTCGGGTCAGGTGCGCATTGTCGAAGATTGCCGCGACATGCCCGCCGCTTACGTGCTCGCCGATGTCGTGGTCTCGGCCTCAACCGACCCCGAGGGGTTCGGCCGCACCATTGTCGAGGCGCAGGCGATGGGACGGCCGGTGATCGCCACCGACCATGGCGGCGCGCGCGAGACAGTGATCCCCGGCAGCACCGGTTGGCTGGTGCCGCCAGGCGACACGGTGGCGCTGGCGGGCGCGATCGGGGAGGCGCTGGGCCTGGATATTGTATCGCGAGTAGCGCTGGGGCGGCGCGCGCGGGCGCATATCGCCGCCGGCTTCACCCGCGACACGATGTGCGCACGCACCATCGATATCTACGAGGAACTGCTGTTCCCCGAGGCTCGCCCGCTCCAGATGCCGGCCGAGTCGCTGGCAATCCCGGCCTGAGGCGAGGTTCTGCGGTTCTGAACGCCGATCGCGGCCACCGTAAAATCCTCGTCATCAAGCTCGGCGCACTCGGCGATTTCGTGCAGGCGATGGGCGCGGCCGCGGCGATCCGGGAGTTTCACCGCGGCGCCGAGATCACCCTCCTCACCACCCGTCCTTATGTCGAGTTCGCGCGCCTCGCGCCGTATTTCGACCTTGTGTGGATCGACGAGCGGCCGGGTTGGGGTAACCCCGCCGGCGTACTCGGCCTGGCGCGGCGGCTGCGCGCCGCCCGCTTCGATCGCGTCTACGACCTGTCGACGCGCGACCGTAGCGCCCTTTATTTCTGGCTGATGCGTCGCCCAGGAGGCGAGCCGGAGTGGTCGGGTATTGTCCGTGGCGCGTCGCACCGCCAACCCGACACGCCCGAGCGGCGGCGCATGCACACGCTCGACCGCGAGGCCGACCAGCTGCGCTGGGCCGGCATCCCCGGCCCGATTCCACCACCCGATTTGTCCTGGGCCACGGCTGACGTGACTCGATTCGCACTGCCGCCGGACTACGTGCTGCTCGTTCCCGGCGGCGCGCCGCATCGGCCGGAAAAGCGCTGGCCGCTCGCCCATTTCATCGAATTGGCGAAGCGGATCGCCGCGACAAGTGTCACACCGGTGGTGATCGGCGGCCCTGACGAACACGATCTCGGCGCCGCCATCGCCGCCGCCGTGCCGCAAGCCCGTGACCTGACCGGCCAGACATCCTTCGCCGACATCGTCGCGATCGCGCGAAGCGCGCGGCGCGCGATCGGCAACGACACCGGGCCGATGCACCTCGCGGTGGCCGCCGGCGCTCCTGCGACGGTGCTCTACTCCTCCGCTTCCGATCCGGCGCTAACCGCGCCGCGCGGCAAGGATGTGGTCATCCTGCGCCGCGACAACCTCGCCGATCTTCCGGTCGACGAGGTGGCGCGCACGCTGGGCCTGGCTTGACGCGGCATGGGCGGATGGCGATATTCCGGACATGAGCCTTTGCCGCAGAATCACCGCGACCACAACCACCACTCCGCAAGGCGGGGTGTCGGGAGGTTGCGTCCGCTGATCCAGCAGCAAGGCTCAAAACCGACCAACCCCGCCGGCCAACGGACGGGGTTTTTTCGTGCGCATCGCCCCGTCCTTC
>DASYXG010000348.1:0-2043 GCA_035935235.1 Allostellaceae bacterium
TGACATCGGTAGACGACATTCTATTTGCGTCGGTGGTGCCGGGGACGAAGGAACACCGCGACGATATGTGGTGGGCGTTCTATGACTCAGATGGGACGAAAGATAACCGCCTCGAGATTTTCCAGCGACAGTTGAAAATACGAGGGGTGTCGGTGCCTGATGACGAAATCGAGCGTCTTTATGATTGGTGTAGGGATCATCTTTACGACTCACCCTACGGTAACCAGTGAAACCCGCCAACGTCCTGTTCATCCTCTCTGACGAGCACAGCCGGCGGGTGCTCGGGTGCTACGGCCACAAGATGATCCGGACGCCGAACCTCGATGCGCTGGCGGCGCGCGGGGTGAGGTTTTCGGATGCCTACACCAACTCGCCGATCTGCGTGCCGGCGCGCGCCAGCCTGGCGACCGGGCGCTACCCGCACCGGATCAGGTTCTGGGACAACGGCATCGCCTATGACGGCAGCGTCCCGTCGTGGCATCACCGGCTGCGCCAGGCCGGGCATGAGGTTACGTCGATCGGCAAGCTGCATTTCCGCAGCGCGGACGACGATACCGGGTTTTCCGAAGAGATCATGCCGCTGCATATCAACGACGGCATCGGCGACCCGCTCGGCTGGCTGCGCGACCCGCTGCCGGTGCGCAAGGCGACCTTGCGCCTCGCCAACGATGCCGGGCGCGGCGATTCCTCGTATCAGGATTACGACCGCAAGATCACCGACGCGGCGGTCGATTGGCTGAAGGCGCGGGCGAGTGGCGCGAATGGCAAGCCGTGGGCGCTGTTCGTGTCGCTGGTCTGCCCGCATTTCCCGCTGATCGCGCGGCCGGAATTCTACGACCTCTATCCCGAGAGCGCGGTGCCGCTGCCGGCGCTGCGCACACCGGCCGAGCGGGCACCGGACCACCCCTATATCGCCGCGTTCCGCGAATGCCAAATCTATGAGAAGGGGTTTGTCGACGAGGCCAATGTGCGGCGCGCGATCGCCGCCTATTTCGGTCTGGTGAGCTATACCGACCACAATGTCGGGCGAGTGTTGGCGGCGCTGGAGGCGGCCGGTCTCACCGAGACGACGCGGGTTATCTATTCGGCTGACCACGGCGACAATCTCGGTACGCGCGGGTTGTGGGGCAAATCGACCCTGTACGAGGAGGCGGCCGGGGTGCCGATGATCGTGGCCGGGCCTGGTTTGCCGCAGGGGATGGTGAGCCGCGCGCCGGTGACCTTGGCCGACTGTTTTCCGACGATCATCAAATGGGCTGGCGCCACGCCGCCCGCGGACGACCGCGATCTGCCGGGAATGCCGCTCGACGAGGTCGCACTGACCGCGCCGCAGCGAACGGTCCTCTGCGAATACCACGCGACCGGCGCGGCGACGGGCGCCTTTATGATTCGCAAGGGACGCTTCAAGTTCGCCTACTACGTCGGCATGAAGCCGCAGCTCTTCGACCTCGACGCCGACCCGCAGGAAACCCGCGACCTGGCGCAGGAAGTGGGGTATCGCGGGCTTGCCGAGGATTGCGAGCGGGAATTGCGCGCGGTGGTCGACCCCGAGGCCGCCGACCGGCTCGCCAAGTCGGATCAAGCGGCGAAGATCGCCGAATTCGGCGGGCGCGAGGCCATCCTCGGCCGCGGCAGCTTTGCCTATTCACCGGCGCCGGGCACCGAGGCGGTCTACAATTAGGCTTCGCAAAACAGCCGTGGGGCTAGTGTCCGGGGGCAAACCCGGTGAGGTGGAAGCTCGTCAACACCGTGTCGTTGAACTCGCAATCGGCGGCGAGGTCGCGCGATATCCCTTCCGTGTTCGGATGGTCGGTGCGGGTTCCCTCGGCATGGGCGAGGATGGTGCTGACGCCCTTGTTCTGCGAGGTGCGCTTGCCGATGTCGATATCGGCGTAGGGGATCGCCGCCTGCATCACCTGAGCGCAACGATCGGCAAGGCTCATGCTGCTCGGGTTGACCCGGCTGCCGACGCCCTCGGCCCAGCTGCAGCCGGCAAGAGCGATGGTGAGGCAGAGTCCGGCGAGCGCGCGCATGTCCGCATCC
>DASYXG010000349.1:0-10056 GCA_035935235.1 Allostellaceae bacterium
AGCCGCCTCGACGACTTTGAAACGCAGTTGCGCCAAGCCGGGATTAGCGTCGTCGATCTGCTGCAACCGATGAGTGCGGCGGGAGGCGAAGTCTATTACCGCACCGATACGCACTGGAATGAGCGAGGGGCCAAGGCCGCCGCCGACGCGATCGCCGCCGCGTTGCGACAAGCTGGGCTCGCGCCGGCGCAGAAGGCCGAGTTCAAGGTGACCACCGACCCAACCGCGGAGCGGGTTGGCGATCTGATCCGCCTGGCTGGGCTCGACCGCGTTGCGTGGCCGTTCCGTCCGCGCGGCGATGACGAGGCGGCGACCGTGATCAAGCAATCGGCTGCTACCAGCGTCGGCATTCTCGACGAGACGCCGCCGCCTGAGCTTGCCGTCATTGGCACCTCCTTCTCGCGCCGCGCCAATTTCGTGCCGTTCCTGTCGCTGGCGCTGACCGCGCCGGTCGACAACCGGGCCGAAGATGGCGGCGGCGTCACCAACGCGGCGATCGCCTATTTCGCCAAGCCGGATTTCCTCAAATCGCCACCGCGGGCGATTGTCTGGGAGATTCCGGAACGGATGGTTGAGGAAAGTGTGACCGATTCCGACGATGCTTGGGCGAAATCGCTCGGCGTTCCACAAACCGTCAAATAGAACTAGAGTTGCGGTTGCATCGCGCGATTTGTTGCGGCCCGGTGCGCAGAAGACGAGGAAATGATGGCGAGCCCGGCCTTAGACCAAGAATTGCTCTCTCTCCACTACTACGCCCGGCAGCAATGCTCGCGCCAATGGGTGCATTTCATGGCGGCGATGTTCTCGGAGTTCGAGGAGCGTGTGACCTCGGCCGAGGCCGATCAGTTTCTCCAAGCGCTCGGTGCGAAAATGGCCGAGCTTTTGCCGTTGCGCCGTTGTGAGAGCCTTGAGGAACTGGAAGAGGACATCAACAGCGTGCTCGAGGGCATCGATTGGGGCTGGATGCGTCTGCGTGAGGCCGATGCTTTTATCGAGATTACTCATGGCGCTTATCCTCTCGTGCCCCAGGACGAGAACCGACGCAGTTGGATGGTGCCGGTTCTCGAAGGCCTCTACGGCGGGTGGTTAGGGGAGCAGGGCGGCGACCCATCGCTTCAGGCGCGGCTTCATGGCAAGCCGCAGGGCAATGGCGCGGCGCTGTCCTTCCGCTACGGCCGACACGACTGAGCGGGCCCCTATCGCGGAATCGATGCGCGCGTACCGTTATTGCATTGCCGTTTTTGTCGCCGCGACGCTGCTGATCCCAGCGCCGGCTTCGGCGCAGACGATCTCGCTCACCGACCAATGGGTGAAATATCGGGATCGCTTCATCTCCGATGACGGGCGCGTTCGCGATACCGGTAACAAGCAGATCAGCCACACCGAGGGCCAGGGCTCGGCGATGCTGTTCGCCCAGGCTTTCGACGACCGCGCCACCTTCGATCGGGTGTGGCGTTGGACCCAAGACAAGCTGCGCCGTCCGGACGGCGCACTTTTCGCCTGGCGCTGGGATCCGAACGACGCCGCTCACCCGGTCAGCGACAGCAACAACGCGTCGGACGGCGACATTCTCATCGCCTGGTCGCTGAGTCTCGCCGCGAGCCGCTGGCACGACGATGCCTATGCTCAGGAGGCGCGGCACATCCTCGCCGCGATCCGCGACAAGCTGATCGACCGGTTCGACGGCCATCTGGTGCTGATGCCGGGAGCGGACGGCTTCAAGTTGGAAGACGGGTCGGTGATGGTGAACCCCTCCTATTACATCTTCCCGGCATTCCGCGAATTCTCACGCGTAGACCCATCGCCGGTTTGGCCGCGGCTGCGGCGCGACGGGCTGACGCTGCTTGGCAAGGCGCGCTTTGGTCCATGGGGCCTCACCACCGACTGGGTGACGCTCGCCAAAGGTGGGCGAGTCTCCCCGGCGGCGACCCTGCCGCCACGTTTCGGCTTCGACGCCATCCGTATCCCGCTCTATCTGGTTTGGGGCGGGGCGGCGACGCCGCAGCTTCTCTCCACCGACCGTCGATACTGGGATGCTTTCGCCGATGTCGAAAAGCCGGTTCCCGCCTGGATCGACGTCACCAACGGCAGCGTCGCGCCGTTTCCGGCGCCGGGCGGTTTTCGGGCAATCATCCAGCTTGCCCGGCGCGACTCCGGACCGTTGCCCGAGATCAGCGACGAGGACGACTACTATTCGGCAAGCCTCACCCTGCTCGCCGGGCTCGCGCGTCGCGCCACGGGGCGCTAGGTCTTATTATTGCGGTCCGCTGCGCATTGAGGCGGGCTGTCCCGGCAACTTGAAGCGCCCCGCTGCGGTTAGCTGAGTTCCGGAGACGCGGAATACTGACAGGTCGGAGTCCATAAAGTTGCCGACGTAGAGGTAGCCGCCATCGGCACTGAAGGCGGCGCCCTCCGGCAGGGCCCCAACAGTCGCCGCGCCGACGCGGGTCACATGTGTCCCGTCGATCTTGAGGATGCTGAGCGCGCCCCCGGGGTGGTAGTACCAGGTATCCTTCGAACGGTTCGAGCCCTGTGCCTCGACGGTGATTGCAAGATTGCCCTTAGGACTTATGACCAGCCCCTCCGGCGAGTCGCCCACAGTGATGTGGTCGACGATGTGGAATGGCTTGGTTTCGAGATCGACGACGCTGACCGTATCCGCGTTACCGTCCGAGCTGCCGCCGTTGCCGGTATTGGCGATGAGGGCGATCTTGCCGCCTGGCACCACCCCGACGTTGTACGGGAAGTTGTTACCCGGCAGATCGTTTTTCTTGTCGTAAGTGACCTTGCCGTTGTCGATCGCCAACACGGCAATCTTATCGACATTCGATTTGACGGCGAGCGCGCTCTTGCCGTCGGGTGTTATCGCCACCGCCGAGACCGAGTCCTTCGGATCGCCGACGGTTACGGTGTCGGTGACCTTGACCTCCTTGCCGTCGATCGCCAGCACCGAGATCGTGCCGTCATCGCGGTTGGCGATGAGCGCCATCGTGCCGGCAGCGTTGATCGCCATACCAGACGCCCGCTTGCCGGCGTGCAGCGTCGCGATCACCGCAGGCGGATTTGCCTTCAGATCGACGACGAACACGCGGTCATCGGAGACCACGTCCCATTTGCCGTCCTTCTCGACGCCGTTGACCGAATTGGCGACGAGAGCAAGATCGCGGTTCGGGGTAATCGCCAGATTGGTCGGCGGGCCGATGATCGTGTTGTCCATTGGGATTGTCGCAACGATGCGCAAGTTTGCGGGTTTCGACATATCGATGATCGACAGCGTGTCGTGACCCGGCGGTTGCATGGTGTTCGTGCCGTTCTCGAGCTTCACCTTCTGGTCGTTGCCGACGATCATCAGCTGAGCGCGGGCCGGCAGGCCAAGTACAACCAGCAGTGTCGCCGCTGCCATGGCGCGGCCAGCCAAACGCAGTGTGCGCATGCGTTCCTCCCGAACTCCCGTGCCCGTGTCCCGGGCATCGGGAAGATGCTGGCCCGATCGGGCCAGCGCGGCAAGCATCTAGAACTTGTCGCAGGCTTCTGCAGCCTTCACGAATGCGTCAGCATCGCTTTGCAGCAACAGACGCTCGGCCACCAGCGCGTCGGCGGCAGCCTTGATCCGCGCGACATAGCCGGCGCGATTGGCGTAGCGCTCGGCGAGCGAGGGGCGTGGGTCGCCGGCAGCCTCGCGCTCGGCTTTGGTGCGGGCGAAGGCGATGAACGAGCCGTCGCGGTCGGCGAGCTCATCGGGCTGCGCCTTGTAGACGTTCCAGCCGGTATGGGTGCCGAGCGGCACGGCAATTTGCGGCAGGCGGATGCCGGCGATCTCGTTGCCGTCGGTGTCCACGGCCGAGACGAAGGTCGCGTAGGGCGCGGGCTGCGCGGTCTCGGGCGGATCGATCCAATCGACCGGCGGCAGGACCGGGTTGTCTCCCGGCGCGACCGCGAAGCCAGGCACCTTCGGCATCTCGACCCGGTCGGCGGTAACGGCGGTGGCGGCGGCGAGCGAGGGCACAAGGCTCGGCGGCGGCGCGACGGCCTTGGTGACCCAGTCCTCGAGCGCGACAAACAGCGCCCGCAGCGCCGGGGTCGCGCTGTGCCAGTTGCGCGGGTTGACGCAGGGGCCGGGGGCGGGATTGACCCCCGGTCGGCCGCCATGCTGGGTTCCGGCGATCAGATAGGCGCGCGCGTTGTCGGGCAATGCGAGGTCGCGGCGCAGGCCGGGATCGGTGTGGATCAGCGACGCGCCTTTCTGCCAATACTCGGTCGAGCTGTTGGTCTCGATGATTTTGGGGTCGGTGGGCGCGTCGGTCAGCAGTGACGCGATGCGTCCCGATACCGGGTCGGCGGTCTTGGCCGTGCTGAACGGGAACCAGTTCTCGGGATAGAGCCGATCCTCGTGTTGGGTCGCGGTGCGGCCGGGCATCGAGAAGCTGTGGTTGGCGAAGACCTTGCCGGCGCCGGCGACGTGACTGAACAAACCGTCGAAGACCCTTCGGCCGACTTCGTCGCTGTTCATGCCCAATTCAAGGAAATGGCGCAGGAACCGCCCGCTTTGCGAGACTCCGAAGCCGAGGGCGTGGCGGATTTCCCCAAGGCCCGCGGAGCGAGCGCCCTCGTGACGCAGGAACGAGACAAGGTCGCGAACGCTGGCATAGCCGATGCCGAGCACCTTCGAGCCGGCGGCCTCGCACCACAGCTCGTAAATCTTGATCAGTTCGAAATTGCGGCCGACGGGCAGCAGGCGGATGGTGCGCTCGTCGAGGAACTCCCATTCGCCACGCGGAATTTCGCTACGGCGGTTGCTTTCGCGATTGCGGACGGTGAGCCGGGCGGCGGGATGGTCAAGCGAAGCGGCGGGGTAGGAGAGGCGGCGGACGCTGCCGTCGGCGGGGGTGCGGGTGCCGAAATGAAACTCGTCGCGGATGCGGCGGACGATCGGCTTGCCGTTTTCGAGTGCCGGCGGGAAGTCGGCGCCGAGATTGTTATTGGCGCGGGGCGCGCCGGGGTCCCAGCCCGACCACACCAGCGAGTAGCCGCGCCCCATCAGGAAACCGAGCCCGGCATCCTCGATTGTTTTTGGGTCGTTTGAACCGGGCGAACTCGGCAGCACATCGTCGAGCAGATTGAAGATCCGTTTCGAGCCGCGATTGGGCACGTCGTAGACGAGAATGCCGCTACCGCGCGCCGGCTCTTTTGGCCGGAGGATGTCGAAATCAGTGGCGTATTCGACGAGACCGGCGGCGTTGCGCGGCGCCTTGTCGAGATCGACGATCCCGGCGTTCTGCGGTGCGGCGGGATCGAGCGTCCCGCGCGCCACGCCCTTGATCCGCTCATAGGAGATCATCCGCCCGAACCCATGCCGGTCGGCAAAGTCGAACTCGTCGGCGATCTCTATCTCGGTGATTGCCATGGGGGCTCTCTAGTCAGGCGGGGCGGGCTGGCCGAAGCGGTGCTCGCATTCGATGAGGAAGGCGAGTTCCTCTTCGGTTGATTCCCGGCCGAGGATGGCGTTGCGGTGCGGAAAGCGGCCAAAGCGCTCGATGATCTCGCAATGCAGGCGGGTCATGTGCCCGTCGCTGCGGCGGCCCGGCACTGGCGGCAGGGCGAGCAGCAGGTCGAGACCGCGCTGCTGGTGTTCCAGTACCTCGCTGTGCTCGAACGGCAGGTAGAAGAACAGCCGCCACGCCGCCGGCACCGCCTGGTCGAAGCCGCGCTCCAGAGCTCGGCGGGTCGTCGCCAAAGCGAGGTGGTCGCTGACAAAGGCGCGCGGGGTCGAGCGGAAGATGTTGCGCGGCACCTGATCGAGCAGCATGACGAGGGCGAGGGCGGAGAGCGGCTCGGCTTCCCAATCGTGCAGGTGGCCTACCACGGCGTCGTGGTGATCCGCCGCGAAATTCTCGCGGACTGTTTCGTCGAATTCCGGGGTGCTGCGAAACCAGATCTGCTTGTGATGTAGCCGCTCGGGGTGGTCGGGCGGGCCGAACCAGAAATCGATGAAGGCTTGGGCGCGGGCGGGCAGCGGCGCGGTATCGGCGGCGAACGGCATCGATCCATCGTAATGCGCCTGGCGCGGCGGATCGAACAAGATTCTGCTCGTGGCGCCGGTGCGGGATTTCGCTGTTCCGCTGCCAAAACGATGCGGAAACATGAGGAAAGACAAGCCTTTCAACCGATTTATCGGCTTCGATAACAGCGAAAAAACAGCGACCATAACAGGGAGAAAACAGCGGGATATCAGCGGGAGACTCGCTGTTTGCGACATTTCGAGTTCGATAGAGGCGGCGGGCATCATAGGAGGGAGATAGGATGCCTTTCGGCATCGTCAAGAACATAATAAGAACATTTTTTCATTGCGCGAGCGATGCGGGCGTCGGATCATTTGCCAACCGTCGAGGAGATTGCCGATGCCGATCAGAACCGGGGGCTGTCTGTGCGGCGCGATCCGCTACGAAAGCGGTGGCGAGCCGCAATTCTCGCTGCAATGCCATTGCCGCGACTGCCAGCGGCAAAGCGGCACCGCCTATGTCGCGGCGGTGCGGATGTCGTCGGCGGAGTTCCGCATCACCAAGGGCACGCCGAAAACTTACGTGGCGAAGTCCGACGCCGGCAACGAGATCAGCCGGGTGTTCTGCGGCGATTGCGGCGCGCCGCTTTACGTTCAGGTATCGACCCGGCCCGATATCGTCGGCATCCGGGTGTCGAGCTTTGACGACCCGAGCTTCTTCAAGCCCGAGGCCGACATCTTTGTCAAAAGCGCGCAGCCCTGGGATCACATGAACCCGGCGCTGCCCAAGTTCGACACGTATCCGCAAGGGAAGTCGTATTAGAGCGGGAACCTGTCGACGGCAGCATGCCTTGCACCCCGGGGCCGGGCTCGACCCGGCCACCCACGTCTCAGGTTTCGAAGTCGCATCTGAAGACGTAGACCCGCGGGTCAAGCTCCCGGGCATCCACCCGCTTCGATTTTTGTCACTCGCCTCGCGTCCAAGTTCGAATGTCTGTGCACAGGAAAGACCCAAAGTTCCCTTCGGCGTGAGATCGGCCAGCGCACTTTTGGATCGCTTGACGCAGAGCGACCTGACATTCGGCCTTAGTCCGGTAGATTGGAAGTCCTTCACCACAGACCGAGACGGTGTCTGCGTCTCTGGCCGTATCACGCTCCGTGACCGCGCCCATATGCACATCGAGACCGAGCAACACCCATGGATGCGACTCGGAGACACAATCCGCTTTGACAACACCTGACATGAGAATGCCCGCAGCGGTCGTTAGCACCAGGACCTTGGTCATCGGGAGCCGTCTCCTCTACCTGGCCACCGCTTCGCGGCGGCCACCTTCTCCCGCAATGCGGGAGAGGGGCTAGTCAAAGGTCAGCTGGACGCCGCCTCATCCAAAATCCGCACGATGTGGCGGGCTTCCCGCTGAGCGCCGTCGGCGATCTGATGGCGGCACGAGGTGCCGCAAGCGGCGAGCAGCGTGTCGGGCGCGGCGGCGCGCATTTTGGGCAGGACGCCGAGCTCGCCGATCTTGAGCGACATCTCGTGATGCTCGGCCTCGTAGCCGAACGAGCCGGCCATGCCGCAACAGGTCGAGTCGAAGGTTTCGACCTTGAGCTCGGGGATCAGCTTCAGCGCATCGGCGGCGGCGCCGGCGGTGCCGAACGCCTTCTGGTGGCAATGGCCGTGCAGCAGCGCGGTCTTGCCGGGCATCGGCGCGAAACTGGGCTGGAAACGACCCTCCTTGCGTTCGCTCTCGATGAATTCCTCGAAGAGCTGGACATGCGCCGCGAGTTCCTTGACGCCGTCCGCTTTCAGCAAGGATGGGTATTCATCGCGGATCGTCAGGAGGCAGGACGGTTCAAGCCCGACGATCGGCACCTGGGCGATGACCGTCAGCAATAGCACATCGACCATACGCTGCGCCTCTTTCCGGGCTTCCTCGACCATGCCGGCGGCGAGGAAGGTGCGGCCGCAGCAGAGCGGCCGGCCGACGAGCGGCTCGGGTGTCGAGACACGATAACCGGCGCGGGTCAGCACCCGCTCGGCGGCGCGGGCATTCTCCGGCTCGAAATAGCGATTGAAGGTGTCGACCAGCAGGACGACCTCGCGCCGGTGGTCGGGCGGGAACGGAACCGCGCCGCCATAGGGGCGGGACGACCAGCGCGGCAGCGCCCGCTTGGCGCTGAGGCCGAACAGCGTTTCGCCGAGCCGCGCGAGCGCGCCGTTCGGCTGACGCATATTGAGCAGGCTCGCAAATTTCGACGCGTACGGCGCGTAACGCGGCAGGTGGGCGATGAGGCAGTCGCGGCGGGTGAAGCCATGACGCTTTTTGTAATGATGGAGGAATTCGAGTTTCATCTTGGCCATGTCGACGCCGGTCGGGCACTCGCGGCGGCAGCCCTTGCAGGAGATGCAGAGCGACATGGTGTCGGCCATTGCGTCGGAGGTCAGCGCGTCGGGGCCGAGCTGGCCGGAGAGCGCTAGGCGCAGGGTGTTGGCGCGGCCGCGGGTGAGATGCTGCTCGTCACCGGTGGCGCGGTAGGACGGGCACATCACGCCGGGGTCGGATTTACGGCAGGCGCCGTTGTTGTTGCACATCTCGGCGGCGCTGGCGAAACCGCCCCATTCCGACCAGTCGAACGCGGTTTCGACCGGGATATGTCGGTAGTCCGGCTTGAAGCGGAACAGCGAGCGGTCGTCCATCTTGGGCGGGCGGACGATCTTGCCGGGGTTGAAGAGGCCCTCAGGGTCGAACTTGTCCTTCACCTCCTCGAAGGCGCGGACAATGCGGCTACCGAACATCGGCTCGTGAAATTCGGAGCGGACGATGCCGTCGCCATGCTCGCCGGAATGCGAGCCCTTGTATTCGCGCACCATCGCGAAGGCTTCCTCGGCGATCGCGCGCATCTGCTTGGCGCCGAGCTCTTGCTTGAGGTTGATGACCGGCCGCACATGCAGGGTGCCGACCGAGGCGTGCGCGTACCAGGTGCCGGTGGTGCCGTGCTTGTGGAAGACATTGGTGAGCCGGTCGGTGTATTCGGCGAGGTCTTCGAGCCGCACCGCGCAATCCTCGATAAAGGAGATCGGTTTCCCGTCGCCCTTCATCGACATCATGATGTTGAGGCCTTCCTTGCGCACGTTCCACACCGCGCTTTGGAAGGCGGGGTCGGTCGCTTCGATGACGCTGCCCGGGAAGCCGAGATCGCCCATCAACTCGACCAGCTGCTTGAGGCGGCGGAGGTTGTCGTCGGCGTCGGGGCCGGCGAATTCGGTGAGCAGGATCGCCTCGGGCTCGCCCCGGACGAAGCGGTCGACCGTGGGACGGAAGATTGGGATATCGCGCGCCAGCTCGATCATCGTGCGGTCGACCAGCTCGACCGCCGCCGGGTCCAGCTTGACGATGTGCTGGGTCGCATCCATCGCCTTGTAGAAGCTGGGGAAATGGCAGATGCCGAGCACCCGGTGCGGCGGGATTGGCTGGAGGTCCAATTCGATCTCGGTGAAGAAGGCGAGGGTGCCTTCGCTGCCGACCAGGAGATGGGCCATGTTGTGGCCCTCGTCACTGATCATGTCGATGTTGTAGCCGCCGACCTTGCGCAGCAGCTTAGGGATGCGGGCGTCGATCTCGTCGGCCTCGCGGCGGTGCAGCGCGCGCATGTCGCGCGCTAGCTGGCGGTAGCGTTCCGGCTCTATGTCCTCGCCAAAATTGCCGGGCAACTCGCCGAAATGCGCGGCCGTGCCGTCGGCGAGGATCGCATCGATGGCGCGCACGTTGTGCACCATGTTGCCGTAGCGGATCGAGCGCGCGCCGCAGCTATTGTTGGCGGTCATGCCGCCGATCGTCGCCCGGTCGCCGGTCGAGACATCGACCGGGAACCAGAGCTTGTGCTGGCGCAGGCGGGCGTTGAGCCGCTCCATGACCACGCCGGGCTGGACCTTGACGCGGCGTGCTTCGGTGTCGAGTTCGCCGACGCCCTGCATGTACTTGCTGCACTCGACGACGAGCGCGCGGTTGACGGTCTGCCCGCATTGCGAGGTGCCGCCACCGCGCGGCAGCACCGGC
>DASYXG010000350.1:0-25406 GCA_035935235.1 Allostellaceae bacterium
GGCTATGCCGGTCATAGCGGAACACCGAACGAGCCCGATCCCAGCTCGGCGGCCGGCTGGCACAAGGCCCGCAGACCGCGCCTTCGCCTATCGGATGGGGAAATGGCAGCCCGCATACCGCGCACCATGGTGGAGCAAAAAAGGTCATCGCGGACCAGCATTTCGGGCATAGCGCATTAACCTCATCGACCGTCGCGCCGCAGGCAAGACAGCGCGGCGGTAGGACGCCGTCAACGACAACACGCGCCCATCGCCGCAACCGGGCCGGGAGAGCGGCGGCTAGCTGCATGTCGCAATCATCGGACGGACGCCGGCGCCGTCAACCACCAATCGTCCCTCAGGCGGCGTTAGGCATCCGCGAGTTGCCGAAGGAAGCAATGCTGTTGGCAAGTGGCAGCAAAATCCGCGCCCGTGTACCCTTGCCGACGCCGCTCGTCAGCTCGATCGTTCCGCCATGCTGCTCGACGATCTGGCGCGCCGTCGGGAGGCCCAACCCGGTGCCGTAACGGCGCGTGCTGAACAACGGCTCGAAGGTACGCGCCAGGATTTCCCGGGCGATACCGGGACCATTATCGGCGATGTCGATTTCCGCGCAGCCATTCCTGACTCGTGAGCGCAATAGGATCCGCGCGGTGCGGGTGGACTTGCCGACATCGGCAAGAGCCTGCGCCGCGTTGTCGAGGATGTTACCGATCGCGCGGCGCAACCGCCCAGGATCGAGCTCGACAAACGCCGCCGCACGCAGATCGAGCTTTATTATCACCGGCATTTCCGGGCCCAGGCTTTCTGCCGTTTCCCGCAGCCAATCGTCGAGCGCGAGCACTCGGCGCCGCAGCGGGCTGCTATGTGAGTACTCGATCAAATCGCTGATGATCCGATTGCAGCGATCGGCGCTGCGCTCGATCCGGTCGAGCGCGCGCGACACGGCTGGGGTCTCAGTTAGCGCCTCGCCGCGTGCCAGAAACAGCGAATTCTTGATCGTGCTCAGCGGGTCGCGCAAATCGCGCGCCACCTTCGCGGTGACCGATCCCATTGCCGAGAGACGCTCGCGCGCGATCAACTGCTCCTGCAACGCGGCCTGGCGTTCCTGATAATCGTGAATCTCGGTAACGTCCCGAAAGGTGCCAACTTGCAGCCAGGGATTTCCATGGTCGTCGCGCACCACATCTGATTCATGATGGACCCAGCGAATACGGCCGTCCGGACGCACGACACGAAATTCTGCCGCCTGCGCCGGCACTCCCTCCTCGACGGCGGCCATGACCGCCCGATAACGAGCCCGATCTTCCGGGTGAAACAGCTTCGGCGCCTCTTCGCGGGTCGGCGGCGGTTGCGCCGGATCGCGGTCGAAGATTTGGTACATCTCCGGCGTCCAAATAACTGACCCGGTCCGTATATCGCACTCAATGCTGCCGACATGCGCAACCCGCTGTGCGGCATATAGATGATCGTGGCTGCGGTGCAGACTGCGGGTCAGTTCCCACAACTGGCGCTCCGCTTCCTTGACCGCGGTGATGTCGCTCCAGATGCAAGCAAGCCGGCCGTCGGGTAGCGGAGTATTGTCGACAAACATCCAACGCCCGTCGGCGAGCTGATAGATCACGTCGCCCAAACGGAGCCTGTACTCGTCAGTCGCCGTTACATCGTCCTGACGCGGAGCATCGGCGAAAAACCCCGTTACACGTCGCCACTCCATAATCTCTTGGAAGGCGATCCCGGGGTAGAGCAGGCAAGTGCCATCGGGACGTAGATGGAGACTGGCAAAGGCCTGATTGGGCGATCAACCGCTGATCGGCGCCGTAGACGCAGAATGGCTGGCGGATCATCGCCGCGCCGTCTCGGAAGTGATCGCCCATCGCGCGGCGCGGCGCCTCGCCGGGCAAAGCTGTTTGATCGGTCTTCCGCACTTGGACGTCCCGTGGTTCCACGTCTACGCTCGGTCTACAATCATTGGCGCAGAACTCTCTAAAATTCCTTTAGCGACAAATCATCGAAACTAGATCAAATTCCTTTTCCCGCGTTATTCTTTGCCTATTTCTTGAGCAACCAAGGTTATTCAGTAATCATTTGCCCCCAGACAGGCTAGACATCGCTTCACGACGCTGGTCGCGATTTTTGCTAACCTCTCCGGCCTATGGCCGGCATCGCTCTGATTTCCGATAAGGCGCTGTTCGATCGCCGAGCCTGGCGGCTGCATCGGGACCGCGCCGCAGGGATCGCCATCGATTTCCTGCATCTAGAAGTCGGCGAGCGGCTGCTCGACCGACTCGATCTCGTCAATCGCGAATTTTTCACCGCGCTCGACTTGAGCACCGGCGAAGGCGCTTTGACGCGCCGGTTGGCAAAGCGCGGCGGCCACATCTGGGGGGTGGTGGCAGAGCCGTCATTACGCCTGGCCGCTCTCACCCCGGCGCCGCGAGTCTGTGCCGATCCCGAGCTGATTCCGTTTCGCGATGCTAGCTTCGATCTCGTCGCGAGCTGCCTTGTCTTGCATTGGTGCACCGATCTGCCCGGTACGCTAGTTCAGCTTCGTCGCGTATTGAAGCCGGATGGGCTGCTGTTGGCGGCGATGCTCGGCGGCAGCACGCTCGTCGAGCTGCGCACCGCCCTTTTCGAGGCCGAACTCGCCGAGGAAGGCGGGGTGAGCCCGCGCGTATCGCCAACTACCGAGCTAGGGGACGCCGCCGCGCTCCTGCAGCGGGCCGGTTTCGCCATGCCTGTCGCCGACAGCGAGACGATTACCATCACCTATCCCGACATGTTGGCGCTAATGCGCGATCTCCGCGGAATGGGCGAGACCAACGCGCTTGCCGCACGCCGCCGCTTTCTTAGCCGCGCCACCCTCGCCCGGGCCGGCGCGATCTATGCCGAGCGCTTCGGCGACGCCGAGGGTCGCATCCCGGCAACGTTCGAAATTCTCTTTCTCACAGGCTGGGCGCCGCATCCCGAGCACGCCAACGCGCGCCCCGGTCCACGACGGCGCATCGGTTAGCTCGCAGCGCCGGCGAGCAGGCGCCGACGACGTGCAGCTCAGCCGCGCCATACGCAAGGGTCAGCCGGTGCCTCCGATGCGTCAGGATATCCGGCGTCGGCGGGATGTCGCTAGCGCCGACCCGCCAGAACCAGCCAGGCGCCTCGGCGGGCTGCAATGTCAGCCGGACGCGGCGACCCCAGATATAGCGGCCGGCGACGAGCACCGGCCGGGTCAAAACAAGCCGCTTCACCGCCTCGCCAGCGCCGCTAGAGCAGGTCGCGCAGCATCGCGACGAGTGGCTTGTCGGCCGGCGGCATCGGATAATCGTCGAATTGCGCAGGCCGCACCCACTTGAGCCGCTGTCCTTCGCGCGCGGTGACGATGCCGTTCCATTTGCGGCAGACATAGAGCGGCATCAGCAGGTGAAAATTCTCATAGGAATGAGACGCAAAGGTGAACGGAGCGAGGCAGCTCTCGTGGACGAAAATACCGAGCTCCTCGTCCAACTCGCGGATCAGCGCCGCTTCCGGCGTCTCGCCGTCATGCACCTTGCCGCCCGGGAACTCCCAGGTGCCGGCGAGATGCTTCCCCGTCGGCCGCTCGGCCAAGAGCACGCGCCCATCGACGTCGATCAGCGCCACCGCTGCAACGAGGACGACGGGCTTGCCCAGGCCCTCAGCTTCGATAGCTGCCATTGATGTCGACATAGCCGCGAGTGAGGTCGCAGGTCCACACCGTCGCCTTGCCCGAACCGAGGCCGATATCGATGGCGATGTGAACCTCGCGCCCTTTCATGTACTCCGCGACTGGACCCTCATTGTAGTTGGGGACTGGCCCGCCATCGGCCGTGATCTGCGTGCCGCCCACGGCGATGCCAAGCTTGTTGCGGTCGGCCTTTTCGCCCGACTTGCCGACCGCCATGACGATGCGTCCCCAATTCGCGTCCCCGGCCGCGAGCGCGGTCTTGACCAGCGGTGAGTTGCCGATCGCGAGGCCAATCTGCCGCGCCGCTCGGTCGCTTTCAGCACCGGTAACGTCAATCGTGACGAATTTTTGCGCGCCTTCGCCATCGCGCGCGATCTGCTGCGCGAGATTGACCATGACGTCACGGAGCGCCTGCCGAAAACTGACAAGAGCCGGATCGCCTGCACCGGTGACGGCTGGGTGCTTAGCTTGCCCGGTCGCGCACAGCAGCACCGTATCGCTAGTCGAGGTGTCGCCGTCGACAGTCATGCAGTTGAATGAAACTTCGGTCATCTCGGTGAGCAGGCTTTGCAACACGGCGGCGGAGAGCGCGGCATCGGTGAACACGTAGCCGAGCATCGTCGCCATGTCGGGCGCGATCATCCCCGAACCCTTGCAGAACCCGTTGATGCGCACGGTCGTGCCGCCGATCGCTGCCGTCGCGGTCGCGCCCTTGGGAAAGGTGTCGGTGGTCATGATCGCCCGCGCCGCCTTTTCCCATGCCGCGGCGTCGAGCAGCGGGATGATGTTGGGCAGCGCGGCGCTGATCCGATCGACGGGGGGCGGCTCGCCGATCACGCCGGTCGAGGACAGGTAGACCTCATGAGGATCGCAACCGAAGAGCCGGGCCGCTGTTGCCGCCGTGCTCTCGACGACCTGCCAGCCGGCGCGACCGGTAAAGACATTGGCATTACCCGAATTGACGACAATTGCGCGTACCGTGCCGCGCGGCAGGCATTCACGGCACCAGATGACCGGCTGCCCCGGCATTGTCGATTGCGTGAGCACGCCGGCGATGGTGCTGCCCGGCGCCAGCTCGGCCAGCATCACGTCGTCGCGCCCCGAATACCGGATGCCCGCGGCATAGGAGGCAAGGCGGACGCCAGCGATCGGCGCCATGGCGGGAAAGGATGCGGGGGCAAGCGGTGAAACGTTGGGCATCGGATGATCTCCCTGAGAGGGCCAACATAAGTTGTTGGACGGCATGGACGCACAAAAAAACCGCCGGTCGGGCGGTGGCGGCGAATGAGGCGACGGTTCGATGAAAAACCGGCCGGTAGGGGCTTGCTCTACCGTCGTCGGTCTCGTGAACCCGTGCGCATGCCATCGCCGGCCGGGAAGCGGCATCGGCGTCGAAAGCGAAACATCTGCTCGGCAATGCTCATCGGCAGAGCCTATAGCCGATTGCATCATTCGGGGAAAGATGCGAGCGAAAGGCGAGTGCGGCGTTCACCGCGAAGAGGGCTCACGACCCCGGGTTAATTGACACCCTGAGCCTGCGGACCTATCTCTGAACCGTCGCCGTGCGCTTGGATTTCGCCTTTCTCTTTCCCGCTTTGAGGTTCCCATGCTTGGCGCCCTAGCCCGGCGGCTGTTCGGCTCCGCCAACGACCGTTACGTCAAGAGCCTGTCGCCGCTGGTGGCGCGGATAAACGAGCTGGAATCCGAGCTCGAAGCGCTCTCGCCCGAGGAGCTGCGCACCCGCACCGCCCATTTCCGCCAACGCCTCGAACACGGCGAAGAGCTCGACGACCTGCTTGTTGAAGCCTTCGCGACGGTCCGCGAGGCCGCGAAACGCACCTTAGGCCAACGCCATTTCGATGTGCAGCTGATGGGCGGCATCGTGCTCCATCGCGGCATGATCGCCGAGATGAAGACGGGCGAAGGCAAGACCCTTGTTTCGACCCTGCCGGTCTACCTCAACGCCTTGACCGGCAACGGCGTGCATGTCGTTACCGTGAATGACTACCTCGCCCGCCGCGACGCGGAGTGGATGGGCCAGATCTACAATTATCTCGGCATGACCGTCGGCTGCATCGTCCATGACCTCGAGGATTCGGTGCGGCGGGAGCAATACAAATGCGACATCACCTACGGCACCAATAACGAGCTCGGATTCGACTATCTGCGCGACAACATGAAATTCCGGCTCGAGGACATGGTCCAACGGCCGTTCAACTACGCGATCGTCGACGAGGTCGACTCGATCCTGATCGACGAGGCACGCACGCCACTCATTATCTCGGGTCCGACCGAGGACAATTCGGAGCTCTACAATCGGATCGACAAGGTCATACCGGCGCTCGGCGAGGGAGATTTCGAGAAGGACGAAAAGCAGCGCACCGTTACCTTGACCGAAGATGGGGTCGAGCGGGTCGAGGCGATGCTGCGCGACAACGGGATGATCGAGTCAGGGACGCTCTACGACATCCACAACGTCACGCTGGTCCACCACGTCAACCAGGCGCTGCGCGCGCACAAGCTCTTCGCCCGCGACACCGACTACATTGTCAAGGACGACAAGATCGTCATCATCGACGAGTTCACCGGTCGGATGATGGAAGGTCGGCGCTATTCCGAAGGGCTGCATCAGGCGCTTGAAGCCAAGGAAGGCGTCACCGTCCAGAACGAGAACCAAACTCTCGCCTCGATCACCTTCCAGAACTATTTCCGGCTTTACCCCAAGCTGGCCGGTATGACCGGAACGGCGATGACCGAGTCGGAGGAGTTCGGCGACATATACAAACTTGAGGTCATCGAGATCCCGACCAATGAGGCCGTCCGCCGCGCCGACAATGACGACGAGGTCTATCGCACCACGCGCGAGAAATACGATGCGATCGTCGAGCAGGTACTCGATTGCCGAAAGCGCCAGCAGCCGGTGCTGGTTGGCACTGTCAGCATCGAGAAATCGGAGGCGCTGAGCGAGGTCTTCAAGAAACACAAGATCCCTCACAACGTTCTGAACGCCCGCTACCACGAGCAGGAGGCCTACATCATTGCCCAGGCTGGGCGCCCTGGGGCGGTGACGCTCGCAACCAACATGGCCGGCCGCGGTACCGATATTCAGTTAGGCGGCAATCTCGACATGCGGCTCAAGGCCGAACTGCCGCAGATCGAAGACCCGGCCGCGCGCGACAAGCGCGCTGCCGCGATCCGCGAGGAGATCGCCGCGGCGCGGGAAATCGTCGTCGCCGGCGGGGGGCTTTTCGTTGTCGGCAGCGAGCGGCATGAGAGCCGCCGCATCGACAACCAGCTGCGTGGCCGTTCGGGCCGTCAGGGCGATCCCGGCGCCTCGAAGTTTTTCGTCTCGCTGGAAGACGATCTGATGCGCATCTTCGGTTCGGAGCGCATGGATTCGGTGCTGTCGCGCCTCGGACTCAAGGAGGGTGAGGCCGTCATCCATCCCTGGGTCAACAAGGCGCTGGCCAAGGCGCAGCAGAAGGTCGAGGCACGCAACTACGACATCAGGAAGCAACTCCTCAAATACGACGATGTAATGAATGACCAGCGCAAGGTCATTTACGAGCAGCGCAAGGACATCATGAGCGCGACCGATGTCGCAGCCGAGATCGCCGACATGCGCGCCGAGACCATCGCCGCCACCGTGACATTGGCGATCCCGGAAAACGCGCTGCCGGAACAATGGAACGTTGAGGCGCTACATGCCGAATGCCTCCGCCTCTTCGGCCTCGACCTGCCTGTCGCCGAATGGGCCAAGGAAGAAGGTGTTACCGGCGAGGAAGTCGAAGAGCGTCTCGTCGCGACGGCCGACCGCAAGATGGCGGAGAAAGCGGCCAATTACGGCGCCGACACGATGCGAAATGTCGAGAAGAGCCTGTTACTTCAGTTGCTCGACCAGACTTGGAAAGACCATCTCCTCTCGCTCGACCACCTGCGCCAAGGCATCAATCTTCGTGCCTATGCGCAGCGCGATCCGCTTAACGAATACAAGCGCGAGGCGTTCGAACTGTTCGAGGGGATGCTGGTGCATTTGCGCGACCAGATCACCTCGGTGTTGAGCCATATCGAATTGCGGTTTCAGCCACCACCGCCCGCGGCCGAATTCCTCGGCGGCGCGGAGCCGCAACCCGGTCCCGGAGGGCCGCCGAGCAACGTACCGGTTGATGGTCCACGGCCTCGATCGGGCAATGGCGGGCAGTACGCCGAGGTGCACGAGCGCGAGCCGGCGATGGCTGAGGCGAGCCAAGGGCCTCTGGGCGGCTTTCCCGGAGCGCCGCCGCCCAACCGCCAGCACCGTGGTGAAAGTGGACCACCGCCGCGCGGCGGAAACCAACCGTCCGGCCCGCGCGCACCGTGGGCGGGAACACCGCGCAATGCGCCTTGCCCCTGCGGATCGGGCAAGAAGTTCAAGCACTGCCACGGCCGGGTCTGACACAGTCGGCTCGCGACCGCCTGGTCGGACGGCTGGGGGCTCCACTTCGGCGTTTGACTTGGAGGCTCCTGCCCCTATATTCCGCGCCGCTCGCGCCTGGTGGGGTGCATAGCTCAGTTGGTAGAGCAGCTGACTCTTAATCAGCGGGTCCAAGGTTCGAGTCCTTGTGCACCCACCAGTTTTTCATATGCCGCAGGAATATGTCGCGCGGATGGGTGGCCGAGCGGTTGAAGGCACCGGTCTTGAAAACCGGCAGGGGTGCAAGCTCCTCGTGGGTTCGAATCCCACCCCATCCGCCAGATCGCTATAGCTGAAACCGCGCATCTCGCAGCGAGCCCGCGCCGATCGACAGCAAGGGTCATCATAACAGATGGCTAGTGCCTGCTTCCGCGGAGGCGACGGAGTCAAACAACACGCCGTTACGGCCCTTTAAATGGCGGCGCCAGAGAGCGCCAGCCTCGCTCGACGTCATGCAGAACACCGTCTGTACGAGTATGAATCGCTGCTCTGGAAAGTCAGGGCTAGCAGACCCACTTACCCGCTCGTCCAAAATCTGTTGCTCTGCCCGAGCGGCGCATTTGAAAATGGACTGATGCGGCAGATCGAAACGAGGCCGGCGCGAACTGACAATGCGTGCAAGAAAGATCCGGCGAACAGCAGGGCCTGAGGAGCTCCATCCCGCACCGAGGCGCCCTTCTGCGCCGGCGGCAAGCCGCCCGGCACACCCCGCCGTGACCCGTGATGGGGCGGCGCCACCGCCTGTACCGTCGTCGGTCGCTATCGCCTCCGAGGCCCGCCTGTTGCGAGTTGAGCCAGGGCTGCACAACCTGATCATCAACGCGGTCCGCGGGCCCGAGCGTGAAATTGCCGGCATGATGTTACCGGCCGTATTCGTTACGACGCCGCATGGAGATGCGGTTGAGTTGATTGGCGTGCACGGCGGCGGAACCTGGATCGACGTGGCAGGAGGCGCGGTGACGATGCGCGCGCCGCCGGCTGGCGGTCGTGTGCTGGTGACCAGCTACAGTCCGCTTGGTGAGACGACGCTGCCGATCGACATCGAATTGCGCCCGATCGACGCCGTGCCGGAGACGCTGACCGCACCCGGGGCACCGGCGCTGCGCACCGAGATCGTCCTTCATATCGAACGCGAAGGCGACTGCCAGTTCACCACCGGCGGCTGGGCTGGGCGGCTCGGTAGCCGGCGGCGGGTCGAAGCTCTGGCGATACGTCCGCTAGAGGCAATCTCGCACGGCGAAGTCGAATACAAGGTCTACGGCACCGGCGGCCGCGAGACGCCGTGGGTATCCGACGGCAGACTATGCGGCACACGCGGGCAGGGGTTGCCGCTGACCGGGTTTGCGATCCGCCTCGCGCCGCACCTGCGTGGTAGGTTCGATGTGATTTATCGCGGAGCCTTTTTCGCCAGCGGACCGGCACCGGCGGCGCGCAACGGGGAGGCCTGCTTCGCATCGCTGCGCGATGATCCGCTTGAGGCGGTCGAAATTCGGATCGTCGAGCGCCGGGGCGCGCGATAAGCCGGGCCCCGAGGCTGAGTGGGGCTACTGGATACGGATGGCGAAGTTGGTGTGACCGGCCCCAGAGGATGGGCCGTATTCGCCGTACTCTAGGCCGATTTGCCGATCCGGCGCGGTTCCGTCGAGCACACCCAGCATTGTGGCGATATTTCGCCCGCCCATCTCGACCTGCGCCTGTTTGGCAAAACCATTGAGGAACTGCCTCGCCTCCCCGGTGCGGCCCTCACGAAGCAGCGTGAGGAATTCGCGATCGAGCGCCTGATCCTCCGAGGTTGGCCAGCTGGCCGGGTTTCGGACCAGCCGGTGCGACAGTGCCGAGCTGGCGACAAAGACCACCCGCTTGCCCGAGGTGGCGGCGGCATCGCGAATGGCGGTGCCGACCCGGTAGCACTCGTCGAGATCGGCGAGAATGCAGGTGCCCATCGTTACCACGGGGATGCGCTGCCCAGGATCAAGGTATTGCAGCGGCACAAAGGTGCCGTAGTCCCATTTGTAGTGGGCCGTTTCATTGCGCCCCGCCAGCAGGCCCTTGGCCTTAATCGCCTCGACCAGTGCGGCGCCGAACTCCGGATCGCCAGGCCGGTCGTAAGCTTGCCCAGGGATAAGGTCGGGCAGTTCGTCCGAGACGCAGACCCCGCTATGCCGAGCCTGGCACGTCACGTACCAGGTGAAGGTCGTCACCCAATGCGCCGATTGCAGAATGATCACATCGGGCTCGAGCGCCCGGATCGCCCGGCCCATTGCGTATTCGCCGGCGATGACGCCGCGCAGAAAATCCGGTGCCTCGGCCTCGATGCCAATCCGGGGCGAGTGCGAGGCGATCGCGCTCATCAGAACCGTACCGGTCATGCCAATTTCCTCAATATTTACCTTCTTAGGATAATCAATTTGGCGCCGCGGCCCCAAATTTCTGCATAAATCGTCAACCAGCGCCCTGACATTATTGACCGTTACTGGCAGTGCCGGGGCAAGAAATTCATGGGCACGGTGTTGAGGAGCCGGTTGGGAGAGAAGGGCGCCACCGCGATCGAGTACGCGATGGTTGCGTTCTTCATTTCAATCGCCGCGTTCTCCGTGCTGGTCTCGGTCGGCGGCTCTGTAAGCGGCATATTCCAAACGGTCGCCAGTAGTATGTAACCCCAGTGCAGGTGAACGGTCTCGCGCCGCTGACTTGAGGCCGAGGCTGAAACGCTCCATGCTCGCGCGCAGCGCATAACGAGCAGGGGCATGTGCGATGAGCGAAACCGGCTGGCAGCCTTCCCTTCTCTATCCGGACCCGGCGATCATCACTCTTGATCCTCGCTTCGAGCCTATCCGGCCGCCTTTCAACGCCTCTGTCGAGCGCCTCTACACGGGATGCCGCTGGAGCGAAGGTCCCGTGTGGTTCGGTGACGGCCGCTTTCTGCTGTGGAGCGACATCCCCAATAACCGCATCCTCAAATGGGAAGAGGAAAACGGCGCCATTAGCGTCTTTCGCAAGCCGTCAAACAATTCCAACGGAAACACCCGCGACCGCCAGGGTCGGCTCGTCACCTGCGAGCACGGAGCGCGCCGCGTGACCCGCACCGAACATGACGGAACGATCACGGTGCTGTGCAATCGCTACGAGGGTAAGCCACTCAACTCGCCAAACGACGTCGTGGTCAAATCCGATGGCTCGATATGGTTCACCGATCCACCCTTCGGCATCCTCGGCGAGTATGAAGGCGACCGCGCCGAGCCTGAGCTGCCGGTCACTCATGTGTATCGGATCGACGACCGCACCGGCAGGGTGACAATCGCAGCCGACGATATCCGCGGACCCAACGGCCTTTGCTTTTCGCCCGACGAATCACGCCTCTACGTTGTCGAATCGCGTGCTCAACCACAGCGAGCGATCCGCGTCTTCGACGTCGCAGGCGACGGCGAGAGGCTCACCAACGGCCGCGATTTCGCCGACCTTGGCAGGGGAACGCCCGACGGCTTCCGTTGTGACGTACACGGCAATCTCTGGTGCGGCTGGGGAATGAGCGAGGAATTGAACGGCGTTGCGGTGTTTGCCCCTGATGGCGCGATGATCGGCCAGATCCGCTTACCCGAGCGCGCCGCCAACCTCTGCTTCGGCGGCACCAAGCGCAACCGGTTGTTCATGGCCGCGAGCCATTCGCTCTACGCGGTCTATGTCGGCACCGAAGGCGCGGTCGGCGGCTGAGCCCATCCTGTGCGCCGCCGCAGCCTGTTGAAGGCGACCGCAGCCGGGGTCCTCGCGGGGAGATTTCTCAAGCCTGAGTCTGCCGGCGCCGAGGCACTGCATTTCCCGCCAGGCTTCATCTGGGGCACCGCGACCTCGTCCTGCCAGATCGAGGGACGCGGCGACCGGGCCGCCGACAGCATTTGGGATGTCTTTGCCCGCAAACCCGGCGCGATCGGGGACGGCAGCACGCCCGAAATCGCGTGCGACAGTTATCATCGGTATGCCGAGGACATCGCGCTCATAGCTCGGGCCGGATTGAGAGCCTATCGATTCTCGATCTCTTGGCCGCGCGTCCTACCCGACGGGACGGGTCAGGTCGATCAGCGAGGTATCGACTACTACAGCCGGCTTGTTGACGCGGCGCTCAAGGCGGGGATTGAACCTTGGGTTTGCCTCTACCATTGGGATCTGCCGCAAGCACTGCAGGACCGTGGTGGCTGGGCGAATCGCGATATCGTCAACTGGTTCGCAGACTACC
Source organism: Allostellaceae bacterium (assembly GCA_035935235.1). Lineage (GTDB taxonomy): Bacteria > Pseudomonadota > Alphaproteobacteria > ATCC43930 > CGMCC-115725 > DATARH01. Next base: position 12,364 of record DASYXG010000350.1, read on the forward strand.
TCGTGGTGATGATGCAACAGCTCCGGGGTCGGGTGCGCTACTGGACACTGTTCAACGAGCCACAAGTCCATGCGGTCATGGGCCACGGGTTGGGTGAGCACGCCCCCGGTTTCAGGGATCGCGACAAGATGTTCGCCGCGATCCACCACCTGAACCTCGCGCAAGCTCGTGGGATGGTCGGGCTGGAGGTGCAGTCCTGGGGCCCACCGCAGATCGGAACGGTGTTCAGCCTGCAGCCGGTGAGGCCGGCGAGCGACACGCCCGCCGACCGCAATGCCGCCACGATGTGGGACGCGCTGTGGAACCGCGCCTTTCTCGACCCGCTGTTTCACGGTCGGTATCCCAAACTGCTCGAACCCTTTCTCGACAAGGTGGTGCAGAAGGATGACCTGCTAGAGATCAAGGGGAAGGTCGATTTCCTTGGCGTCAATTACTACGCTCCGATGTACCAACGTTCCGATCCAACTGGGATCGTCGGCACCAATTGGGGAACAAATCCGCCGAACATGCCAGTGACCGGAATGGGTTGGCCCGTCGATCCCGGCGGGCTCGTCGAGGTGCTTGCCGATCTGCGCGATCACTACGGCAACCCCCGTGTCTACATCACAGAGAACGGTGCCTATTTCCCTGAAACGCCTGATGCCGCCGGCCATATCGACGACGCCGAGCGGATCGGCTACCTTCGCGCACATATCGCCGCCGCACACCACGCGATCGCGCAGGGCGCAAATCTCGGCGGATATTTCGTTTGGACAATCATGGATAATTTCGAGTGGGCGCACGGCTACGCCGCAAAATTTGGCCTCGCCGCCGTCGACCGCGCCACTCTGACGCGCCTGCCAAAGGCTTCTTATGATTGGTTTGCTCGCATCGCTCAAACAAATGCCTTATAAGGCGTTCTACCGGCGCGCAATCGGCTTGAGGTTGATGCGGCGGGCGGTTAGGTAAGCGTGGCGGTCGAATGCATTGAAGGGCTAGTTGAACCAATCACGCTTTCCAGTAGTATAATCAGAGGATTTATTATATGGTGTGTGTTCTCAACTGTCGGAGGAACCCGATGAAGCGTGCCCTGGCCCTCTGTTCGCTCCTGATCATGGCTGCATGCGCGCCGGTGCCGGCGCCAGCGCCGCCGCCGCCCCCGCCGCCGCCCCCGGCGGCCAAAGTCTTCACCGTTTACTTTGCGTGGAATCGGTCGTGGGTCGGCCCGCAGGGTATAGCGATCCTGAAGGCAGCCGCTGATACGTTCAAAGCTGGCGGTGTCGTCACCGTGCAGATTACCGGTTACACCGATACCTCCGGATCGGCGCGTTACAATCAGCGCCTGTCGGTTCGCCGCGCGATGAACGTCCGCCACATTCTCGCCCGTATGGGCGTGCCGTGGGCCGCGATGGCTGTCTCCGGCCGTGGTGAGAACGATCTCGCAGTGCCGACGCCTGACGGCGTGCGCGAGCCGCGCAACCGTCGCGTAACGGTAGTCGAAGGCTAAATCGGATCGGCGGCGATTCGCTCGCCGCCTTTTCACGACAAACGGGTCGAAGGCATCCCTCGCGGGGTGCCTTCGATTTTCGTGTGCCTAGTCCCTGACTCGACCAGCCGCTTCAGCGAGCACACACCAAACTATCGGGCCCGCAGTTTGGGACAGGCCCGATAGTCGCGACAGTGAGGCTTGAGGCTGTTTGCCGCCCGCAGTGTTAGTGGGCTAAGCCACGCGCTCGTAGGCGAACCGGCGAATTTTTGTGACGTCGCGGCCCTCAATGCGAATCAGACGAGTTGATCCGGCGCGCCGCGGCGAGTGCAGGTCACCCTCGTTGTAGACATAGGCCATGCCCGGGGTCAGGGTGTATTCGCGGCGCAGCCGGACCTTGCCGGGATTAGCCTCGCTCGCGGGCGCGACCTTGTCCCAATCGCTCATCACCGTCTCGCCCACTGCTTGGCCGTAGATCGCCCAAGTCGGGCCGTGATCGTGCGGCGCGCTCTCTTTGGCGCCGTGATAGACATGCGCGAGAATGCAGAAGCCAAATTCCGGATCCTCGTACAGGATCTTGCGCTCCGCCCCATCCGCCGGCAGGTGCTTTGCTACGAACTCTTGGTCCGCGCACGCCTTCTGTACCAGCTCACAGACCTTCTTGCGGCCCTCTGGGCCCGGGTCAGCCGCGATGATCCCGTGCATTTCATTCGACATTTCTTCGAGGCTGTACGCCATTGACTGCCCTCCATCATTCGCTGCCATCGCGCTCCCGCTGAGGCGCTCGGCTAGCCCTCCCAAACCGATTGGGTGAGCGTATTACCGGTACCGCTTCCGAGCAAGAGCAGGGCAACCCGCGGCGCTCACGGGCGCCTTACATCATTGCGCGGCGATATGTCGCCCTGAGGGATGCGATCGGCGAGCCGCTCGACTAGACTGATCTATAGACGCTCGAAGGACATTGATAACAATGGCTACCGATCCTGCCCCGGCGCCGCAGTCGATCTCACAATTGCGGGCGCGGATGGTGCTGGCGGCAGGTGTCGTGCTCGCCGGGCTGTGGATCCTCCACGATTTCCTGCCTGCCTTAGCTTGGGCAGGCGTGCTCTCGATCGCCTTGTGGCCGCTTTACCGCCGGGTGCAGCAGGTGTTTCCGGGCCGAATCGGCAGGGTTGCGGCTCCGCTCCTGATGACCTCCGCCGTCGCGATTGTGTTTGCGGCGCCGCTAATCCTGCTTGGCGTCGCGGTCGCGCACGAGACGCGCCTGATCTTCCCGATGATCGCGGCCGCGCGTCACCACGGTATCGAGGTGCCGAACGTACTCGCCGAATTGCCGATCGTAGGTTCTTCAATTGCCGACTGGTGGAATGCCAATCTCGCCGACCCGGCCACGGCGGAGGAGCTGTTCGGACGCGTCAACCGATTCGCCGCCGAGTCGGCACGCGAACACAGCGGCGAGGTCATTCGCCGCTTCGTCACGTTCCTGTTCACCTTGCTCACCCTGTTTTTCCTGTTTCGCGATGGCGGCGTGCTGGTCAAACAATTGCGCGACCTCAGCGACCGCGTCGTGGGTGAGCGGGGCGAGCGCATCGGCCGTCACATAATCGCCGCCGTGCATGGAACCGTGGTCGGGCTGGTCCTCGTCGGGCTTGCCGAAGGTGTGCTGCTCGGCATCGTGTATATCGCGGTCGGCCTGCCCTACCCCGCTTCAGTTGGTGCGGCGACCGGCGTGTTCGCGGTGATCCCGTTTGGTGCGCCGCTCATCTATACGGTCGCATCGCTCTATATGCTCTCGGTGGGCAAGACGCTGGCGGCAATCGTCATTTTCGCCGCCGGCAGCGTTGTGGTCTTTGTCGCGGACCATTTTGTCCGGCCGGTGCTGATCGGCGGATCGGCGCGGCTGCCGTTTCTGTGGGTCTTGCTCGGGTTGCTCGGAGGCCTTGAGACGCTTGGGTTTATCGGTCTTTTCCTTGGCCCGGCAACGATGGCCGCGCTGATCGCGCTGTGGCGCGAATGGACCGAACTGCCGGCGGCCGAAGCCGTATCGCCTCCGCCGCCGACGCGACAGCCCCCTAGTCGCGCCCGGAGAGGTCGGTATTCATAGCTGCGAGGCGAGCGTATCTCTCAGCCCGATTCGCCCGCGCCTTCAGAAAGGGGCGATCATCGACGTCGAGGAATGGCGTCATCAGAAAGGCAAAGCGGCCGCGTGGCATCTGGGCAACGACCGCATCGTTGAGGCCGGCAAAGGGCGGGATCGGCATCGAGTGCGAGAAAAACAGCATCGTGAGCTCCATGCGTTGGTGGTGCTGATGCTGTTTCATCCGCCGTGCCGTCGCCGCGCGCGTTTACCATCTCTGCGGAAACCGGCAGAGATCTGCCACTTTTATACCTAACTACTTGTTCGACTGGCGGTTTGCATCTGCAATTTGCAATGTAAAAAGAGTGGCGGGAGCGCCCGGCCAAGATATCTGGCAGGTTGGGCCGTGCTGAGTGTTGACTCGGCCTTGGACCTCGGATTTCCTCTTCTCACTCGCTCGCGCCAATCGCGACCCGGTTCCTCTCTTGGAAGCGATTGTGGAGGAAGCATGCGATACGTTTGCGATGCGCCTAACGGCAAGACTTGGTTCCGGATCGAGACGGAAGCCGAGGCGGCAGCCGAATCGGAAACGATGCGGCACGCCGTGGAGAAATACTTTCGCAAGGAGCAGGAAAAGGCCACGGCCAGCTTCCAGCCGATCTCCAAGGTCTCTTTCGAGCAGGAGATCGGGCTGAAAGCGCATATCCAGCGCGAGATGCCGCTGTTCCTGACCCTGCGCGACGGCGAGGGCAACCCGCTCGCAACCGCGATGCTGCCGCCGGGCGGTAAGGACGACCGCAGCTTTCGCCCGATCATTGTCGGCCCGGGCAATGCCGACCCCTACCCCGAGGAAGGCGATGCGATCCGCGCGCTCGCCGAACATTATGGCATGACCCTCGAACGCGCCCGCTGCTACCCCTACCGCCGCGATTGAGCGAGCGCCTCGAGCCGCTGATCTCGGCGGAACAAATCCACCGCAGGGTCGGCGAGCTCGCCCGGCAAATCGAAAAGGACCATCGCGGCGCCCCGCTGACCTTGGTGGTGGTGCTCAAGGGCGCCACCGTCTTCGCCGCCGATTTGATGCGGCAAATCGAGATCCCATTCGTCATCGATTTCATCAGCGCCTCGTCCTACCGCGACCAGGCGCGCTCGTCCGGTACGGTGCTCATCGGCGAGAAAGGCGGCCTCGACATACGCGGCCGCCACGTCGTCGTGGTTGAGGACATCGTCGATACCGGCCTGACGATCGGCGCCATCCTCAATGAATTGCGCGATCTCGGGCCGGCAAGCCTCGATGTCTGCGCCCTCCTCCACAAACAGGTCGCGGGCGCGGCCCCGGTCGATATCCGTTACAAAGGGTTCGACGTACCGGATTTGTTTGTTGTCGGCTACGGCATGGACTACGCCGAACGGCACCGCAACCTGCCGGGCATTTGCAAGCTGATCTTGGAAGAGGGCTAGCCGCCCAGCTTTTTCTTCAGCAACTCGTTGACGAGGGCCGGGTTGGCCTTGCCCTGGGTCGCCTTCATCACCTGGCCGACAAAAAAGCCGAGCACCTTCGGGTTCGTCGCATATTGCGCAACCTGGGCGGGGTTGGCGGCGAGCGCGGCGTCGACCGCGGCCTCGATCGCGCCGGTGTCGGTGACCTGACGCAGCCCCTTGGCCTCAGCAACCTCGCGTGGATTGCCTCCATGCTCCATCAAATCAGCGAACAGGTCCTTGGCCATTCGGCCTGAAATCTCGCCCTCCGTGATCATGTCGAGGAGAATGCCGAGCGCGTCTGCGGGTACCGGAGAATCGTCAATAGCGACCCCTTTTTTGTTGAGTGCGCCGAACAGATCGCCGGTCACCCAATTGGCCGCCGTCTTCGCATCACGACCTCTGGCCACCTCCTCGAAATAATCAGCCGTGGCTCGCTCGGCGACCAAGACACCCGCCTGATCAGTGCTGAGGCTGTACTCGCTCACGAAGCGTGCGCATTTCTTGTCGGGCAGCTCGGGCAGCGCGGCCTTAAGCTGGGCGACCCACGCGGGGTCGAGCACCAGCGGCAGGAGATCGGGGTCGGGGAAATAGCGGTAATCGTAATCGTTCTCCTTGGAGCGCATCGGCCGCGTCTCGCCGCGCGCGGTGTCGAACAGCCGGGTCTCCTGGGCGATCTTGCCGCCTTCCTCGATGATCTCGATCTGGCGGCGCGCCTCGATCTCGATCGCCTGCATCACAAAGCGCACCGAATTGAGGTTCTTGATCTCGCAGCGCGTGCCGAACGGCGCACCGGGCTTGCGCACCGAGACATTGCAGTCGCAGCGCAGCGACCCCTCCTCCATGTTGCCATCGCAGGTGCCGAGGTAGCGGAGGATCGAGCGCAGCTTGCGCAGGTAGATGCCGGCCTCCTCGGCCGAGCGCAGGTCCGGCTCGGAGACGATCTCCATCAGCCCGATGCCGGCGCGGTTGAGGTCGACATGGGTCTCGCGCGGGTGCTGATCGTGCAGGCTTTTGCCAGCGTCCTGCTCGAGGTGCAGCCGGGTGATGCCGATCTCGCGGGTCGAGCCGTCGGGCATGTCGAGCGTGATCCGGCCATGCCCGACGACGGGCTGCTGGTATTGCGAAATCTGATACCCGGCCGGGAGGTCGGGATAGAAGTAGTTCTTGCGGTCGAAGACACTCTGGAGATTGATCTCGGCATCGAGGCCGAGCCCGGTCTTGACCGCCTGCTCGACGCAATGGCGGTTGATCACCGGCAACATGCCGGGGAACGCGGCGTCGACGGTCGAGACCTGGGTATTCGGCTCGGCGCCGAACGCGGTCGCCGCGCCGGAAAACAGCTTGGCCTTGGCCACGATTTGGGCGTGGACCTCAAGCCCGATGACGATCTCCCACTCGCCGGTGCGGCCTTGCATCATGCGGGCGCCCCATCGCGTGGGCGCGCGCGAAACGAAAAAAGATCAGGATTAACCGATTGATTTTTCACGATTCGATTCCGAATAACAGGACGATAACAGGACACGGCCGAACAGGAGGGTATTGGAACAAACAGGAGGGGCGGCCAGACGTAACACGAGACGGGTCGACACGCGGATTTATGCGATGGGCCAACAACATGATCTTATATGTGTTCATGTTACGTTCGGTTCAACCACCCCCGTGGATCGACGAGCCTGCCCTTTCTCCGAATGTCCGCTTTCCGACGCAAACCGTCGAGCCTCATGTGTTGGAACGACTTTCGGCTAATGCCCCATAGCCGCCCTTCAATACGAATTATCGCAGGTTTTGATGTCCGGCGGCCGCCGACAGCTCGCAATTGCAGTCAGCCGCTACCCTCGCCGCCGCCGGCCGCCAGGCGCAGGCTGGAGAGGTACAGCTCACGCTGTTGCGGGTCACGCCAATGGTCAGCGCTCGGCACGACTAAGGGCGTAAGCATCCGTAGACGTTGCACTATCTCGCGCGCCTCGTCCAAACTGCCCATGTGCGCGTAGCAAGCAGCGAGAAAGCGGTAAGTCGCTACCCAGCCCGGATACTCTTGCAACGTTCGGAGCAGCATGGCTCTCGCTTGCTCGAACCGGCCGGCGAAGAAGTGGCCGATCCCGACAGCGAGCTCAGCCCGTCTCTCCCCGAACGGGTTGAGGCGACGCGCCATCATCAGATGTTCTATCGCAAGATCCGGTTGGCCCGCCCAGAGCCTAAGCCACCCGCTGTGGTGCCAACCGAGCGCAGAAGTCGGGTTGATGGCCAAAGAACGCTCGATCAGGGCGATTGCAGCGTCGATGTCTTCGCCCAAATTACCCAACACATATGCCGATCTGGCCAGTACGAGGGGATCGTCGCCGGCCGCACTAAGCGCGCGCCGAGCGAAGTCGACCCCCCGGCGAGCCGCGTCCGCATCGTCGGCCCAGCCGCCCACGTAGAGCGCCGCACAACATTGTGCCGCAAGTGAGAGGGCGTCGGCGTAGCACGGGTCGCGCGCAATGGCCTGCTCTAGCAATTCCAGCGCCTGGATTACTCCGCTCCGGTGATGCGAATCATGGCTCTCACGGGCACGCAGAAACAAATCGTAGGCGGTCAGATCGTTGGTCGGTCGCCCGCTCGATCGCCGAACCTCGGTGGCCCTCAACGTCGGTTCGATCGCTCCAGCCACGTGGGCCGCTACCGTGTCCTAAAGCTCGAACACGTCCTCGAAGGCGCCGTCGAAACGGTTTGCCCAGAGATGCGCTCCGGTCTCGGCATCGATCAATTGCGCCATGATGCGCACTTGCCCGCCTGCTTTGCGAGTCGAGCCTTCGAGTACATAGCGCACGCCCAATTCACGGCCGATGCGCCGCACGTCGACAGCCTGGCCTTTGTAGATAAAGCTCGAATTACGGGCGATGACGAGGAGCCAGCGATTGCGCGATAGCGCAGTGATGATCTCCTCGACCATGCCGTCTGCGAAGTATTCCTGCTCGGGGTCGGCGCTCATGTTGGTGAAGGGCAAAACCGCGATTGCCGGCTTGTCGGGCGACGGCGGACTCTGTACGGCAGATATCTCGTTCGATCCTGCTCGTCGGGAATTGCTTAGATCCGCGAGCCGATAGCCGCGGCCAGGTTCGGTTATGAGGTAGTTATAACCCTCACCGTGCGCATTCAGCACCTTGCGGAGGATCGATATGTGGACGTGCAGATTGTTTTCGGCGACCGCGCGCCCGGGCCAAAGCCGGGCCATTAGCTCGCCCTTGCTGACAACCGCCCCTTCCGCGGATGCGAGCAGCCGGAGAACATCGAGCGCTCGACCGCCGAGCCGCACCGGTTCGCCGTCATGCAACAGGCGATCCCAACGCATATCGAACCGGAAGCGGCCGAAAGAGACCTCCTCGGGATCATGCGAAAGGCGTTGGCTGGCCAATTTAAGAATCTTTAGAAATGACCCAAAGACCTTAAGACCGCCTCCCATTAGAGTCGAGGCCATGCAGATGCTGACGGAGTTATCGCATGGCCAAGTTCAAGGAATACACTCCGTTCCAGGGCGTCGACGAGAGCGCGCCCCCGACGGGGATCATCGTGCCGATGGGACCGGGCCCGGGCAAATTCAATCTCGTGCGCCTCGCAGGCGGACAGGGCATACGGCCGCAACCGCCGCCGAGCGCACCAACAATCAAGATCGAGGACGTTACCGAAGCTGGCAATTTTCTTGGGGCGGCGGCATTACACTCGCCACTGTTGCCGGGCGACAAGCTCTTCAAGATTTCTGGCAGCCTCCCGCTGACCACTCAGGTACAGGCAGGAGGAGATACGCTTCAGATCGCGGTGGTGAAGCAGAGAACGGTGAAGCTGGCGATACGCCCGGTCCAGGTGCGGGACCCGCAGAACCCGAATGCGTTGGTAAATCACAGCAAGGTACCAATTGGCGACATAGACGCCATGGTAGACCAGATGAACGCGATCTGGACTCCCCAGGCCAATGTCGTCTTTACACTTGTCCCCTCGACCCCGGTTCAATTGACTGACGAAACAAGAATAGGAAATATTGCAGGGCAAAGTTTAGGGGCGGCTTTTCAGACCCCGTCGCCTTTACCCGTGGAAGTGAACATCGACGTTTTTCGGGACTACTTGTTCGACAACAGAGACCCAAACGCACATCTGACGATGTTCTTGGTCCAGGCTTGTGCAAGAGGATCGCAGACGGCCCCGGATAGGGGTGACAATGGCGTCTCACAGTGGCTCCCCGGCGCCGCATGGGGAATTAGCCTCATCAGCGACGCGCGCGCTCAATCACCTGCACTCATGGCGCACGAGGCGGGCCACTTCCTCGGCGATCTGCGCAGGCATACCGACGACACCACGCAGGACGAGAAGGGTAATTATGTGGTGTTAGACAAACGGAAGCAGCTGATGATCAGGGGCGGCGGAACGTTCGCGTACTCGGAGATGGGATCGATCTTGATCCCCTACGACCTTGTGATTAATAGGTTCAACAAACCGTTGAAACCATAAATGCCTGGGTGGAGGACGCTCGGCAGCGCGACGCTCATCGTCGTTCTCTACCTCTTCATCCCGCTTGCGTTCCCGGACAGCCTCAATCCGGGAGCGCCGCTGACCCAGATCGGCCGGGATCGGATCTGCGTTACGAATGGGACGGTTTCCGCTTTGCCGGACGGAAGGCTGGCTATCGAGACGGCGAGCTCGCGCGGGGTCGTGCCCGGCTCCGATGGCACGATCGCGGAAATCCACTTTCGCTATCTTGGCCCGACCGTGGCCGTGAAACCGCTCGCCTCCGGAGCGGTGCGGCGTCAGATCGGCGTCAAGCTGCGCGCCCACGATGCCTGCAACCTGCTCTATGCGATGTGGCACATCGCCCCGGATTCCAAAATCGAGGTATCGATCAAGAAGAACCCAACACAGCATACGAGCGCCGAATGCCACGCTGCCGGCTATTCAATCCTGAAATCGAGCCGCATCGTCGCCATGCCGCCGATCCACCCCGGCGAAGCACATACGATGCGCGTCACGCTGGATGGCGACAATTTAGCCGTGATCGCGGATCGGCAGGAGGCTTGGAGCGGAAGCATCAACGGCGGGCTCGATGGTATTGCTGGTCCCGCGGGATTTCGCACGGACAACGCCCGCTTCGAGGTTGAATTCTTGGCGGTAATCCCTGCGTCGGGCAACCCCTCCGACGCGAATAGCAATTCAACGCGTTGTAGCGGCGGTAGGCCCACCTGATCTGCTCAAATCGGTTCCCCAGAGCGACCGCTTGCGGCGCATTGTCGCCGCCGGGGCGCCGGCAGCCGAAGACCGCATTCCGACCGAAAGCAGTCGAAAACCCAGGACGGCATCGGATCAGGCGCCGCTGGCGATGAAGCTCAGGCGGTCGGTGAAGTTCGCGGCGGTTTCCAGCACGTGCCCGACACGCAGCGCGATTCCCTCGTCAAAGGCGCGACCAATGATTTGCAGCCCGGCCGGCAGATTTTCATTGAGCCCGGCCGGAACCGAAATCGCCGGCAGCACGGCGGCAGAGACCCGTGTGTTGGCTCAAAAAATCGCTGTCATGGTGCGTCCTGCATCCGTTCGCGGTAACTGCGTTCTTTCTTGTGTCTCGCAAGGAAACCCGAGCCGCCGGGATGATCACCGTGACGGTTGTTCCATGACCTTTCTCGCTCTCGACCTGTAGGGAGCCACCGTGCAGTTCAGCTAGACGTTTAGCCAAGGGCAAGCCCAAGCCGGTGCCCTCGTACCGCCGGGTATTGCTGTCGTCGACTTGACCGAACGGCTGCAACGCAATCTCAATCTCGTCTGGGGTCATGCCGAGACCAGTGTCGCGCACTTCAAAGACGAAGGTTCCGTCCGGCCCCCCATGCGCAGCGACAACAACCGCACCACCGGGCCGGGTAAATTTGATCGCATTGGATGTGAGGTTCAGGAGAATTTGTTTAAGCCTCGTCGAGTCACAGGCGAGGAGCGGGCGCTGTTTTTCGATGTCAGTCGATATGGTAATGCCGCCGGCAGTCGCATGACCCCGCACGAGGGTGACCGTGCCTTCGACGATAGATCGGGGATCAATTCCCTCTTCTTCGCGAAGCTCAAACTTGCCGGCGTCGACCTTGGCTAGGTCGAGGATGTCGTTGATGACATCATGGAGATGTTCGCCGCTCTGACGGATGAGTCCGATGTATTCAGCCTGCTCTGGCTGCAGCGGTCCCCGCACCCCCAATTCGAGCGACTCGGAAAAGCCGATAATCGCGTTTAACGGGGTGCGCAGTTCGTGGCTCATGTCGGCGAGGAATTGCGACTTCGCCGTGCTCGCCGCCTCGGCCGCTTCTTTGGTTTCGCGCAGGACTTTCTCCGCCTGGACCTGCTCGGTGATATCGCGCCCGGTCCCGCGATAGCCGATGAACCGGCCCACAGCATCAAAGCGCGGGTCGCCACTGATCGATGCAGTTCCTTGCCTGCCGGGGTTTCGCCAAGTGTAGGCAAAATCGCGGAAGGGCTCATGGCGCTCCAGCCCGGCGTAATGTTGTTTCCACTTGTCAGCATTTGCCTCGGCATCGGCATCCAATTCCTGCCGGGTGTGGCCGATCACCTGGTCAGGCTCGGTGGCAAAACCCTGTGTTTGCAGTCCCGCTGACATGACGGTAAAGCGATGACGCTCGTCGGTTTCCCAAAACCAGTCAGACGAGGTTTTCGCGAAGACGCGGAAGCAGTCTTCGCTTTCCGCAAGCCGGCCGAATTGGATCGCAAGGGCCCGAAAGATCAGCCCAAAGCCGATTACTGCGCCAACGGCACCGATCGCGATGATGGTGGACTGATGGCGCCAAGGAGCAAGGGCCACGTATTCGGACACCCCGACGGTCACGGCGAGGGGGTACCCGTGCACTGGCTGGACCGAGTGAATCTGAGGAACACCGCCGATATATCCCGGTGTTCGGTAGGTGCCGCCGCCACGCGCGAGGTTTTCGTACCACGGCGAGGCAGACGAGAGCTTCTGGCCAATCATCCCCTCAATGTTGGGATGCCGGCTGATCAACTCTCCGTCGCGGCGGAAGAGGCTGATCGCTTGGCCATTCCTGTCGCTGATCGCCTTGTAGAAGTCCTCGAAGTAGCTCGCTCGTACATAGGCGGCGACGATGCCGAGGAACTCGCCGTGCGGCCCGTTCACCCGGCGCGCGATCGTGATCGTCCATTCGCCGTTGACCTTGCTGCGAATGGGCGGCCCGACGAAAGCGTCGGTGGAACTGTGGTCGCGCAAATACCGGAAATACTCGCGGTCGGAGACGTCGACCAACTGGCCGGGCCAGGCATTGGAGGAGTTGGTCCCGCTGCCGACGCCATCAAACAATGCAAGGGCGTTGGCCTGAGGCAGGTTCTTCAGTCGACTGACCAGGTAAACGTGCACTTCCTCCGTGGCCAGTTGCTCCCTGAATTGGTCCGGCGCCTGGACGCCCTTGGCTTGGACCATCGCCTGGGTTTGCTGGACAACCAAGTCAACCGCTTGGATCGCCCTTGCAGTTTGTTCGGCAAGGACAACACCAAGGCTCTGAGCATCCCGCATCTCATCGGCGATCCGGTCTTCCCTCAGATCCCAGATGGTGAGGCAAGCGGCAATCAGCGTGATCGCGATAAACAGCAGGCCGCTCAGCACAAAGCCGCGACTTGGACGGAAGTGGAGCGCCTCTCTGCCCTTGATCGTCACAATTCACGACCTTGCTCGTAAGCAAGTGACCTGGTTGTTTGGCCAGTCTCCTCGGTTACGATTAAGGCCCGCTTAATCAGGCCAAGCGCGGCCCCTCAAGCCGGGACTGGCCGCTAGCCGCTGGGCGCCGGCAGCCGAAGACTGCATTCCGACCGAAAGTCGTCGAAAACCCAAGACGGCACCGGATCAGGTACCGCCGGCGATAAAGCCCGGGCGGTGGGTGAAGTTGGCGGCGGTTTCCAGCACGTGCCCGACACGCAGCACGGTTTCCTCGTCGAAAGCGCGACCGATGATTTGCAGCCCGGCCGGCAGATTTTCGCAGAGCCCGGCCGGAACCGAAA
>DASYXG010000351.1:0-16289 GCA_035935235.1 Allostellaceae bacterium
TTTCAAGGCCGAGCTGTTCGACGGCGCCTATCACGAGGTCGATTCAAGCGTGCTGGCCTTCGAGATCGCCTCGCGCGCCGCGTTCAAGGACGGCGTGGTCAAGGCGGCGCCGCGGCTGCTCGAACCGATCATGCGGGTCGAAGTGGTGACCCCGGATGACTACATGGGCGACGTGATCGGCGACCTCAACAGCCGGCGCGGCCAGGTCACCGGCATGGACTCGCGCGGCAACGCTCGCGTCATCAATGCCATGGTGCCGCTCGCCAACATGTTCGGCTATGTCAATCAGCTGCGCTCGATGAGCCAGGGCCGGGCGCAGTACACGATGCATTTCGATCACTACGAGCAAGTGCCCCCGGCGGTCGCGGACGAAGTCCGCGCCAAGATGGCCTGAGGCAGGGAGAGGGACGATGGGTAAGGCGAGGTTTGAGCGGAACAAGCCGCATTGCAACATCGGGACGATTGGTCATGTTGACCATGGCAAGACGACGCTGACGGCGGCGATCACGAAGGTATTGGCGGAGAAGGGCGGCGCGACGTTCACCGCGTACGACCAGATTGACAAGGCTCCGGAGGAGCGGGCGCGGGGGATCACGATTGCGACGGCGCATGTCGAGTATCAGACCGACAAGCGGCATTACGCGCATGTCGATTGCCCGGGGCATCAGGATTACATCAAGAACATGATCACCGGTGCGGCGCAGATGGATGGGGCGATCCTGGTGGTCAGTGCGGCGGATGGTCCGATGCCGCAGACGCGCGAGCACATCTTGTTGGCGCGCCAGGTCGGGGTGCCGAGCCTGGTGGTGTACATGAACAAGGTCGACATGGTGGACGACCCGGAGCTGTTGGAGCTGGTCGAGCTTGAGGTGCGCGAGCTGCTCAGCTCGTATGACTTCCCTGGCGACGACATCCCGATCGTCAAGGGCTCGGCGCTGTGCGCCTTGGAGGGACGGGAGCCGGAGATCGGCGAGAAGTCGATTGGCGAGCTGATGGATGCGGTTGACAGTTACATCCCGCAGCCGGAGCGGGCGAAGGACCGCCCGTTCCTGATGCCGATCGAGGATGTGTTCACGATCTCGGGCCGCGGCACGGTGGTGACGGGCCGGGTCGAGCGCGGGATCGTCAAGGTTGGCGACGAGGTTGAGATCGTCGGGCTGCGGCCGACGGCGAAGACGATTGCGACGGGTGTTGAGATGTTCCGCAAATTGCTCGACCAGGGCGAGGCGGGGGACAATATCGGGGTGTTGTTGCGCGGGACCAAGCGCGAGGAGGTCGAGCGCGGGCAGGTGTTGGCGAAGCCGGGTTCGATCACGCCGCACACGGTGTTCATGGCCGAGGCCTATGTGTTGACCAAGGAAGAGGGCGGTCGGCACACGCCGTTTTTTGGCAATTACCGGCCGCAATTTTACTTCCGCACCACCGATGTGACCGGGACGGTGAAGCTTCCCGAGGGCACCGAGATGGTGATGCCGGGGGACAATGTGACGATGGAGGTGGAGCTGTTGGTGCCGATCGCGATGGACGAGGGCCTGCGCTTCGCGATCCGCGAGGGCGGCCGCACCGTCGGCGCCGGCGTCGTCGCCCAGAGCATCAAGTGAGGCGCGCGTCACCAGGCGCGAGCCTCATCCCGGCGAAGGCCGGGATCCAGGGGCAAAGCTCATCCCGGCGAAAGCTGGGATCCTTGGGTCGGTGTATAGGAGTGTAGCTCAACTGGTAGAGCACCGGTCTCCAAAACCGGGGGTTGGGGGTTCGAGCCCCTCCACTCCTGCCAAGCTGTCGGAAAGCGCGCGCGAATGGCGAGATTGAGTATCGGAGAGTTTGTTCAGCAGGTTCGCCAGGAGACTTCGCGCGTCACCTGGCCGAGCCGCAAGGAGACCGTGGTTACCACGTCGATGGTGTTTTTGATGGTATTTGTTGCCGCAGGCTTTTTCTTCGTAGTCGACCAGATCATGTCTTATGGCGTGCGCCTGGTCTTCGGCATCGGGCATTCGTGAGGCGCGCATGGCGAGCCGCTGGTACGTGATCCACGTCTACTCGGGCTTCGAGAAGAAGGTCGCGACGGCGATCCGCGAGCAGGCCGAGCAGAAAGGGCTGGGCGACCGCTTCGAGGAAATCCTCGTGCCGACTGAGGAGGTCGTCGAGGTGCGGCGTGGCGCCAAGGTCAACTCCGAGCGCAAGTTCTTTCCCGGCTATGTCCTCGTCAAGATGGACATGGACGACGAGACCTGGCACCTGGTGCGCAACACCGCCAAAGTGACGGGCTTCCTTGGTGGTCGCGGCCGGCCCTCACCGATCACCGAGGCTGAGGCTGCGCGCATCATGCATCAGGTTCAGGAAGGCATCGAGCGGCCGAAGCCGTCGATCACCTTCGAAATCGGTGAGCAGGTGCGGGTTTGCGACGGGCCGTTCACCTCGTTCAACGGCACGATCGAGGATGTCGACGAGGAAAAGTCGCGGGTCAAGGTGGCGGTGTCGATCTTCGGGCGTGCGACCCCGGTCGAGCTCGAATACACGCAAGTTGAGAAAGTCTAGGATTAGGTCATGGCCAAAAAGATTGTCGGATTGATCAAGCTGCAAGTGCCGGCCGGCAAGGCGAACCCGTCGCCGCCGATCGGCCCGGCTTTGGGTCAGCGCGGCCTCAACATCATGGAGTTCTGCAAGGCGTTCAACGCCGCGACGCAAAATCTCGAGCCCGGCATTCCGATCCCGGTGGTCATCACCGCCTATGGCGACCGCTCGTTCAGCTTTGTGACCAAGACCCCGCCGGCGAGCTATTTCTTGAAGCGCGCGGCGCGGATCGAGAAGGGCGCGCAGGCGACCGGCACCGGCACGATCGTCGGGCGGGTGACGATGGCGCAGGTGCGCGAGATCGCCGAGAAGAAGATGGAAGATTTGAACGCCAACGATATCGAGGCGGCGTGCAAGATGGTGATCGGCTCGGCCCGCTCGATGGGCATAGAAGTGGTCGGTTCGTAAGCGGAGCAATCGTAATGGCAAAACCCGGCAAACGCATTGCCAAGGCCTATGAGGGGATCGACCCCAACGGGGCGCCGCTTCAGGTCGACGCGGCGGTCAAGCTCGTCAAATCGCGGGCGACAGCGAAGTTCGACGAGACCGTCGAGGTGGCGATGAACCTCAACATCGATCCCCGGAAGCAGGACCAGAACGTCCGCGGCACCGTGATGCTGCCGCACGGCACCGGCAAATCGGTCCGCGTCGGCGTCTTCGCCCGCGGCGACAAGGCCAAGGAGGCCGAGGCCGCCGGCGCCGATGTCGTCGGCGCCGAGGACCTTGCCGAGAAGGTGCAGGCCGGGCAGATCGATTTCGACCGCGCGATCGCGACCCCCGATATGATGGCTCTGGTCGGTCGCCTGGGTAAGGTGTTGGGTCCGCGCGGGCTGATGCCGAACCCGCGGCTCGGCACGGTGACGCAGAATGTCGCCGAGGCGGTCCAGGCCGCAAAAGGCGGCCAAGTCGAGTACCGCGCCGACAAGGCGGGCATCGTTCACGCCGGGGTCGGCAAAGCGAGCTTTACCGAAGACGCGCTCGTCGATAATGTGCGCGCCTTCGTCGGCGCCATCACGCGGGCGAAACCCACCGGGGTCAAGGGCACTTATATTTCGCGGGTGAGCGTGAGCTCGACGATGGGGCCCGGCGTGAAGGTGGATTTGAGCGGTCTTGCCGACGAGGCGAGGACGTAGGGTGCGGCGTTGGATCTCGCCGCCCGCGCGGTTGTGGGCGGCGGTGCGGGCGTCGTGTATGATGGCGGCGCGCGAGTTGGGCCAAGGGACGACGGAGTAACGGGTGGACCGGACGCAAAAGCAGCAGTTGGTGACGACGCTGCAGCAGGATCTCACTGGCTGCGCTTGCATCGTGGTCACCCATCAGACCGGGCTCTCGGTAGCCGAGGCGACCGAGCTCCGCCGGCAGATGCGGACGGCTGGCGCCGGCTACCGCGTGACCAAGAACCGCTTGGCGAAGCGCGCGCTTGAGGGCACCGAGTTCGCCTCGCTGGCGCCGCTTTTCACCGGCCCGACGGCAGTCGCCTTTTCGCATGACCCGGTGGCGGCGGCGAAGGCGGCGGTGGCCTACGCCAACCGCAACGACAAGCTGACGATCGTCGGCGGCGGGCTCAACGGCCAGGCGCTTGACGCGGCGGCGGTGCGGGCGCTGGCGACCTTGCCCTCGCTCGACGAGTTGCGTGGTAAGATCATCGGCTTGCTGCAGGCTCCGGCGACCAAGCTTGCCGGTCTATTGCAGGCCCCGGCCGGGCAGCTGGCGCGGGTCGTCGCGGCCCACGCGGATCAAGGTTAGCGGACAAGGATCAGGACGGTACAACCCCCTAAAGCGTAAACGGGAGTAGGAAGAAATGGCTGCATTGGCGAAGCTGGTCGACGATCTCTCGGCACTGACGGTGCTCGAGGCCGCCGAGCTGGCGAAGATGTTGGAAGAGAAGTGGGGCGTCTCGGCCGCGGCGCCGGTCGCGGTGGCGGCCGCTGCCGGCGGTGGTGGTGCTCCGGCTGCGGAAGCTGCCGCCGAGAAGACCGAGTTCGACGTGATCCTGACCGGGTTCGGCGAGAAGAAGGTCAACGTCATCAAAGAGGTGCGGGCGATCACCAGCCTCGGCCTCAAGGAGGCGAAGGACCTTGTCGAGGCCGCGCCGAAGCCGGTCAAGGAGGGGGTTAACAAGGAAGAGGCGGATAAAATCAAAAAGCAGCTTGAAGAAGCAGGCGCGACTGTCGAAATAAGGTAGGTCAGCCACGACCTATAGCAGCGCGTCGCGGCGCCCGACTGGCGCCGCACCAAAGATTGAGAGTGCCGAGCCGGGGTGCGAGCCATAGCGCACGCCCGGGCTTGGCGTCTGTGTTGCATGAAACCGCCCAGGGGCGGTGTGGCGGCAACGAGGGTGACGGGCTCCGCGTGAGCCCATAGCGAGGGACCTGCATGGCTATTTCGTTCACCGGCAAGAAGCGGATCCGCAAGACCTTCGGGCGCATCCCCGAGGTTGCCCAGATGCCGAACCTGATCGAGGTTCAGCGCGCCTCCTACGACCATTTCCTGCAAATGGGCGTGGAGCCGGAAAACCGCGTCAATGTCGGGCTCCAGGAGGTGTTTCGCGGGGTTTTCCCGATCCGTGACTTCTCCGAGCGGGCGCAGCTGGATTTTGTCCGCTATGAGTTGGAGACGCCGAAATACGACGTCGAGGAATGCCAGCAGCGGGGCATGAACTATGCCGCGCCGTTGAAGGTGACCCTGCGTCTCTTGGTCTGGGACGTCGACGAGGACACCGGCTCGCGCACCATCCGCGACATCAAGGAGCAGGACGTCTATATGGGCGACATGCCGTTGATGACGCGCAACGGCACCTTCATCATCAACGGCACCGAGCGGGTCATCGTCTCGCAGATGCACCGCAGTCCCGGCGTGTTCTTCGACCACGACAAGGGTAAGACCCATTCCTCGGGCAAGTATCTCTTCGCCGCGCGGGTGATCCCCTATCGCGGCTCGTGGCTCGATTTCGAGTTTGACGCCAAGGACCACGTCTATGTCCGCATCGACCGCCGCCGCAAGCTGCCGGCGACGACGTTGCTGCTGGCTTTGGACGACGTCGCGACCGAGGCGAAGCGCGCCGAGCGGCAGCTCGAGGGCAAGTCGCTGCAGCCTGGCGAGGCGACCGGCATGTCGAAGGAGGAGATCCTCTCCGCCTTCTACGGCAAGATCACCTATCGCCGCGGCAAGCTCGGCTGGACCGCCCCGTTCGACCCCGAAAGCTTCAAGGGCAAGCTCAACAACGATCTGATTGACGCCGCGACCGGCGAGGTCAAGCTCGCTGCCGGCGAGCGCATGTCCCCGCGCATCGCCAAGCGGCTCAAGGATGCCGGGCTCGAAGAGGTGTTGGCGCCGGAGGCCGATCTTGTCGACCACTATTTCGCCGAGGATTTGATCAACCTCGAGACGGGCGAAGTCTTTTTCGAGGCCGGTGACGAGATCACCGAGGCGGCGCTGGCGCAGGTTGCGCAAGCCGGGATCGACGAATTGCCGGTGCTCGACATCGACATGGTCAATCGCGGACCGGAGAGCAAAGGCCCCTACATTCGCGCCACCTTGGCGATCGACAAGAACGCCACCCGCGAGGATGCGCTCATCGACATCTACCGGGTCATGCGCCCGGGCGAGCCGCCGACGCTCGAAACCGCGGAGAGCCTTTTCAACGGCCTCTTCTTCGATAGCGAGCGCTACGATCTGTCGGCGGTCGGCCGGGTCAAGATGAACTCGCGCCTCAGCCTCGACACCGACGACACCGTGCGCGCGCTGCGCAAGGAGGACATCCTCTCGATCCTCAGGGTCCTCGTCGACCTCAAGGACGGCCGCGGCGAAATCGACGATATCGACCATCTCGGCAATCGCCGGGTGCGCTCGGTTGGCGAGTTGATGGAGAACCAGTACCGCGTCGGCCTGCTGCGCATGGAGCGTGCGATCCGCGAGCGCATGAGCTCGGTCGAAATCGATACGGTGATGCCGCATGACCTGATCAACGCCAAGCCGGCGGCGGCGGCGGTGCGCGAGTTCTTCGGCTCGTCGCAGCTGTCGCAGTTCATGGACCAGACCAATCCGCTCTCCGAGATCACCCACAAGCGCCGCCTCTCGGCGCTGGGGCCGGGCGGTCTGACTCGCGAGCGTGCCGGGTTCGAGGTGCGCGACGTGCACCCGACCCATTACGGCCGCATCTGCCCGATCGAGACGCCGGAAGGCCCGAATATCGGTCTCATCAACTCGCTGGCGACCTTCGCGCGGGTCAATCAATACGGGTTTATCGAAAGCCCGTACCGCAAGGTCGTCGACGGCCGGGTCACCGAGGAAGTCATTTATCTCTCGGCGATGGACGAGGGCCGCTACGCGATCGCGCAGGCCAATGTTCTCGTCGACGCCGACGGCCGTATCGCCGATGAGCTGACGACCTGCCGGAAGGCCGGCGATGTCATTCTGCTCCATCCCGATCAGATCGATCTCATCGACGTGTCGCCGAAGCAGCTCGTTTCGGTCGCCGCGGCGCTTATCCCGTTCCTCGAGAACGACGATGCCAACCGCGCGCTGATGGGCTCGAATATGCAGCGTCAAGCGGTGCCGCTGATCCGCGCCGAGGCGCCGCTCGTCGGCACCGGCATGGAGGAGCGGGTCGCGCGCGACAGCGGCGTCACCATCATCGCCCGCCGCTCTGGCACGGTCGATCAGGTCGACGCGACCCGTATCGTCGTCCGCGCCACCGAGGAGACTTCGTCCGCCGCCTCGGGGGTCGACATCTATAACCTGCTCAAGTTCCAGCGCTCGAACCAGAACACCTGCATCAATCAGCGACCGCTGGTGACGGTGGGTGATCAGGTGCGTGCCGGCGACATCATCGCCGACGGTCCGTCGACCGAATACGGCGAGCTGGCGCTTGGCCGCAATGTGCTCTGCGCCTTCATGCCGTGGAACGGCTATAATTTCGAGGACTCGATCCTGATTTCCGAGCGGATTGTTTCGGACGACGTTTTCACTTCGATACATATCGAAGAGTTTGAAGTCAGCGCTCGCGATACCAAGCTCGGTCAGGAGGAAATCACCCGCGACATACCGAATGTCGGCGAAGAGGCTTTGAAGAACCTCGACGAAGCCGGCATCGTCTACATCTGCGCCGAGGTGAAGCCGGGCGATATCCTCGTCGGCAAGGTCACGCCGAAGGGTGAGTCGCCGATGACCCCCGAAGAAAAGCTCCTGCGAGCGATCTTCGGCGAAAAGGCCTCGGACGTGCGCGACACCTCGCTGCGCCTGCCGCCGGGTGTTTCGGGGACGATCGTCGAGGTCCGGGTGTTCTCGCGCCGCGGCGTCGAGAAGGACGAGCGCGCGCTCGCCATCGAGCGGGCCGAGATCGAGCGTCTTGCCAAGGACCGCGACGACGAACGTGCGATCCTCGAGCGTAGCTTCTCGGCGCGCATGAAGGAGCTGCTCGTCGGCCAGGTTGCCGATTCTGGCCCCAACAAGATGAAGTCCGGCACCAAGCTCACCGAGGAGATCCTTGGCGAGTACACCACCGCTAATTGGCGCGAGATTTCGGTGCGCGACGACAAGCGCATGGCCGACATCGAGGCGCTCAAGAAGCAGATGGCCGACGCCATCGCGGAGCTGACCAAGCGCTTCGAGGACAAGGTCGAGAAGCTGCAGCGCGGCGACGAGCTGCCGCCCGGCGTGATGAAGATGGTCAAGGTCTTCGTCGCGGTGAAGCGCAAGCTGCAGCCAGGCGACAAGATGGCCGGCCGTCACGGCAACAAGGGCGTCATCTCGCGCATCGTCCCGGCCGAGGACATGCCCTATCTCGAAGACGGCAAGCCGGTCGACATCGTGCTCAATCCGCTCGGCGTGCCGAGCCGCATGAATGTCGGGCAGATCCTCGAAACCCATCTCGGTTGGGCCTCGGCCGGCATCGGTCAGCGCATCGGCGACGTCATGGAGAAAATCCGCCGCAGCAACGACAAGAAGGCCAATGGCGAGCTCCGTAAGCTGCTCGGCGAGGTGTATGAGGGCCCGGAGAAGAGCGAGGTCGAGGCGCTCGGGGACGAGGAACTGGTCGATCTCGCCGGGAACTTGACGCACGGCGTGCCGATGGCGAGCCCGGTCTTCGATGGCGCCCGCGAGGACGACATCGTCGGCATGCTGGCAAAGGCGGGGCTGCACTCGTCGGGCCAGGTGACCCTGGTCGACGGCCGCACCGGCGAGGCCTTCGATCGCCAGGTTACGGTCGGCTACATCTATATGCTGAAGTTGCACCACCTGGTCGACGACAAGATCCACGCGCGCTCGATCGGGCCGTACAGCCTCGTCACCCAGCAGCCGCTGGGCGGCAAGGCACAGTTCGGCGGCCAGCGCTTCGGCGAGATGGAGGTGTGGGCGCTCGAGGCCTACGGCTCCGCCTACACCTTGCAGGAGATGCTGACGGTCAAGTCGGACGACGTCTCGGGCCGCACCAAGGTCTACGAGGCGATCGTGCGCGGCGACGACAATTTCGAAGCCGGCATCCCGGAATCGTTCAACGTCTTGGTCAAGGAGCTGCGCTCGCTTGGCCTCAACGTCGAGCTGGAGCAGCGCAACTACTAATGGCTGTAAATCTCCTGCAAAGAACAGCGGGAACAGCCAGTGTCGTGACACTTATGCCCGGTGCGGCGTGCCGCGCCGGGTCCACGAGTTTCCTCGAGAGGGGTCGTGCATGAACGAGTTGATGAACATCTTCGGGCAGGTCAGCGGTCCGCAAAGCTTTGACGAGATCCGCATCTCGATCGCCAGCCCCGAGCGCATCCGCTCATGGTCCTTTGGTGAGATCAAGAAGCCCGAGACGATCAACTACCGGACCTTCAAGCCGGAGCGGGACGGGCTGTTCTGCGCCCGCATCTTCGGGCCGATCAAGGATTACGAGTGCCTGTGCGGCAAGTACAAGCGCATGAAGTATCGCGGCGTCGTCTGCGAGAAATGCGGCGTCGAGGTCACCTTGTCCAAGGTGCGGCGCGATCGCATGGGCCACATCGAGCTCGCTTCGCCGGTGGCGCATATCTGGTTCTTGAAGTCGCTGCCGAGCCGCATCGGCTTGCTCCTCGACATGACGCTCAAGGATCTGGAGCGCATTCTCTATTTCGAGAACTACGTCGTCATCGAGCCGGGTCTCACCCCGCTCAAGCAGCACCAGCTCCTGGGCGAAGAGGATTACCTCAAGGCTCAGGACGAGTATGGCGAGGACCAGTTCACCGCCTCGATCGGCGCCGAGGCGCTGCGTACGATGCTGTCGGCGATCGATCTTCAGGAAGAGAAGATCAAGCTGCGCGACGATCTGCGCGAGACTTCGAGCGAGGCGCGGCGCAAGAAGCTGGTGAAGCGGTTGAAGCTGGTCGAGGCCTTCATCGACTCGCACAGCCGGCCGGAATGGATGATCCTTGAGGTCGTGCCGGTGATCCCGCCCGAGCTGCGCCCGCTGGTGCCGCTCGATGGCGGCCGCTTCGCGACCTCCGACCTCAACGACCTCTACCGCCGCGTCATCAACCGCAACAACCGGCTCAAGCGCCTCATTGAGCTGCGCGCGCCCGATATCATCGTGCGCAACGAAAAGCGCATGCTGCAGGAGGCGGTCGACGCGCTGTTCGACAACGGCCGCCGCGGCCGGGTCATTACCGGAGCCAACAAGCGGCCGCTGAAATCCTTGTCCGACATGCTCAAGGGGAAGCAGGGGCGCTTCCGTCAGAACCTGCTCGGCAAGCGGGTCGATTATTCGGGCCGCTCGGTGATCGTCGTCGGACCTGAGCTCAAGCTGCACCAGTGCGGCTTGCCGAAGAAGATGGCCCTGGAGCTGTTCAAGCCGTTCATCTATTCGAAGCTCGAGCTCTATGGCCTCGCCAGCACGATCAAGGCGGCCAAGCGCATGGTCGAGAAGGAGCGTCCGGAGGTCTGGGACATCCTCGAAGAGGTGATCCGCGAGCATCCGGTGCTGCTGAACCGCGCCCCGACCCTGCATCGCCTCGGCATCCAGGCATTCGAGCCGGTGTTGATCGAGGGCAAGGCGATCCAGCTGCATCCGCTGGTCTGCACCGCCTTCAACGCCGATTTCGACGGCGACCAGATGGCGGTGCACGTGCCGCTGTCGCTGGAGGCGCAGCTCGAGGCGCGCGTCTTGATGATGTCGACCAACAACATCCTCAGCCCGGCCAACGGCAAGCCGATCATCGTGCCGTCGCAGGACATCGTGCTCGGCCTCTACCACATCACCACGGAGCGCGCCGGCGAGCCGGGCGAGGGCATGAGCTTCACCGATGTCGGCGAGATCGAGCAGGCGCTCGAGTCGAAGGCGGTGTCGCTGCATTCGCGCATCAAGGCCCGCTTCGACACGGTCGATGAGGATGGCAACCCGATCGTCCGCCGGGTCGAGACCACCCCGGGCCGCATGTTGTTGTCGGAGATCCTGCCGCGCCACCCGGCGGTCGGCTTCGACCTGATCAACCGGCTGCTGACCAAGAAGCAGATCAGCGACCTGATCGATCACGTTTACCGTTTCTGCGGCCAGAAGGAGACCGTGATCTTCTGCGACCGCCTGATGACGCTTGGCTTCACCCAGGCGTGCAAGGCCGGCATCTCGTTTGGCAAGGACGACCTCATCATCCCCGAGGCGAAGCACACGCTCGTCGCCGAGGTGCAGGAGAAGGTCAAGGAGTACGAGCAGCAGTACCAGGACGGGCTCATCACCCAGCGCGAGAAGTACAACAAGGAAGTCGACGCCTGGACCAGCTGCTCGGAAAAGGTCGCCGACGAGATGGTCAAGGTCATCAAGGAAGAGAAGCCAGGCGTGCCGATCAACTCGGTCTGGATGATGTCGGATTCCGGCGCGCGCGGGTCGCCGGCACAGATCAAGCAGTTGGCCGGGATGCGCGGATTGATGACCAAGCCCTCGGGCGAGATCATCTCCACTCCGATCATTTCGAACTTCAAGGAAGGCCTTACCGTCCTCGAGTACTTCAACTCGACGCACGGCGCTCGCAAGGGCTTGGCCGACACGGCCTTGAAGACCGCCAACTCGGGCTACCTGACCCGCCGCCTCGTCGACGTCGCGCAGGACGCGATCATCACCGAGGTGGATTGCGGCACGACCCGCGGGCTGTTGACCCGCGCCGTCATCGACGGCGGTGAGATCATCTCGCCCCTGGCCGATCGCATCCTCGGCCGCTGCGCCGCCGTCGATGTGCTCAACCCGCTTTCGGGCGAGGTCGTGCTGACAGCCGGCGACCTCATCGACGAAGATGCGGTCGACCTCATCGAGCAGGCCGGCATCGACGCGGTGTCGATCCGCTCGGTCCTCACCTGCGAGGCGCGCCAGGGTGTCTGCGGCAAGTGCTATGGGCGCGATCTCGCCCGCGGCACGGTCGTCAATATCGGCGAGGCGGTCGGCGTCATCGCGGCGCAATCGATCGGCGAACCGGGGACGCAGCTCACCATGCGCACCTTCCACATCGGCGGCGCGGCGCAGCGCGGCGCCGAGCAGTCTTCGATCGAGGCGGCGCTCGACGCCACGGTCAGGATCGTCAACCGCAACGTGGTCATCAACTCGTCCGGCGTGCCGGTGGCCATGGGCCGTAACGCCGAGCTCGTGCTGCTCGACGACGCCGGCCGTGAGAAGGCGCGGCACCGCGTGCCCTATGGTGCGCGGCTCCTCGCCGACGAGGGCAAGAAAGTGACGAAAGGCGAGCGCATCGCCGAATGGGATCCGTATACGATCCCGATCATCACCGAGAAGGACGGCAACGCGCATTACGCCGACCTTCAGGAAGGCGTGTCGATGCGCGAGGCCGTCGACGAGGCGACCGGCATTTCGTCGAAGGTGGTGATCGACTGGAAGCAGCAGCCGCGCGGCGGCGATCTGCGTCCGCGGATCATCCTGCTCGACGAGAAGGGCCGCGGCATGACCCTCGCCAACGGGCTCGAGGCGCGCTACTTCCTCCCGGCCGATGCGATCCTGCAGATCGACAACGGCGCCTCGGTCAAGGCTGGCGACGTGCTCGCGCGCATCCCGCGTGAGTCGTCGAAGACCCGCGACATCACCGGCGGTCTGCCGCGTGTGGCCGAGCTGTTCGAGGCGCGCAAGCCCAAAGACTTCGCGATCATCGCCGAGAGCGACGGCCGTATCGAGTTCGGCAAGGACTACAAGACCAAGCGGCGCATTGTCGTGGTCCCGCCCGATGGCGGCGAGTCGACCGAGTACCTGGTCCCCAAGGGCAAGCATATCAGCGTCCAGGAAGGCGATTACGTCGAGAAGGGCGACCTTCTGATCGACGGCAACCGCGTCCCGCACGACATCCTGCGCATCTTGGGTGTCGAGGAGCTGGCGAGCTACCTGATCAACGAGATCCAGGAGGTCTACCGGCTTCAGGGGGTGCGCATCAACGACAAGCACATCGAGGTGATCGTCCGGCAGATGCTCCAGAAGGTGGAGATCGACGCGGATCCGGGCGACACCACCTTCCTCGCCGGCGAGCAGATCGACCGCCTGGAGTTCGAGCGCGAGAACGCCAAGGTCGAAGGCGAGAGCCTGCGCCCGGCGATCGCTCATCCGGTGCTGCAAGGCATCACCAAGGCGAGCCTGCAGACGCACTCGTTCATCTCGGCGGCGTCGTTCCAGGAAACGACCCGCGTCCTCACCGAGGCCGCGGTGTCGGGTCGGACCGATGCGCTCCAAGGGTTGAAGGAGAACGTGATCGTCGGCCGGCTGATCCCGGCTGGCACCGGCAGCGTCATCGCCCGGCTGCGCGAGATCGCCGCCGACCGCGACCGCGAGCTCGCGGCGATCGCCGCCGAGGCCGAGGCCGCCGAGCCGGCGCAGATCGAGGCCGAGCAGCCGCAGGCTGGCGCGGCCGAGTAGTACCCCGCCGCCGGACCGGGAGCGGGAAGCTCCGCTCTCGGTTTCGGCTGCGGTTTTTTGGCGGAAATCTGTGGGCTTCGGCTTGACCCTGCGGGGCCGCGCCCATATATTCCGCGCCTCACGGGGCTGGCGGTGGGAAGCCACCCAAACGCGGCCCCACTTTTTATGGCTGTGGCTCTGCGCTCTGAGAGGGGCGCGTGTGACACGATTGGTCAAGGTGCGCTACCGCCCCGGCGCGGGTTTTTGCGTCGGGCGGTGTTGACGTTTGCGAGGTCAAGAGGATGCCGACGATCAACCAGCTGATCCGTAATCCACGGAAGCCGGTCGCGATGCGGAACAAGGTTCCAGCGATGGAGCAGTGCCCGCAAAAGCGCGGCGTCTGCACGCGCGTCTACACGATCACGCCAAAAAAGCCGAACTCGGCCTTGCGCAAGGTCGCGCGCGTCCGCCTCACCAACGGGTTCGAGGTCACCAGTTACATCCCCGGCGAGGGCCACAATCTGCAGGAGCATTCGGTCGTGCTGATCCGCGGCGGTCGCGTCAAGGATTTGCCGGGCGTGCGCTATCACATCATCCGCGGCACCCACGACACGCAGGGCGTCAAGGACCGCCGCCAGCGCCGTTCGAAATACGGCGCCAAGCGGCCGCGATAGGGAGGCGAAGCGATGTCCCGCCGCCGCGCCGCGGTCAAACGCGAAGTCCAGCCGGATCCGAAATTCGGCGACGTCGTCGTGTCCAAATTCATGAATTGCCTGATGTACGAGGGCAAGAAATCCACCGCCGAGCGGATTGTCTACGGCGCGTTCGACCGTATCCAGCGGCGCAGCGGCCAGGACCCGATCCGCGTGTTCCACGACGCGCTCGGCAATGTTCGTCCGGCGGTCGAGGTGCGCTCCCGCCGCGTCGGCGGCGCCACCTACCAGGTGCCGGTCGAGGTGCGGGCCGATCGCGGTCAGGCGCTGGCGATCCGCTGGTTGATCGCCAGCTCGCGGGCGCGCTCGGAAAACACGATGGAGGAGCGGCTGTCGGGTGAACTGCTCGATGCTGCCGGTAATCGCGGCGTCGCGGTCAAGCGGCGCGAAGACACGCATCGGATGGCGGACGCCAACAAGGCGTTTTCGCATTACCGCTGGTAAGGGGAGGGGTTCGCTTTGTCGGGCCGGCGCACCAGCGTCGGCTCATTTTTTCAGAGGCGGCTGCTGGGAGCCGCTGGAGTGATTGAGTGATGGCACGCACGACGCCTCTCGAGCGGTATCGCAATATCGGCATCATGGCTCACATCGATGCCGGTAAGACGACGACCACTGAGCGGGTCCTTTATTACACCGGGCGGTCCTACAAGATCGGCGAGGTGCATGAAGGCACCGCGACGATGGATTGGATGGAGCAGGAGCAGGAACGCGGCATCACCATCACATCGGCCGCGACGACCTGCTTTTGGCTCGACCACCGGATCAACATCATCGACACGCCGGGCCATGTCGATTTCACCATCGAGGTCGAGCGCAGCCTGCGCGTGCTCGATGGCGCGGTCGCGGTGTTCGACTCCGTCGCCGGGGTCGAACCGCAATCCGAAACCGTCTGGCGCCAGGCCGACAAATACGGCGTGCCGCGCATCTGCTTCGTCAACAAGATGGACCGCATCGGCGCCGATTTTAAGCGCTGCGTCGCGATGATGGTCGACCGGCTCGGTGCCAATCCCGCGGTGCTGCAGCTACCGATCGGGACCGAGGCGGATTTCGTCGGCATTGTCGATTTGGTGCGGATGAAAGCGCTGAAGTGGCGCGACGAGACCCTCGGCGCCGAGTTCGATGTGGTCGATATTCCGGCCGACATGCTCGACGAGGCCCAGACCTACCGGGCAACGCTGGTCGAGCAGGCGGTCGAGCAGGACGACGATGCGCTGGAGGCCTATCTCGGCGGCGAGGAGCCCGACGAGGCGACGCTCAAGCGCTGTATCCGCAAGGGCACGATTGCCGGAGCCCTGATCCCGGTGCTCTGCGGCTCGGCCTTTAAGAACAAGGGTGTACAGCCGCTTCTTGACGCGGTGGTTGAGTACTTGCCGTCGCCGATCGATGTCGCCGCGATCAAGGGCGTCAAGATGAATTCGGACGAGCCGGTGGTGCGCAAGTGCTCGGATGACGAGCCGTTCGCCGCGCTCGCCTTCAAGATCATGTCGGACCCGTTTGTCGGTTCGCTGACCTTTATCCGCGTCTATTCGGGCGTGCTGGCGAGCGGCTCGCAGGTGATGAACACGGTCAAGGACTCGCGTGAGCGGGTCGGCCGCATGCTGCTGATGCACGCCAACCATCGCGAGGACGTCAAGGAGGCTCGCGCCGGCGACATCGTCGCGCTGGCAGGGTTGAAGAACGCGACCACGGGCGACACGCTCTCCGACCCGACGCATCCGGTGGTGCTGGAGCGGATGGAGTTCCCCGAGCCGGTCATCGAGATCGCAGTCGAGCCCAAGACCAAGGGCGACCAGGAGAAGATGGGCCAGGCGTTGGCGCGTCTGGCTACCGAGGACCCCTCGTTCCGGGTCTCGGTCGATCACGAGAGCGGTCAGACCGTGATCAAGGGGATGGGTGAACTCCACCTGGAGATCATCGTCGATCGCATGAAGCGCGAGTTCAAGGTCGATGCCAATGTTGGCGCGCCGCAGGTCGCCTATCGCGAGACCATCACCCGCTCGGCCGAGATCGACTACATCCACCGCAAACAGACCGGCGGCGCCGGTCAGTTCGCGCGGGTCAAGCTGCGGTTTGAGCCGATGCCGCCGGGCAGCGGTTTCGTCTTCGAGAATTCGGTGATCGGCGGCACCGTGCCCAAGGAATACGTGCCGGGGGTCGAAAAGGGCCTC
>DASYXG010000352.1:0-5460 GCA_035935235.1 Allostellaceae bacterium
CAGCCCGAGGACATCGCCAACGCCGCGGTCTTCCTCGCCTCGGATGCGGCGAGTTTCGTCACCGGGCACATCCTCCACGTCAATGGCGGGTCGTATCTTTATTGAAAATAGCTTTTTTGGCGGCGCCACCATCCGACAAGAATGGCCCAGCTAACCACCGTGGCTAGAAAGAGAAAAGTATTCAGGATGATCCATCGCGAATGTTCAATCGAGAATCAAATGGGCAGAGCCATAAAGCTCAATATCAATAGTCCTGATAGGAACGGCGTTAAATGCCAAAAAAGTATTTTCCGCTTTTGAATTCCATAAAAGATGGCGCCAAGGAGCACAAACCCTATTCCCCGTATTAACGATCCAAGCCACCATGGCAGCAGGGTGTTTGTGCCGCAATGTCCCGCCATAAACAAACAAGGGGGAATCGCGAGCACAAGATGAGCGAGCGCTAAGATGCCGCAGGCGACTTTTAGCGCTTTCATTGAGTCTAGCTGCCGGGCAAGTCCCTCCCGTTCAATCCTTGTACGACGGGTCGAGCCGGTCGGCGAGGCGCAGGCAGGCCGTCCAATCCTTGCCGCCGGTTAGGAAACTGCCGCCGTCCATGAATTGGCTATGCGCGTATTCACAGGCTTCCTTGCTCGGCACCGTGTAATTTCCTTCGCCGGCGGCAAGCGCGGCGATCTGCCCCTGACACGCCATTTCGAGCCAGTGGTGGTTGACCGCGCACGCGGCAACGCCGCCGCCGCAGATCAGCACCCCGTGATTGCGCAGGATCATGAAGGAGCCGCCGTCGAGGTCGCGCACCAGTTTCGGGGTCATGTCGTGGTCGAATTCGAAGCCCTCGAACGTGTGGTATTTGATCTCGCCGTAAAAGCGCAGCGCATGCTGGTTGATCGGCAGGAGGCCGAATTTATGCGCGGCGACCCCCATCCCCGCCACGGTATGCGTGTGCAGCGTCGCGTTGAGGTCGGGCCGCGCCTTTAGGAGGCCGGCATGAATGATCAGCGCACCGCCCTTGATGGTCCGCACATCGGTGTCGGTCACGACATTGCCGTCGAAATCGACCTTGAGCAGCGACGAGGCGGTCACTTCGGCGAACATCCAGTCGGTGCGTTTGATCAGCATCCGGTCCGGCTCACCCGGCACACGCAGGCCGAAATGGTTGTAGGTCAGGTCGTTGACCCCGTAATGCGCCAACACGCGATGCCCGGCCGCGAGCTCGACGCGCGCGGCCCACTCCTCGGCGCTCACCTGGCTGCGAATGGACTTGCCCTTTTCGACCAGCCGAACCGCCATGACCCTTCCTTCCCGAGACCGCGCCGCGAGGGTGCATTCTAGGCGGCGCCCGCCAGTTCTGTCACCGGCCAAACCCGTCGGCCAAAACGGCTCGGAGTGGCGCTACGGCTTGTTCAGCAGGCCCGCCGGATCGAACGCGGTCTTGCGGCGCTCGATGATCGTATCGGTGATGTCGAGCATTTCGGGGTCGATGTTTTCTTGCCGCTTGGTGTCGAACTCGGGGGCGCGCACCTCGTCGGCATTGTGCAGCGTGTACATCACCATCCCGGCGCCGCGCGGCTCGAACATGACAAGGCGCTTGCGGTTGCCGAGAGTGACCCGGCCGATCGCGGCCAGGCCCTGCGCCGCCATCTTCTCGGCGACGACCCGAAGCGAGTCGATCGCGAGCTCCCCATCGGCCTGGACGTAATACGATGTGTTCAGATAGAGCGGATCGATCTCGGTCCGGCTGACGAAATGGTCGAGGTCGATAACCTTCGACGCCATCGCCTCGAACGCCTTGTGTTCGTTGTCGGTCAGCTCGTTTTCCTCGGTGGCGAGAGACAGGCTGACCGGACAGGAGACGAGGGACATGCGAAGAAATCCGTTCCAGCTCTTTTGCGCCATCGACAAAACTCCCGAGGTCCGGTGCGGAGCAGCAAGCCATATCGGCCGGCTAGCCGCAACCGCCGCGGGGGGATCGAGGTCGGTGCCGCGGATAAGGCGTGCTTCCGGCGTGGGGATTTCGCCCCGGTCGCGGCGGCTGCGGGCTGACAACCGGCCGGTGCGCTCGTAACATCGGCCAGAATCGGAGGAACACGCATGACCGTCACCATCCGCCAAATCGGCCCGTGCTTCGCCGGGGAGGTCGAGGGCATCGACATGCGGCGTCCGCTGACGCCCGACGAGGTCGCGGCGATCCATGCCGGCATGGACAAATACGCGGTCCTGGTCTTCCACAACCAGGGCATCGACGACGAGCAGCAGCTCGCCTTCACCCGCAGCCTCGGCGAGATCGAGCTGACCCTCAACACCGGCCTGCGCGCCGAGAACGAGTACCGGCTGCCGCCGACCTTCGCCGACGTCTCCAACCTCGATCAGCATCACCGGCCGATGGCGCGCGACGACCGCTGCCGCCTGTTCGCGCTGGGCAACCGCCTGTGGCATTCCGACAGCTCGTTCAAGGTCACCCCGGCGAAATATTCACTACTCCACGCGCGCAAGATCCCGTCCAAGGGCGGCAACACCGAATTCGCCGATATGCGCGCCGCCTGGGACGCACTCGACGATGAAACCAAGGCGCAGTGCGAGGGCCTCGTCTGCGAGCACAGCCAGATCTACTCGCGCCAGCAGATCGGCTTCTTCGACCTCACTGACGAGGAGCGCGAGCGCTTCGAGCCGGTACGCCAGGTGCTGGTGCGCACCCACCCGGTCACTGGCCGCAAATCGCTCTACCTCGCCTCGCATGCCGGCGCCATCGTCGGCTGGCCGACCCCCGAGGCGCGCGCCTTCCTGCGTGACCTGATCGAGCACGCGACGCAGCGCCAGTTCGTCTATTCGCACAAATGGGCGGTCGGCGACCTGGTGATGTGGGACAACCGCCAGACCATGCATCGCGGCCGTCCGTTCCCGCTCGAGGAAGCCCGCGACGTGCGCCGCACCACCATCGCCGGCGACGCCCCGACCGTGGCCCAGGCCGCGGCGGCCTAGCACCGCACACTTTCCGGCTTGGTATGGACGATCTCGCCCTCGCCCGCGCGCTGCATGTGCTCGGCGTGGTCGTGTGGATCGGCGGGGTCATTTTCGTCACCGCCATCGCACTGCCGGCGATCCGTCGCGGTCAGCTCGGCGCCAACCCGCTCGCCGCGTTCAAGGCGATCGAGGGGCGCTTCACCTGGTGGGCGCGAGCGGCGGTCCTGATCGTCGGCGCGACCGGGTTTTATATGACCTCGGGCTTCAGCCTTTGGGATCGCTTTCGCTCCGCCGAGTTCTGGTGGATGCACGCCATGGTTCTGGTGTGGCTGATCTTTGCCATCGTCCTGTTTGTCGCCGAACCGCTCTTCCTGCATCGGCAGTTCGAGGCGTGGGCAGCCCGCGAGCCGGAGCGAGCCTTCGCGCGACTGCAACGGGGCCACTGGGTTCTGTTGGCGCTTAGCCTACTGACAGTGTTCGGCGCTGTCGCCGGAAGCCACGGCTGGTCGCTCTTTTGAGCGGCGACAAAAATCCCGGCATCAATCATTAGAAAATCTCACCGATACGGTGAGAAATTATCGGGTGTGATTTGCCCGCACGCCGGTTCATTCCGGCCGCGTTTTGCACTACGTTTGCTGCAACGCACAGCACCGCGCTTCGGAGGACATCATGGACGGATCGGTCATTCCTAACCTCAAGGGCATCCAGGCGCCGGTCAATTTCACCGCGCCGATGGAGGAAAAGCCCTACTCTTACAATTACGACCCCGGCCCGGGCATCGCCCTGCGCAACACCGAAAACGAAGAACACACGGTCACCGTCTACAACGGCCGTGATCTCGCGCTGACGCTCGACCGTGAGGGTTTCGCGCTCGTGCACCGCAAGACCGCCGCGACCGATCTCTACGATGAGGCGATCATCAGGTCGGTCTACTACCCCGAATGCGAGCGGCTGATGCGCGAGGCGACCGGCGCGAAGAAGGTCGTCGCCTTCGACCATATCGTCCGCAATGCCGCGAGATCCGGGCCTGGCAACACGGTCAAGATGCCGGCCGGCCGTGTCCACAACGATTACACCGCCTGGTCGGCGCCGCAGCGCGTACGCGACCTGATGGGCGACGAGGCGACCGAGCTGTTGAAGCATCGTTTCGCGGTCAACAATGTCTGGCGGCCGATTGCCGGCCCGCTGCTGCGCTCGCCGCTGGTGCTGTGCGACTCGCAGACCCTCGACTACGACAATCTGCTTTCCTCCGATCTGCGCTACCCCGACCGCACCGGCGAGACCTATGCGGTCACCTACAATCCCAACCAGCGTTGGTACTACTTTCCGAAGATGCAGCCGGACGAGGCGATCCTGATCAGCTGCTACGACTCGGCGCGCCAGCATGCCGCGCGCTTTTCGGCGCACGGCGCCTTCGACGACCCCAGCACGCCCGCCGATGCCCCGCCGCGCGAGAGCATCGAGGTCCGCACTCTGGTGTTCTTTTAGTTTTTCCATGTCATTGCGAGGCGGCCACCGGCCGCCGCGGCAATCTCGATGGGAGTGCGCACGTGAACGAGATTGCTTCGCGCCGCTCGCAATGACGAATAGCTAGGTCGGCAGCCGCCCTTCCTCGACCGCGTGACAAGCGACGAGCGTGCCGCCATCGTCGATAAGCGCCGGCGCCTCGGCCCGGCAGCGCTCGTTGGCACAGGGGCAGCGCGGATGAAAGCCGCATCCCGGCGGCGGGTCGATCGGGTTCGGCACCTCGCCGGCCACCGGCTCCCGTTCCCCGTGCGGGTCCAATCGGGGGATCGTCTCCAGCAGCAGCCGCGTATAGGGGTGCCGCGGCGTCGCGAAGAGCTGGTCGGCGCTGGCCAGCTCGACCAGTCTGCCGAGATACATCACCCCGACCCGGTCGCTGATCTGATAAATCACCGCCAAATTGTGCGAGATGAACAGATAGGTGAGCCCCAGCCGCCGCTGCAGATCCTTCATCAGATTGAGGATTTGCGCCTGCACCGATACATCGAGCGCCGAGGTCGGCTCGTCGCACACCAGAAACTCCGGGTTTGCCGCCAAGGCGCGCGCGATCGAGATACGCTGGCGCTGTCCGCCGGAAAATTCGTGCGGAAACTTCTCGCCGTCCGCAGCCGACAGCCGTACCTGCTCCAGCAGCTCGCCGACCCGCGCCCGCAGCTCAGCCGCGTCGGTCACAAGGCCATGCGTCACCAGCGGCTCGGCGACAATCTTCTTCACCCGCCAGCGCGGGTTGAGGCTTGCGTACGGGTCCTGGAAGATCATCTGCATGCGCCGCCGCACCGGCGCCAGCGCCTTGCGTTCCCGCAGGCCGGCGAGATCGACCCCATCGAAGACGATCTTGCCCGCGGTCGGCGGGTACAGCCCGACGATGCAACGCGCCGCCGTGGTCTTGCCGCAGCCGCTCTCGCCAACCAGCGAAAAGGTCTCGCCCCGCTTGATCGCGAAGCTGATCCCGTCGAGCGCCTTCACCGTCGCCCG
>DASYXG010000353.1:0-41909 GCA_035935235.1 Allostellaceae bacterium
AAGTTTCTCGGCCAGCGCCAGCTTCGTGTCGTCGAGATCGACGGCGATGATCTCGCCGGCGCCGGCAAGGCGCGCCCCCTGCACCGCCGAGAGGCCGACCGCGCCGCAGCCGATCACCATCACCGTGCTGCCGTGCTCGACCGAGGCGACGTTGAGCGCGGCGCCGACCCCGGTCATCACCCCGCAACCGATGAGGCAGGCGCGGTCGAACGGCAGCTCCTTGGGCACAACGATCGCCTGATGGTCGGCGACGATCGCGTATTCGGCGAAGGCGCCGAGAAACATCAGCTGGCACAGGTCGCCGCTTTCGCCGAGACGGAGGCGGCTGTCACCATCGAAGGCGACGGCTTTGGGACCGTGGGTCAGGTAGGTCTCGCAGAGGATCGGCAGGTCGCGGTCGCAATAGAAGCAATGCCCGCAATGCGGGTTCCACGACAGGATCACATGGTCGCCTACCGCGACACCCTTCGCTCCCGGGCCGACTTCCGTCACCACCCCAGCCGCCTCGTGGCCGAGAACGATCGGCATCGGATAGCGCAGCGAACCTTCAATGACTTCGAGATCGGTATGGCAGAGCCCCGCGGCTTTGATCCGCACCACGACGTCGGTAGGCTTGAGATCACCGGCAGTAACGGTCTCGACCCGCATCGGGGTCTTCGGCGCGCGCAGCACCGCCGCTTTGTACGAGAGAGTCATTGGGACAGAGCTAGTCCAAGCTGAACCAGCCCCATTGCCGTGGCCGACAATTCTTCCCGTGAGCGCGCATGTAGCTCGATGTAATCGTCATGTGACAGCCGGAACAGAGACTGGAGAGGGCTGCCAAACACAACGGCATCCCAGCCCGCGTAAATCGCAAATTCAATGGCTTTGGCCGTGTTAGGGTGTTCGCCTCGTTCAAATTTGTGACCCGGGGCATCGTAAAGCGAGCGGCCTTCGCCCTTAGTCTGCCGCCACTGCGCGTATTCTCGCCAATCAGTCGGAGGGGTCTCCTCCCGCGATCGATCGCCCCACGGGAACTCGTAAGGCCACAGCACCGACCAGTCAAAATCGCCAAGGCGCTGCGCCAACAAGCTCGAAACTACGTCGGCGTTTTTCATACGGCTTTTATAAGTCAAGGTTGCCGTGCGTTTCAGACTGGCCGCGCTGCCTCGCCGTTTCAACAGCTCGACGCTGTCCAGCCCAACCTTCCGTGCAAGCTCAACGCATTCAGGCTTCGTCAGAAACTCCACTTCGGTAGCCTCGTGAACCACCTTAGACTGGCCGTTCACCCTCGATCGTGACCCGGTGCATGATGCGGCGCTGGCCGTGATAGTCGTTGATCGCGTTGTGCTGGACGCAGCGATTGTCCCAGAACGCGACCGAGCCCTTTTCCCAGCGGAAACGGCAGGTGAATTCGGGCCGCACCGCGTGCTGATAGAGGTAATTGAGCAGCGGCGCGCTCTCTTCCTCGGTCATGTCGCGGAAGCGGGTGGTGAAGGTGCCGTTGACGTAGAGCGACTTGCGGCCGGTCTCGACATGGGTGCGGATCACCGGGTGCTCGACTTCGCCATGGGCATTCTCGCTGTAGAGATATTTCATCGTCCGCGAATTGGCCTCGGGGCGGTGAACTGCGTTGAGGCCATAGGGCCGGCGCGCGCTGTGCATCGCCGTCATCTCGCCGAGCATCGACTTCATCCCGTCCGACAGTGTCTCGTAAGCAAGGTATTGATTTGAAAACATCGTATCGCCGCCATAGGCGGGAACCTCGCGGGCGTAGAGCACTGAGCCCAGCGACGGGCGCTCGAGATAGCTGACATCGGTGTGCCAGCCGCCGCCGAAATTGCGGGTCTCGTGCTCTTCCTTGCGGACCTCGAGGATTTCGGCGTTGTCTTCCATGCCCTCGACGAACTCATGAACCTGTAGCTCGCCAAAGTGGCGGCCGAAGGCGAGATGCTGATCCGGGGTCAGATGCTGGTCGCGGAAGAAGATCACACAATTCTCAGTGAGCGCCTGGCGGATTTCGCCGATCACGCCGTCGTCCGGGTCGCGCGACAGGTCGACGCCGGAGATTTCGGCGCCGAGCGCGCCCGCAATCGGGTGGACCTGGATCGTGCGGTAGCTCATGGCGAGGACTCCGGCGTTTCGATAGCGCTAAAATCGCATGTCGAGGGCGGGTGTGCCAGCCACATCGATGCGGCGCGCATCGAAGCAAGGAGACCAAAATGGCGGAGAAATCTGTCACGAGCGAGGGTGCAACGGGTTACGATCTCGGCGCGCTGTGGGAGCAGCATTGCCTTTACGAATTCGGCGAGCGCGACGTGCCGAAGACGATGGCGACGATGATCGACGAACCCTACGTCAACCACATCCCGACGATGACCGGCGGGGTCGGCCAGAAGCAGCTGGCGCGCTTCTATCAGCACCATTTTGTCAATTCGAACCCCAAGGACACGAAAATCGTCCCGGTGTCGCGCACGATTGGCGCCGACCAGTTGGTCGACGAGGTGTTGTTCAGCTTCACCCACGACGTCGAGATCGACTGGATGCTGCCGGGGATCAAGCCGACGGGGAAATATGTCGAGGTGCCGCTGGTCGCGATCATCAAGTTCCAGGACGGCAAGCTCTGTCACGAGCATATCTATTGGGATCAGGCCTCGGTGCTGGCGCAGATCGGATTGATCGACGAGACAAAGCTGCCGGTCGTCGGGCGCGGCCAAGCGAAGAAGCTGCTCGACGAGACGCTGCCGTCGAATACGCTGATGCGGCGCTGGGCAGAGAGCGAAAACAAATGAGCGAAAGCAGATGATCGACGCGGCAATCGTCGGGCTCGGCCGGTGGGGGCGGACCCTGGTCGAGGCCGTGCAGGGCAAGAGCGAGAAAATCCGCTTCACCCGTGCGGTCAGCCGCGACCCGGCGCAGCATCGCGATTTCCTCGAGGCGCAGCATCTGCTCGCCAGCAGCAGCCTCGACGAAGTTCTGGCCGACCGGTCGATCAAGGCGGTGGTGCTGGCGACGCCGCATACACGGCATGTCGAGGAAGTCTGCGCGGTCGCGGCGGCCGGCAAGGCGGTGTTCTGCGAAAAGCCGCTGGCACTCACCAAGGACAGCGCGGCGCGGGCGGCGGCGGCGTGCAGCGACGCCGGGGTGGTGCTCGGGATCGGCACCGACAAGCGCTATTTCCCGGCGATCGCCGAGGTGATCCGCCTCACCGACAGCGGCGAGTTGGGTCCGCTGATCCATGTCGAAGGCAATTTCTCGAACGAAGTCGCGGCCGGTTTCGCGGCATGGCGCGGGTTGCTGGAGGAGACGCCGGCGGGCGGGATGACCGGCACCGGCATCCACGTGCTCGACGCGCTCGCCCGCATTGCCGGGCCGGTGCGCCGCACGCACACCCAGCTGCTGTCGCTGAAACCCGGCCCCGACCCGTGGGACAGCCTGTCGGTGATGCTCGAATTCACCTCCGGGGTTGGCGGCACCTTGGCGGCGGTGCGCTCGACCCCGACATTCCTGCGCATCCACGCGTTCGGGAGAAACGGCTCGGCCGAGGCGGTGAGCCGCAACGATGTGATCATTCGCAAGAGTGGCGCCGAGCCGATCCGGCTCAAATTGCAGGGCGCCGACTCGGTGCGGGTGAACCTTGAGCATTTCGCCGACGCGGTGGCGGGGGTGGCGCCGTTTCCGGTGTCGCCGGAGCAAATTCTCAATGTCACCAACACCTTTGTCGCGATCGCCGATACGGTGCGCACCGGCGTGGTGACTCAGGAGGTGTAGCGCGTGGCCGAAACCCTCCCCTATGGCGCGTGGAAGTCGCCCATCACCTCCGACCTGATCGTCGCCGAGACGATCGGGCTCGGCGCGGTGCTGGTCGATGGCGGCGACATCTACTGGACCGAGAGCCGGCCAAGCGAAGGCGGGCGCAATGTGCTCGTGAAGCGGGGCGCGGGCGACATCACCCCGACGCCGTTCAACGTGCGCACCCGGGTCCACGAATACGGCGGCGGGGCGGCCCTGGTGCATCGCGGCGCAGTCTGGTTCAGCCATTTCGCCGACCAGCGGTTATACCGGCTGGAGCCGGGCGGGACGCCGCAGCCGCTGACGCCGGAAGCCGCGGGCGGTGCGAGCTTCCGCTATGCCGACGGCGTCATCGACGCGCACGGCCGCTGGATCGGGGTGCGCGAGGCGCATGGCGGCGAGCACCATGTCGATAACACGATCGTCGCGATAGACCCCGCCGCGCCGAGCGCCGGGCGGGTGCTGGCCGAGGGCGCGGATTTCTACGCCGCGCCCCGGGTATCGCCCGACGGAACGCACCTC
Source organism: Allostellaceae bacterium (assembly GCA_035935235.1). GTDB lineage: Bacteria > Pseudomonadota > Alphaproteobacteria > ATCC43930 > CGMCC-115725 > DATARH01. The sequence goes on from DASYXG010000353.1 coordinate 4,294, forward strand.
GCCTGGGTGCAGTGGAACCACCCGAACATGCCGTGGGTCGGCACCGAATTATGGGTCGCCGAGTTCGCCGAGGATGGCGGAATTGGTCTTCGCCGCAAGATCGCCGGCGGCGACGACGAGTCGGTGTGTCAGCCGCAATGGTCCCCTGACGGCGTGCTCTATCTGATCTCCGACCGCAATGGCTGGTGGAACCTTTATCGCTGCGATATCGGCGACGGGATCGTGCGGCCGGTCTGCCCGCACGCCGCCGAGTTCGCCCCGGCGCAATGGGTGTTCGGCCAGTCGAGCTATGCGTTCCTCTCGGCCGGGCAGATGGTCTGCGCGTATGGCGAAAGCGGACGCACGGTCCTGGCGCGGCTCGACATCGCCTCCGGCAAGCTGACGCCGCTCACCCTGCCCTACAGCGAGTTCGGCTCGATCAAGGTGTGCGGCGGAAAAATCGTCTGCGGCGCCGGGTCGCCGACCGGCCCGGGCGCGATCGTCGCCATCGATCCGCAGACCTGCGCCACCGAGGTGCTGCGGCAATCCTCGGCCGCCGCGGCCGACCCCGAGCTGCAGCGCTACTTCTCCGCGGCGCGGCATCTCGAATTCCCGACCGAGAATGGCCTCACCGCCTTCGCGAATTACTATGCGCCGCACAACCCCGATTTCGCCGCGCCCGGCGGCGAGACGCCGCCGCTAGTGGTGAAGTGCCATGGCGGGCCGACCTCGTCGGCCTCGTCGAGCCTCAGCCTCGGCATCCAGTATTGGACGAGCCGCGGCATTGCGGTGATCGATGTCGATTACGGCGGCAGCACCGGCTACGGGCGCGCCTATCGCGACCGGCTCAAAGGGACATGGGGCGTCGTCGATGTCGACGATTGCGTCAACGCCGCACGCCATGTCGCGGCGGAGGGCCTGGCCGATGCGGAGCGCAGGGTCATCACCGGCGGCAGCGCCGGCGGCTACACGGTGCTGGCGGCGCTGGCGCAGCGCGACGTGTTTAAGGGCGGCGCCAGCTACTACGGAGTTTCCGACGTCGCCGCGCTCGCCCGCGACACGCACAAATTCGAGAGCCGCTATCTCGACTGGCTGATCGGCCCCTATCCGCAGGAGGAAGCGCTCTATGCCGAGCGCTCGCCGCTGAGCCATGTCGACGGACTCGACTGCCCGGTGATCTTCTTCCAGGGCGCCGACGACCGGGTGGTGCCGCCGAACCAGACCGAGATGATGGTCGAGGCGCTGCGAGCGCGCGGCATCCCCTGCGGCTACCTCTTGTTCGCCGGCGAGCAGCACGGCTTCCGCCGCGCCGAGAACATCAAGCGCGCGCTCGACGCCGAGCTCTATTTCTACGCGGAGCTGGTGTTCAAAACGCGGCTGAGTTTTTGAATGCAGCGGTGGCTGCAACCGCGCGTTGCCGCTATGGTGCGGCACAGCGACTGACCTAATCGGAGCCGCCATGCCGATCCTCCCCGAGGTGACGGAAAACCTCGACGAACTGACCCTGATCCGCCACGACATCCACGCCCACCCCGAACTCGGCTTCGAGGAAGAGCGCACCGCCGATATCGTCGCGGCGAAGCTCAAGGAATATGGCTGCGAGGTGCATCGCGGGCTGGCGACGACCGGGGTGGTCGGCACAATCCGCAAGGGCAACTCGCTGCGCGCGATCGGCTTGCGCGCCGACATGGACTGCCTGCCGATGCAGGAGCTCAACGAATTCGCCCACCGCTCGACCCATGACGGCAAGATGCATGCCTGCGGCCATGACGGGCACACGACGATGCTGCTCGGCGCCGCCAAATACCTCGCCAAGACCCGCAATTTCGATGGCACGGTGCACTTCATCTTCCAGCCGGGCGAGGAAGGCCATGGCGGCGGACGGGTGATGGTGCAGCAGGGCCTGTTCGAGAAATTCCCCTGCGACGCGGTGTTCGCGATGCACAACCGGCCGGGGATGCCGGTCGGCAGCATGGGGACGCGGCCGGGAGCGCTGCTCGCGGCGACGGACCGCTTCGAGATCAAGGTCACCGGCAAGGGCACGCATGCGGCGCACCCGCATAGCGGCAACGATCCGTTCATCATCGCCTCGCATGTGGTGCTGGCGCTGCAGACGATCCCCGGGCGCAATGTCGACCCGGTCGATTCTTGCGTGGTCAGCGTCGGCTTTATGCGCGGCGGCTCGGCCTTCAACGTGATCCCCGACGAGGTGACGATCGGCGGCACGGTACGGACTTTCCGCACCGACACGCAGGATCTGATCGAGCGGCGCATCGGCGAGGTGGTGCGCGGCACCGCCGCGGCTTTCGGCGGCGAAGCGACACTGGAATACCGGCGCGGCTACCCGCCGACGATCAACCACGAGGACGAAACCTATTTCGCCGCCGATGTCGCCGCCGAGGTATGCGGCGATACCAATGTCAGCCGCACCGTCCCGCCGACGCTGGGCGGCGAGGATTTCTCTTACATGCTGCAGGCGGTTCCGGGCGCGATGCTGTGGCTCGGCAATGGGCCGGGCGAAGGCGGTTGCTTCCTGCACAACGCCAAATACGATTTCAACGACACCGCGCTCCCCTATGGCGTGAGCTTCTTCATCCGCCTCGCCGAGCGCTTCCTCGAAAAGACCGAATAGAGGCGAACAAACGATGAGAGTGCATGTCGTCAATGTGATGCGCGGGGATCCGGCGATCGCCGGACATACGCTCGACCGGTTCGCCGATTTCGCGCGCGGGGTCGAGGGGCGCGGCTTCCACGGATTGTGGATGACCGACTCGTTTGGCCGCGGCCGATCGACAATGGACCCGATCGTGCTGATGAGCGTCGCCGCCGCGGTCACCAAACGGGTCGAGATCGGAACGTGCGTGCTGCAGGTGCCGGTGCGGCACCCGGTCGAACTGGCGCACCGCACCCAATCGCTGCACGCGCTGCTTGGGGACCGGTTGATGCTCGGCCTCGGCTGCGGCTCGACCAAGGCCGATTTCGACCTGGTCGGCGAAGATTACGACGCCCGCTTCAAGACGCTGATGAGCTCGCTCGAAATCATGCGAGAAGCATGGAAGGGTGCGCCGCTGGCAGGCGGCACGCTGACGCCGTGGCCGGGTACCGAGAGCGGGCCGCATCTGATGCTCGGCGCCTGGCGTAACAAGCGCTGGATCGTCTACGCTGCCGAGCGCTGCGCCGGGTGGATCGCGTCGGGCCTCTACAGCCAGCCCGAGGAACTGGAGAACGGCGTTCAGTTCTACCGTAACGCCGGCGGTACGCGCGCCGTGCTGTCGAACGTGATCGTCGAGTTGCAGGGCGATATCGCGAACATGCCGCTCGCCGGGCGGGCGACGATGCAGATCACCAGTGCCGAAGAGGCGCTCGACCGGCTGAAGCGCATCCGCGCAGTCGGCTTTGACGATGTGCTGTGCATGGTGCGCCCCGAGGGGCTCGACGACCTCGCCCGGTTGCGCGACCGGCTCTGAAGATTGCGGCCGCCCGAAGCGATATTGACGCCCGCTTTGTCGCAGCTTACCTAGCCCAACATGGCGAAGTTAGAGATCATCACCGCGCCCGACCCGCGCCTCAAGATCAAGGCCAAGCCGGTCGAGAAAGTCGACGACAAGGTGCGCCGGCTGATGGACGACATGCTGGAGACGATGTACGGCTCGATCGGGGTCGGGCTCGCCGCGCCGCAGGTCGGCGTCGCGCTGAGGGTCATCGTCATCGACGTTGCTCGCGACGGCGAAAAGGCGCAGCCGACGCGGATCGCCAATCCCGAGATCGTATGGCGCTCGGAAGAGAAGACGGTGGCCAACGAGGGCTGCCTATCGGTCCCCGAGCACTACGCCGACGTCAGCCGTGCCGCCGAGATCCGCTTCCGCTACCTCGACGAGGAAAACGAGATCCGCGAGGTGGAGGCGAAAGGGTTGCTCGCGACCTGTATCCAGCATGAGATCGACCACCTCGACGGGGTACTGTTCGTCGATCACATCTCGGCGCTGAAGCGTGGGATGATCCTGCGCAAGCTCCAGAAAGCCAAGCGCAGCCGCGTCTTGGCGCCGGCGTAATCCTCCTCGATAGCGGCATGACCACGCCGCTCGATCTCGTGTTCATGGGGACGCCGGATTTCGCCGCGACGATCCTCGGCGCGCTGATCGCGGCCAGGCATCGAGTGAAGGCGGCCTATTCGCAGCCGCCGAGGCCGGCCGGACGGGGGCACAAATTGCAGCCGTCGCCGGTGCAGGCGCTGGCGGAGAAGCACGGCATCTCCGTGCGTTGTCCGACGAGCTTGCGCGAGCCCGAGGTGCAGGTGGAATTCGCCGCGCTCGGGGCCGATGTCGCGGTGGTCGCGGCTTACGGCCTGATTTTGCCGAAGGCGATTCTGGACGCCCCGCGCCATGGTTGCCTCAATGTCCACGCCTCACTGCTGCCACGCTGGCGCGGCGCGGCACCGGTCCAGCGCGCGATCCTGGCAGGCGACCGCGAGACCGGCGTCACCATCATGCAGATGGACGAGGGGCTCGATGCGGGTGCGATGCTGCTGCGCGAGGCGGTGGCGATCGGGCCGGAGACCACCGCTGGCGCGCTGACCGAGGCTTTGGCCGCACTCGGCGGCAGGCTCATCGTTGCGGCGCTCGACCGGCTCGACACGTTGACGCCACAGCCGCAACCGGATGCCGGCGTCATCTACGCTAAGAAATTGAGCCGCGACGAGGCCCGGCTCAATTGGCAACTGCCCGCCGGGCAACTCGAGCGTCAGGTGCGCGCCTTCGACCCGTGGCCAGGCGCGTTTTTTCTTTTCGGCGACGAGCGCATCCGCGTGCTTGCCGCCGAGGTAGCGGCTGGCGACGGCGTTCCCGGCGCAGTGCTCGACGAGCGCCTGACGATCGCCTGCGGCGAAGGCGCGCTGCGCCCGACCAGGTTGCAGCGCGCCGGGCGCGGCGCGATGGACGTCGCGGACTTGCTGCGCGGTTTCGCGATCCCGCCCGGAACGCTGCTGCCGTGACCCGCTACAAGCTGACCATCGAATATGACGGCACCGGGCTGGTCGGTTGGCAACGCCAGCCGAACGGGCTCTCGGTACAGGCGGCGCTCGAAGATGCGATCGAGAAGTTCTGCGGCGAGAGGGTCACGGTGCACGGCGCCGGCCGCACCGATGCCGGGGTACATGCGCTGGCCCAGGCGGCGCATCTCGACCTGGCGCGCGAATTTCCCGAGGACACAATCCGCAGCGCGCTCAACCATTTCCTGCGGCCGGCGGCGATCAGCGTGCTCGCGGTCGAGACGGCGGCGCCCGATTTCGACGCGCGCCGCTCGGCCATCGGTCGGGTATACCGCTACCGCATCCTCAACCGGCGGCCGCCGCCAATGCTCGACCGGATGCGGGTGTGGCACGTCGCGCCGCCGCTCGACCTGGCGGCAATGCAGGCTGGGACGCGGCACCTCATCGGCAAGCACGATTTCTCGACGTTTCGCGACTCGCTGTGTCAGGCGAAATCGCCGATCAAGACGCTGGACGCGCTGGAGGTGACGCGCGACGGCGACGAAATCCATATCGAGGCGCGGGCGCGCTCGTTCCTGCACCACCAAGTGCGCAACATGGCGGGCACCTTAAAGCTGGTCGGGCTTGGCCAATGGCGGCCCGAGGATGTCGCGGCCGCGCTCGAAGCGCGCGATCGCCGCGCCGGAGGACCTACCGCGCCAGCGGAGGCGCTGTATCTCGTCGAGGTGAGATATCGTCAGTAAAGCGCCCGGCTGATGTGGCTGAGGATCACGGCGAGGATCACATCGGCGAGAATCACGACGGACGCTCTCGGACCGGTGACCGCCAACGCGACGCGGGCGACAAACCACTCATAGGCGAGCGCGGCGATGCCAAGGATAAGATCGACGCTCAGCATCGCGTTCGGTGAGAGGACGCCCGTGCCGCCCAGCAAGGCAACAATCGCGAACAGCAACGTTTGCGGCACCTGGCACCAGTTGTACGCGGTGATGAAGATGAGGAAGCGGTCGCCACGCCCGAAAAAATCGGCGATCGGCAGCACGACCAGGGGAAAGGCCACCCACGAGATCGCGAAATGGATCGTCTCGGCCGCGTAAAATCGGGCCGTATCGACCTCTACCACCGGTCCGTCGCCGAGCACCACTGGAAAGGAGAGCAGGATCAGATAGGGCGGGTAGCACAAGACCGCGGCGCGGAACGAGCGCCAAAAGCCGTCGATCGACGGATCGAAGCAGGCCAAGCCACCGGGATCGCCGCGCGCCAACCGCAGCGTGCCGGTAAGAGCCAGCGACGCCTCAGCCAAGGCTGAATTCATCGCACTTCAGGCGTTGCCGAAGAAACGGTCGAGAAAACCGCCATAGATCGCCACAAGCCGGGTGATGTCGGCGACATCGACGCGCTCGTCGACCTTGTGCATGGTCTGACTGACGAGGCCGAACTCAGCGACCGGACAATGCCGGTGGATAAATCGCGCGTCCGAGGTGCCGCCAGTGGTGCTGAGCTCGGGTTCGAGGCCGGTGACCGCGTGGATCGCCCCGCTGAGGCAATCGCTCACCTTGCCGGGCGGCACCAGGAACGATTCGCCGATGACCTCCCAGGTGAGCTTGTAGTTGAGGTCGACCGCGTCGAGCGCCTCCTTAGCCCAAGACTTGAGCTTGTCGCTGGTCCACAGATCGTTGAAGCGAATGTTGAAGGTGGCCTTGGCCTGGCCGGGAATGATGTTGGTCGTCGGGTTGCCGATGTCGATGGTGGTGACCTGAAGGCCCGATTTCTGGAAATGCTCGGTGCCGTTGTCGAGCGAAGGGGCGGTGAGGCCGGAGAGCAGCGCGACCAGCCGGTGCGCGGCATTGTCGGCGAGATGCGGGTAAGCGACGTGACCCTGGACCCCCTCGACGGTGATACGGCCGGTCATACTGCCGCGACGGCCGATCTTGATCATGTCGCCGAGCTGGGTCGCCGAGGTCGGCTCGCCGACGACGCAGGCGTCGATCACCTCGCCGCGCTTGGCGAGCCAGTCGAGCACCTTGCGGGTGCCGTTGATCGCGACGCCTTCCTCGTCGCCGGTGATGAGGAAGCTGATCGAGCCGGCGAAGTTGCCGCCGCGCTTAGCAAGAAAGGCTTCGGCGGCGGTGACGAACGCGGCGATGGCGCCCTTCATGTCGACCGCGCCGCGCCCGCACAAGACGCCATCCTTGAGTACGGCGGCAAACGGATCGAACGACCAGTTTTGGGCGGCGCCGACCGGAACCACGTCGGTGTGCCCGGCGAAGCAGAGATTGGGGCTGCCAGCGCCCTTGCGCGCGTAAAGATTGGCGATCGGGTCGGCCTCCTCGCCGTTGGGGCCAGGATCGTCGAAAGTCAGCCGGTGACAGGTGAAACCCAGCCCCTCCAGGGCGCGCGCAACGATTTCCAGCGCGCCCTCGTCCTTGGGGGTGACGCTCGGCCGGCGGATCAGCTCCGCCGCCAGGATCGCCGGGTCGATCGCAGGCATGGTCAGTCGCGCAGCAACTCGTTGATCGCGGTCTTGGCGCGAGTCTGCTCGTCGACGGTCTTGACGATGACCGCGCAATAAAGACTGGGCCCCGGACTGCCGTCGGGGAACGGCTTTCCGGGAAGCGAGCCGGGCACGACCACCGAATAAGACGGAACCCGGCCCATATTGATTTCGCCGGTGCCGCGGTTGACGATCTTGGTGGTCGAGCTGATGAAGGTGCCCATCGCGAGCACCGCACCTTTCTCGACGATGACGCCCTCGACCACCTCGCTACGCGCGCCGATAAAGCAATCGTCCTCGATGATGACCGGCTCGGCCTGCAGCGGCTCGAGCACGCCGCCGATCCCGACCCCGCCGGACAGGTGGCAATTCTTGCCGATCTGCGCGCAGGAACCGACCGTGGCCCAGGTATCGACCATGGTATTGCCGCCGACATAGGCGCCGACATTCACAAAGCTCGGCATCAAGACGACGTTGGGGGCGATATAGGCAGAGCGGCGGACGATCGCGCCGGGTACGGCGCGAAACCCGGCGTCGCGAAAGCGGTTTGCCCCCCAACCGGCAAATTTGGAGGGAACCTTGTCCCACCATTTCGCCGCATCCGGGCCGCCGCCGATCTCGCCCATGTCATTGAGCCGGAACGACAGCAGCACCGCCTTCTTCAGCCATTGATGGACCTGCCACTTGCCGCCGGATTGCTCGGCGACGCGCAGTTCGCCGGAATCCATGCCGTCAAGCGCGGCTTCGACCGCGTCGCGGTATTCGCCGCGGGTCGCGGTCGAAATCGTGTCGCGCGCGTCCCAGGCGGCGTCGATAGTGCGGGCGAGGTCGGAGGCGGTCATGGGCGATCCGGAAATTGGCTAAACAGGGGGCGGCAACCATGATAGAGGCAAGCGGCGAGTGTCAACCAAGGCATCGGTCGTCGCGATGAGCTTCCCCGACCAGACCTATCCCAGCGCGGGCGCCTATGTCGGCGCCTATCGCGACGAGATCGTGCGCGCATGGGTCAGCGTCGACTTCGCCGCGTTCGACCGGGCGGCAGCGATGCTCGCGACCGCGATCAACGCGGGCCGGATGATCTATGCCTGTGGCAATGGCGGGTCGGCGGCGATCTCGAACCACCTGCATTGCGACGTGCTGAAAGGCGCGCAGACCGACACGCCGCTCAAACCAAAGGTTGTCAGCCTCGCAGGCCCCTTGGAGCTGGTCACCGCGATCGCCAACGACATCGAATACGCGGAGGTGTTCGTCTACCCGCTGCGCACGATGGCAGTGCCGGGCGATGTGCTGATCACGATCAGTTCCTCCGGCAATTCGGAGAACATCGTGCGCGCGATCGAGTGGGCGCGGCAGAACGGGGTCGGCTCGATCGCGATGACCGGATTCGCCGGCGGCCGCAGCAAGCCCCTCGCCGACGTCAACCTCCACGTCGCGGCGGAGAATTACGGCGTCGTCGAGGACATTCACCAATCGATGATGCACTGCCTGGCGCAATATCTCCGGCAGAGCACGATGCCGCCCGAACTAGTGCCGCAGCGGGTGTTTTAGATCACCAGCAAGAACGTCGCGGCGGCGCCAGCGACCCAGCAATAGATCGCGAAGGGCACCAGCGCGTCGTCGAAATCGTGGCAGCGGAAATAGCGCATCAGGAAGGCGATGCTGAGATAAGCAGTCACGCCAGCAACGACGCCAGCAACGATCGCCAACAGACTGATCCCGTGGCCGGGCAGCGCCAGGAGCTTGGGGATTTCCAGCGCCGCCGCGCCAAGGATGATCGGGGTCGCGATCAGGAACGAGAAATGCGCGGCCTCGGCATGCTGGAGACCGGCGACAAGGCCGCCGACCATCGCCGCGCCCGAGCGCGAGATTCCAGGGATGAAGGCGAGGCATTGCCACAAGCCGATCGCCAGCGCACCCTTCCAGCTGAGCGAGGCGGGCACGATCGGCCGGTTCTGCGCACTGCGAATCCGCAGCCAATCGCCGAGCAGTAAGAGGAAGCCGTTGGCGACGAGGAACAGCGCGGCGATCAGCGGCGAGGCGAAGAGGCCGCGCACAAACTTTTCAAACAGGAAGCCGATCACCACGGCCGGCAAGGTGGCGACGATGATCAGCCACAGCGCATTCCGCGCATCGGCGGGATCGCGGCCGCCGGCGCCAATGACGCCGAGCCCGATCTGCAGCCACTCGCGCCAGAAATAGAGCAACAGCGCCACCGCGGTGCCGACATGCAGCACCACGACAAAGGGCAGGAACTCGGGCGAGTGCTGATCGATCGGCCAACCGAGCAGCCGCGGTGCGATCACCGCATGGCCGAGACTGCTGATCGGGAAGAGCTCGGTGACCCCTTGCAGGATCGCCAGGGCAATGGCGTGAAGCGCACTCATCTATGGTTCCGATCTTCTCGGGCTATTTTGTTATCGGCGAACCGGGCTGAACCCCTTCGCCTCCATGCAGGAGGAGAGGACCGCCTGAGCGCGATCGCGGCTGGTATCCCGCGCCTGGTTCATTTGCGTCCTCGCGAAGTCGGAATGCTGCAGATCACTGGAACGGGAGGCGGCAATGTCTTGGTCGATGTCGAAATCGGTCTTGGTCGCGGTGTCCGTCGCAGCGAGACAATCGCTGTAGGCGCCTTCGACAGTCGCCGCGTCGGCGCCCGGCTTGGTCCAAGCGCTCGCGCTCGCCGCGGCTTCAGGCGCCGGTTTCGGCCAGCCCGGCATGCTCACCGAATTGCACGCGGCGAGCAGCAGCAGAAGCGGCAGAGCGAAGCGCCTCATCATTTTGCCCCGAGAGCCGCGCGGCGGGCGGCCAGGACCGCGACGAGTTCACGCTTCTCAGCCGCCGTCGCCTCATACCAACGAGCGATCTCATCGACCGTCCGCAGGCAGCCGCGGCATTGCCGCGTCGCCGGATCGACGATGCAAATACCAAGGCAGGGTGAGGCGATCAGCTCGTCCATCACGATCCGTGCGGCTGAAGATCCGCGAGAGTCATGCGCAACAGCTTGGCCCGTTCCGGCGCGATGCGGAAGCTCCAGCGGGACAATTTGGCGTTGAGGGTCTTGGCCTCATCCTCGGCCTTGTCGAAGCCGGTAACGTCGAGCGCCAGCCAGTCGCCCGACTGGGGCGGGGAAAGGCGTGTCCCGACGATCAACCCGTCCAACGTCGTGAACGCGGCGGTGGCCGCACCGTCCGCCGGGATGGGCATCTCCGTGGCGGGTTTGACGTCGTCGAGATCGAGCGCAATCAACGCGCCAGAAAGAATGGCCGCGCTCTTCGCATCGGGCGAGGTCGCCGAGCCCTCGACGGCGAAGGTGGCGTCCGGCACGGCGCGGGTGAGCACGGTGGCGGCGCCATCGGGCGCGGTCAGCACAATCGAGGCGATATTCGCGGCGGGGAGGTCGATGATCCGGCGGTCGATCCAGTCGAGCACATCGCCCGACAGGTCGAACGAACCGCGCGCCAGCCAAGCCTGGTCGGTACCGGGCTTGCGGACATAAACCCCGGCGTCGCCGCCGCCGAGGCTGCTGGGCCGCCGGCGGCCGATGATCAGCTGGCCAACCTGGGCTCCTGCGCGGTCCTGCAGCGCCACCAAGGTCGATTTCCCATTGGCCGGATCGTCGAGGTCGAGGCGCGGCAGGAGGTCGAGGCGATCGGTCTTGGGCTCGACCAGCTCCACCGCGGCGAGCGCGCCCAAGAGCTTGCGTAGCCGTTCCTCTGCCGCCGGGTAATTGCCCTTCTCGACCACCGCCCAATGGCCAGCGATCAGGTTGAAATTGATCGTCATCGCCCCCCGCGTGATACGGATCCAGGCGAGGTCGTTGAGCTTTCCGGCAAGGTCGGGGAGCGCGCGCTGCCCGGGCGGTGCGGAGGTGACATACCGATCGCCGGTGGCGAGCGCAAACCCTGCGGCGGTGACCGAGGCGGCCGTGCACGCGAGGAGCAGGTTGAAGGTGCGCCGCTGCATCAGGCCTGGCTTTGAGCACGGCGGCGCGGGCGCCGCAGTCCGGCCATCACCAGCGCCACGACGGCGACGATAATCGGCACCAGCGCGATGTCGAAGAATTCGAGCATCACCTTCAGATTCTCGATGTCGCTGCGTAGCGCCGCCTGCACCTGGCGGAGCTGACGCCGACTTTCGATCAGATCGCCGCGGATCGTCTCGATTTCCTTGCTCTGGTCGGCGATCGGCGCGCCCGAGCCGGTGGCGGTATCGCCGGAGGTCAGCTTGTGCAGCCGCGCCTCGGCCTCCTTGACCTCTTGCTCAAGCGCGCGCTGCTGGGCGGCGAAGCGATCATCAGCCGCGCGCTGGATACGCTCGACCACGTCAAACGGGCGGGCGACCGTACCGCGGCTCCGGAGATCGACGAGGTCCTGGCCGCCGGCAAGCACCTCGACCGCGTCGGCGAGGAAATCGGCGTTGTTGGCGAGCGGCACGATCACCTGACGCCCCAAGAAGTCGCGTGCCTGCGCCCAAAAGCGCGCGTCGAGCATGTCGGTGTCGGCGACCACCACGACATTGATCGGTTGCGCTGATTCCTTGATGGGTTCGCCGGGCGCCGCGTCTTTTGGAGGGCCGTCGGGGAAGGCGGTTGCCGCCGTGCCGGTGACATGGGCGGCGAGCACATAACGCCGGCCGTCGGGGCGGAAATGGGCCAGCAACTCGCCAACGTCGGGGAGACCCTTAACCTTGTCGACGGGGATTTGCTCTGCCTCGACGGAGGTCTGGATCAGCGGGTCGAACTTCGTTGTCGCCCCTTCGATCGGCTGCAGGATCCCGGCCGTCGCCATCGCGATCGTCGACAGATCGGCGGTGATCGGGTCGTCGCGGCTCAGATTGTCGGTCTGCAGATTGAGCCAGGCCACGTAATCCATCGCCTGCTCGCCGCGGCCCTGTATCGGAACCGCGACACGGCGAGCGGCATGGCGGTCGCCGGCGACGACGCCATCGAGGAGCTTCACGCCCCAGGCTTTGAACAGGCGGTCGAGGTTGCTTGCCGTCGATTTACCGGCCGCGTTCGCCAGAGACGACTGCGCCTCCGAATAGGGATCGACAAAGATCAGCGCCTTGCCCCCCTTGAGCACGTATTGGTCGATCGCGAATTGCGTCTTCTCGGGCAAATCCTGCGGGTGGACGACGAGCAGCACATCGGTATTCGTCGGAATCGCAGCGATGTCGAGCGCGAGCTCTTTGACATCGACGGTCTGCCGCAGCTGCTCGATAATCGGCGCGGGCGTCGCGCCGCCCAGCGGCAGCCCGCTCACCAGGCCGGCAACGCTGCGTTTGGGGAAGGCGAGCGCGTGGACGAGGCGAGTCAGGTCGTATTCGAGGAAGCGCTCGCGGTCGGGGTTGAAGAAGGCGATGACCTGCTGGTCGTCGGTTGAGTTGGTGCCGGCGAGGCCGAAATAGACAGCCTCGCCGCGGTCGTTGAGCGGCGCCGGCTGGAGCCCGTAGGCGACTGCGCGATCCTCGGCGTCCGAATAGGGCAGCGGGTCGTAGATTTCGAGGCGGATCTTGCCCTTCGCGGTGGCGACGTACTGGTCGAGAAGCTCGCGCACACGCTGGGCATAGACGCCGTAGGACGGAACCGCGTCGCCCAAACGGGGCGAGTAGTAGAAGCGCAGCGTTATCGGCTCCTCGATCTTGGCGAGGGTCTGCTGGGTGCCCTTGGCGAGCGTATAGAGGTGCTCCTGCGTCAGATCGAGCCGTGGCGTGGCATAGCGCGCGGCGACGATATTGGCTGCGACCAGCATGACCATGATGGCGATGAGCGCGACGACCGCGCGGCCGGCGCGCGAACGCATCCCCTGCCCGACCCGCCAGAAACGGGCCATGTCAGTCTGCCTTCATCAAATCGACGAGCACGGCGTTCGCACCGAGGAAGGCGACGATCAGCGACAGGAAGTAGAGCAGGTCGCGCAAGTCGAGGACGCCGCGGGTGATCGCAGTGAAATGGCCGAACAGGCTTGCCCCGGCGACAGCGTGGATCACGCCTTCTGCCGCCCAGCCTTCGAACAAGCCGATCACGGTCGGCGTCCCCGCCGCGATCAGGACGAAGACCAGCGCGGCGGTAACGATAAAGGCAATGATCTGGTTCTTGGTCGCCGCCGAGACCGCGGCGCCGATCGCGAGGATCGCCCCGGCCATCAGCCAGCTGCCGATATAGCTGGCGGCGATGACCCCGTTATCGGGATCGCCCAAGAACAACACGGTGAGCCAGAGCGGGAAGGTCAGCGCCAGCGCAATGCCGACAAAGAGCCAGGCGGCGAGGAACTTTCCTAGCACCGCCTCGGAGAGCCGGATCGGCAGGGTCAGAAACAGTTCGATCGTGCCGCTCTTGCGTTCCTCGGCCCACAGCCGCATCGATACGGCCGGGATCAGCATCAGATAGAGCCAGGGGTGGAAGGTGAAAAAGACCTGCAAGTCGGCCTGTCCGCGCTCGAAGAAATCGCCGACGAAAAAGGTCAATACGCCTGCGAGTACGAGAAAGATGACGATGAACACATAGGCAAGCGGCGTCGCGAAATAGCCTGCGAACTCGCGCCGGCAGATGATCGAGATGTTTTGGATCAACGACTTGATGTCCGACGCTAATGCGAGAGCTTAGAAAAATCCCACGGCGCGCGCGCCGCGTCTTCCGGGGCGGTGATCGCCCGGAAGACGTCGTCGAGCCGGCCGCGCTCGACCGTCATCGACGTCAATCGCCAGCGGCGAGCCCGAGCCATGTCGGCGATCTCGTCGGCGATCGGCCGGCCCTCCCGAGCAACGACGAGCAGCGTGCCGGGGTCTTCACTGTCGGTCACCGCCTCGACCAAGTCGACGTCATCGATCCGGTCGAGATCGGCGCGGATTTTCGTCAGGCTTCCCGACGCGATCCTCAGCCGCACTGCGTTGTGGTAGCGCGAGCGCGCGGCGAGCTGAACCGGCGTACTGTCGGCGAGAAGACGGCCCTTGGCGATGATGACGGCGCGGGTGCACACCGCCTCGACCTCCTCAAGAAGGTGGGTCGAAATGACGATCGCTTTTTTCGGGCGCATCGCCGCGATGATGTGGCGCATTTCGTGTTTCTGATTGGGGTCGAGCCCATCGGTGGGTTCGTCGAGGATCACCACCGGTGGATCGTGGATCAGCGCCTGCGCCACCCCGACGCGGCGGCGAAACCCTTTCGATAGCGTCTCGATACGCTGGTCGTAGACCTCGCCGAGATGCACCAGATCGACAATGTGGTTGGTGCGCTCGCGCGCCTCCACGCCGCGATAGCCGCGAATATGGGCGATAAAGTGCAGGAAATCGGCGACGACCATATCGGGATATGCCGGCGCGCCTTCGGGCAAGTAGCCAAACTGCCGCTTGGCGGCAAGCGGCTGGGTCAAGATATCGTGGCCGCAGATGATCGCGGTGCCGGCGGTCGGAGCGAGGAAACCGGTCGCCATCTTCATCGTCGTCGACTTGCCAGCACCGTTGGGCCCGAGAAACCCCAGCACCTCACCTTGCTTGACGGTAAACGACACGTCGTCGACCGCCACCAATGGGCCGAAATTCTTATGCAGATTACGGATATCGAGCATTCGGTCCCCGCGGCGCGACAGGCGACATGATATCGAGCATTCGGTCCCCGCGGCGCGACAGGCGACATGATAGCAAGCGCCGTTTCCCTCCGATACCGGAGCCCCCGCTTCCAGGCGGCGCGGCGTTGATCCGCCGCATCCGGCTTATTTCCGGCCTGGCGACGCTGCCCTCGGTGGCGATGCATTTACCCAACCACGCGCCCGGTTTTGTCTTGGCAGAAGCGCGGCGGTGCATGGAATCCGCGTAGACGCAACTATCGCCCCGCCCAACCGTTTCAAGGATTTGAATTGCATTGGCTGCTTTGCCGCCAACCGCGCCGAGCTTTGGTAGCGGGTCAATACCCAGCTCAAACCAAGAGGGGGGCAGGCGACACGATGGTCATTACGACCAGTTGGGATGACGGCGACGCCCTCGACGAGCGCGTCGCCGACATGCTCGACCGCTACGGATTACGCGGAACATTCTACATCGCTCGCGCGCATCGACCGCGGCGGCTGTCGGACGAGAGTATCCGAGCGCTCGCTACGCGGCACGAAATCGGCGCACACACGCTCAATCATCCAAATCTCACCCGGCTCGACCGGGTGGAGAAGATGAAGGAAATCGCAGGGAGCAAGAGCTGGCTTGAGGACATTATCGGCGCGCCCCTCGCGATGTTTTGCTACCCGCTCGGTCTATATGACGGTGAAACCAAGCGGGTCGTGGCCGAAGCCGGCTTTCGTGGCGCGCGGGCGACAGGACAATTCTCTGTCGAGCCGCGCCGGGACCGCTTCGCGATGCGGACGACGTTGCAAGTCCATCCGGTGCTGTTCCGCTATAGCACCTTTGGCGATCTGGGCCGCTATTTGGTCAGACAAAGAGCTTTCCGGGGCACCGGCTCGACCGCGTTCAAGATCAGCGCATCGATGTTTCGCGGATGGTCAGGTCTCGCCAATTTTTTATTGGCCGCCGCCGGGCTCGACGATTCCCACGTGTTTCACCTATGGGGTCATTCATGGGAGATCGAGGAACACGGCATGTGGCGGCAATGCGACGCCTTTCTGCGCTCAATCAGCGAGCTCGGCTGCGAGGCGCAGACCAATGGTGAAATTTGTGAGAGCCTCGCCGCTGGCTAGCCTGCCGCGAGCAGCTTGTCGATTTCTTGGGTGATCGCGGCGTCGCCCGGACGGACCGATGATGGCCAGGCGCCGGCAAGCTCGCCGTCGGGCCCGATCAAATATTTGTGGAAATTCCAGCGCGGTGCGGCGCCCTCGCCAAGTGTCTCGGCGACCCAGCGATAGAACGGGTGGGCGCTGCCGCCGACCACCCTAACCTTCTCGGCCAAGGGAAAGTCGATCTGGTAATTGGTCTCGCAGAAAGTCTTGATTTCGGCGGCGCTGCCCGGCTCCTGCGCGCCGAAATCGTTCGACGGCACGCCGAGCACAATCAATCCGCGGTCACGGTATTGCCGCCACAGCGCCTCAAGATCGCGGTATTGCGGGGTGTAGCCGCAGAACGAGGCGGTGTTGACCACCAGCACCGGATGGCCCTTCCAGGCGGAGAGCGGCAAGACGCCACCGTCGATACCGGCAAACTCAAAGCCATACGCATTATCCGGCATCGGCGATCCTCCGGGCTGCGGTTACGAGTGGCGGAGGTTCAAGCGATTCCCCGCGGCGGCACCGAGCATAGCGCCATTTCTGCCGCGGCGCAGGGTCGCCCGAGCGCATTCCGCCATTTCCATTGCGCCAAAGCGGCGCTTCGCCGAGACTGCGCCAACGAACATTGGAGATTGAATGGGGATGCTGATCAGCTTTTTGCTCAAGGGGATGCTGGTTGGCATTGTCATCGCCGTGCCCGTCGGTCCTGTCGGGATATTGTGTATCCGACGGACGATACTCGACGGCAGGTTGCCCGGCCTGTTTTCCGGATTGGGCGCGGCCTCGGCCGACTCATTCTTCGGCATCATCGCCGGGTTTGGCCTGACCTTCATCTCGGACTCGCTGTTCTACTATCAAGACTGGCTGCGCATCGGCGCCGCCGCCTTCCTGCTCTATGTCGGCGTTACCGCGCTGATGAGCGACCCGACGGCGCGCGCCCGATCCGGCCGTGATCCCGAAGGCCTGTTCGGGGATTTCGCCTCGACCTTCGCGCTCACCATCACCAACCCGGTGACGATTCTGTCGTTCCTCGCGATTTTCGGCGCGATCGGGTTTACCGGCGACCAAGCGACCTTGACCCACGCCGCGATCCTCGTCGCCGGAGTGTGGCTGGGCTCGTTTATCTGGTGGGTCGGGCTGATCGCCGGAGCCGGCGTGCTGCGCATGGCCTTCCAGCGCCAGCACCTGGTGTGGATCAATCGCGGCTCTGGCGGCATCCTCGTCGCCGCCGGGGTGGCGCTGCTCGGCAGCCTGGTCATCGAACACTGGTGGATCTAACCCAATGGTGTATCTGCCGCCGCACTTCACCGAGACGCGCGAGGAGGTGCTGCTCGCGCATATCGAGCGTCACGATTTCGCGCTGCTGACGACCCACGGCGAGACCGGGATGATCGCCAGCCAGATACCGATCCTCGCCGAGCGCCGCGACGGCAAACTCTATCTGCACGGCCACCTTGCCCGCGGCAACCCGCAATGCCTCGACATTTACGCCGGCGTCGAGGCGCTCGTCGTGTTCTGGGGGCCACACGCCTACATCTCGCCGAGCTGGTATGGGGCGGGCCCGGCGGTGCCGACATGGAATTACGCCAGCGTCCATGCCTATGGGCCGTGCCGCGCAATGGACGACAAGGCGTGGCTGCACGGCTTCCTGCGGCGGCTCTCCGAGCGTCACGAGGCGCGCGAGACGGCGCCATGGCGGATGCAGGACCAGCCCGAGGCCTTTCTCGACGGAATGATGAACGGCATCCTCGGTTTCGAGATCGCGGTCAGCCGGCTCGAAGGCAAGTTCAAGCTCAGTCAAAACCGGCCGGCCGAGGACCGCCCACGCATCATCGCCGAGCTCGAAGCGCGCGACGACACCGACTCGCACGGCGTCGCCCGGCTGATGCGCGAGCGGGAGTAGCTACCAGCGGACGATCCCGGCGACGGTGAGGCTCAGGCCGGCGACCTGGTGGGTTGCGGCCGCGATTTTCGCCTTGGCGCCGTTCGCTGGCTTTTCGCCGCGACCCGATGCGCCGCCGCAAGTGCGACCTGCGCCCATGCGACCAGTTCATCGGGTTCGTCGAACAGCCGCTCCGGCGCGCGCCAAAATGAGAGGTCTATGGTGCTGCCCTTCTTCTCGTAGCTGAGAGGCGGGAAGGACTCGGCTTCCTTGAAGGCCGCTCGATTGTGGTCATCAACCCTGAAATAGAGTGTGTTGTCCGTCACCATCCCCAGCATCACTCCGTCGCAGAACACGCCGGTCTTGCCGAACATACGCCGCATCGTGACGTGACCGAGCGGGGCAAGCTGCTCGCGCAAAAACTCGGCGAAGCTGTGGCTGGCAACCATCCTCCGTTCTCCGTCCTCGCTGAGCCATCTTCCCTCCGCAGGATAGCGCGGACGTTGCCGCCAAATGCGCGGGTGAGGAGCCGAACGCTACAATTCCCCTCTCACCAGCGCTTCCGCTTCGTCTGGGTCGGTGCAGGCGAGCACGGCGTCGGCGGTAGCGCGAGCGAAGCCGGCGCGGGCAAACGCGGCGAGCTCCTTGGCACGATCCCCCTCCCCGCGGCGGAACGGGCCAAGGCGGCGGCGGCGGGCGAAGGCGCAGGCCGCGGCGAGATCGGGGTCGCCGCCATCCTCGCGCAGCGCATCGAGTGCGGCCGCGGCATCATCGGCCCCGACACCCTTGGCCGCCAACCCGACGCGGATCGTGCGCAGCGACTGACCACGTCGCAGCCGCGACCGCGCCTGCGCACCGGCATAGGCGGCGTCATCGATCAGCCCCGCTCCACGGTATCGCCCGACCAGCCCGTCGATCACCAAGCGCGCCTCGGCCAGCGCTTCGCGATCATCGTCGAGGCGACGCCGGGCGCGGCGCGACAACACGCGGCGCAGATTCTCCGCCGAGCTGGCGTAGCGGCCGAGATAATGCAGTGCCCAGCGCTCGATCAGCACGGCGTCGATGGCGTTAGTTTTCATGCCCGCCAACTGATAGGAGATTGCCGGGCGATTGTCCTCTACGATGGGCCCGCCTCGAATTTTCCATGACCGCATTGTGAGCCAAGCGGCCCTTTCCCCTCCGGCCACCGTGCCGCGGCTGCGCGTGGTGATCCCGCTCATCGTCGGCTGCGCGTTTTTCATGGAGGGGCTGGATTCGACCATGATCGCGGTGTCGATCCCGGCGATGGCCAAGACCCTCGGTGAGAGCCCGCTGCGCCTCAACCTCGTGATCGCCAGCTATTTGCTGAGCCTCGCCGTCTTCATCCCGGTTAGCGGCTGGATCGCCGACCGGCTCGGTACCCGCCATGTGTTTTGCGCCGCGGTGCTGATCTTCGCCGCCGGGTCGGCACTGTGCGGGCTCTCGACCAATCTGCCGATGCTGATCGGGTTCCGAGTGATCCAAGGCTTCGGCGGCGCAATGATGACGCCGGTCGGGCGGCTGATCCTGCTGCGCAGCTTTCCGCGCGCCAGCCTGGTCTCGGCGATGAACTGGATGACGATCCCGGCGATGATCGGGCCGACCGTCGGTCCCATCGTCGGCGGGTTTCTCACGGCCTACGCGTCATGGCGCTGGGTGTTCTACCTCAACATCCCGATGGGGATTTTGGGCGCGGTGCTCGGCTTCCTGATGTTCGAGAATTTCCGCGCCCCGGCGCCGACCCGCTTCGATGTCGGAGGCTTCTTGATCGCGGCGCTCGGGCTTTTCATGTTCGAGTTCGCGATCGAAAATCTCGGTCGGCCAATGATCGCGCCGTGGATCGGCGAGATGTTCTTTCCGATCTCATTCGTGATTTTCTACATCTATGTCCGCCACGCGCGGAACGCCGCGGCGCCGGTACTGGACCTTAATCTTTTGAAAATCAAGACGTTCCGCGTCGGCACGGTGACGGGCGGGCTGTGCCGGATGGGCCTCGACGCGACGCCCTTCATGCTGCCGCTGCTGTTCCAAGTCGGCTATGGGCTGAGCCCGATGCAAGCAGGGTCTTTGACCTTCTCCTCGACGTTGGGGGCAATGCTGGTGCGTACCGGCTCGCGTTGGTTGCTGCGCTGGCTGGGCTTCCGTTGGACGCTGGTGTTAGGCGCCGTCGGCGCGGCGTCGGTGACCGCGCTCTTCGCGCTGCTGAGCGCGGAGACGCCAGTGTGGATCGTCGTTACCTGCGTGCTGGCCTCGGGCTGCGTGCGCAGCATTCAGTACCTGGCGCTCAACACGATCAGTTTTGCCGATGTGCCCTCGCCGCTCTTATCGCGCAGCACCAGCGTCAGCGGCGTGTTCCAGCAACTGGCGCGCGGCTTCGGCGTGGCGTTCGGTGCGGCGCTGCTGGCGATCGTTGCCGGCAGCGAGCGCGTGACGGTGGGCGATTTCCGCCTCGTCTTCGTGCTGATCGCGCTCGTTCCACTGGCCTCGACGATCGGCTTCCTGCGACTGGGCGCGGACGACGGCTCAGAGGTCAGCGGCCATGCCGCGCAAACGCCGGCGACGCGGTGACGCGACGAATTGACAGAGTTATCCACCCTCCTCATACTCCGCCGCTTTCCTGCTCGGCGGCCGGGCGCACGCCGCCATCGGCCGAGTCAAGGAGCGTGGCGATGAAGCGCGATCCGATCTGTAATCAAAGGATGCGATGGATCGCGCCCGCGGATGGGCGACGACGACGATAAGCGCAATCGTCCGACGTCGATCCTTTCCGCAAATCCATCGCACAGGAGAATTTCCGTGATTACACCCGTAATGCCGACCTACGGTCGGTGGGATGTCGCCGTTGAGCGGGGCGAAGGCTGCTACCTTTGGTCCACCGACGGGCGCAAGTTCCTCGATTTCACCAGCGGCATCGCCGTCACCTCGCTGGGACATTGCCACCCGCAGGTGATCGCGGCGCTGACCAAGCAGGCGAACACGCTGTGGCACTCGTCGAACCTGTTCCGCATTCCGGGCCAGGAAAAGCTTGCCGAGCGGCTTGTCGCCAACAGCTTCGCCGACACCGTGTTCTTCAACAATTCGGGAGCCGAAGCGGTCGAGCTGTCGATCAAGGTGGCGCGCAAGTACCAGAGCGAGACCGGGCACCCGGAGAGGTACCGGGTGATCGGCTGCAACGGCTCGTTCCACGGCCGCAGCTTCGCCACTCTCGCCGCGGCCGGGGCGGAAGCCTACCTCAAGGGGTTCGGCCCGGTGATGGACGGGTTCGACCACGTCGCCTTCAACAACCTCAACGAGATGCGCGCCGCGGTGACCGAGAAGACCGCGGCGATCCTGGTCGAGCCGGTACAAGGCGAAGGCGGCGTACGCGCGCCGTCGACCGACTATCTGCTGGGCCTGCGGCAGATCTGCGACGAGTTTGGGCTGCTGCTCGTCTATGACGAGGTGCAATGCGGCATGGGCCGCACCGGCAAGCTGTTCGCGCATGAATGGGCCGGTGTCCCGCCCGACATCATGGCGGTGGCAAAGGCCCTGGGGAACGGCATCCCGATCGGCGCGTGCCTCGCCACCGAAAAGGCGGCGGTGGGCATGGTCGCCGGCTCGCACGGCTCGACCTTCGGCGGCAACCCGCTCTCGGTCTCGGCCGGCAACGCCGTGCTCGACGTGATGCTCGCGCCCGGTTTCTTCGACAAGGTCAACGACACGGCGAAGTATTTGTGGGGCAAGCTCGAAGGCCTTGTCGCCGCGCATCCGAAGCTGTTCGAGGGCGTGCGCGGGTCGGGGATGCTGCTCGGCATCAAGTGCGTCGTCACCGCCGGCGATGTCGTCGCCAAGGCCCGCGCCAAGGGTCTGCTGGTGCTGACCGCGGGTGACAACGTGCTGCGCATTCTGCCGCCGCTCGTCGCCGGCAAGAAGGAGATCGACGAGGCGATCGGCATTCTCACTCAGGTCGCGAGCGAATGGCCCGCGCCGTAAGAGCGATCGCTAGTCGTGGTGCCCTTGGGGGCGCCACATTGGTCGGCGGGCGGCCCCAGGCGGAGCCGCCGCGCCACTTCCTCGACATCAACCAGTACGGGACGCCCGAGTTGCGAGGCATTCTCGATCTCGGCTTTGCCTACAAGAACGGCCGCAGCGACCGACCGCTCGAAGGCAAGACACTGGCGATGATCTTCGAGAAGCCATCGACGCGCACCCGTGTGTCGTTCGAGGTGGCGATGCGCCAGTTGGGCGGCGAAACGATTATCCTTGGCACCGCCGACAGCCAATTAGGCCGCGGCGAGACGGTCGCGGATACCGCCCGCGTGCTGTCGCGTTATGTCGACGCCATCATGATCCGCACCAACTATGCGGAGAAACTCGACGATCTGGCGCGTTATGCCACCGTGCCGGTGATCAACGGCCTCACCGATTCCTCGCATCCTTGCCAGATCATGGCCGATGTCATGACCTTGCAGGAGAAGAAGGGGCCGGTCGCCAACACGGTCGTCGCCTGGAGCGGCGACGGCAACAACGTCGCGGCAAGCTGGATCCACGCGGCGGTGCGGTTTGGCTTCGAGTTGCGCCTCGCCTGCCCCGAGGAGCTGTCGCCGCCCGCGCCGGTGCTCGACTGGGCGCGCCGCGAGGGCGGAAGGGTGCGGCTCACGTCGCAGCCGGAAGACGCCGTTGCCGGGGCCGATTGCGTCGTCACCGACACCTGGGTGTCGATGGGGACCGAAGCCAGCGTCAACCGCCACAACCTGCTGATGCCGTACCAGGTCAACGATTACCTGATGACGCAGGCCAAACCCGACGCGATCTTCATGCACTGCCTACCCGTGCATCGCGGAGAAGAAGTGACCGCCGCGGTCATCGACGGGCCGCAATCGGTAGTGTGGGACGAAGCCGAGAACCGGCTACACGTGCAGAAAGGCATCCTCGCCTGGTGCCTGGGCTGACCGCGCCCGGGTCTGCCGCAGCAGCGGCAGTGGCCGGCGACCAAAGAAGGCATCTCCCCCAGCTCGACGGCCTCCGCGCTGTCGCCGTCATTGCGGTGCTCGTTTCGCATCTGACCGCGTTCGGCGAGAGCGGCGGCGGCTATGGCGTCGCGCTTTTCTTCGTGTTGAGCGGCTACCTGATCACCGGCATCCTGCTGCGCTGCCGCGAGGCCGTGGAAGGCGGCCAATCCCTGCTGGTGACGCTACGCCAGTTCTATGTCCGGCGCGGGCTGCGCATCTTGCCGATCGTCTACCTGGTGCTGGCGGCAGGCTGGCTGCTCGGCGACGCGGAAATTCGCAAGCTGATCTGGTGGCACCTCGGCTACGTCTCGAATTTCCTGTTCTCGGTGCAGGGCTATCCGGCAAAGACCGCGCATTTCTGGTCGCTGGCGGTCGAGGAACAATTCTATCTGGCATGGCCGCTCTTCATCATTCTGTGTCCCCGGCGGGCGATGGCCGCCGGGATCGGCGGGTTGATCGTCGCCTCGGCGGTATTTCGGGTCATCCCGGCACCCCCGGACCTGCTATTTCCGGAAATGTTGACCCCGACGGTGAGCGATGCGCTGTGCTTTGGCGCGCTGCTGACGCTTTCCGAAGGAAATCGGTCCTTGGCCCGGATGATCGATTGGGCAGGACCGTTCGCCGCCATATTTGTCGCCGCGAGCGTCGCCGACCTGGTGCCGCTGGGCGTCATCGGCACGAGCGCGGTCTATTTCTGCCGAGGCTTGGCGTTTGCCTGGGTTATCGGGCTTGCCGTGCGCGGCGGCACACCTCTACTCAACAACATGCTGGGCGCTCGCCTGCCGGCTTACATCGGCAAGATAAGCTACGGCATCTACGTGTTTCATCCCTTTGTCGATACGCTTTACGCTCATGCGGTGGAGGGATGGCATGTCGGGTCGATGCATTGGGCGGCGCGGTTTAGTGTCGTGACGCTCGCGACGATCGCGCTGGCCGCGATCTCTTGGCGCTTCTTCGAAGCCCCGATCAATTCTCTCAAGCGGTATTTCCCATACGCCATCCCGGGAAAACACCCTATATTGGAAGGGCTGGTTTCAGGGCCGACGCGGAGCTAATGGCGTTGGCGCTGCCGCTACGGCCGCCGGCAACACCCTTGGTTATTTTCGGGAAATGCCGCGTTGTCCGACATTACCGCTAATCCCCGTATCGACGATGTTGTCCAGCCATTCCAGCTCGATCCGTTCGCGCTGCGCGGCCGGTTGGTGAGGCTGGGACCGACGGTCGACCGCATCCTGTCGCAGCACGACTATCCGGAACCGGTCGCGACCTTGCTCGGCGAGGCGATCACCCTCGCCGTCCTGCTCGCCGGCGCACTCAAATATGATGGGGTGTTCACCCTGCAGACCAAAGGCGACGGACCGGTGCGGCTGCTCGTCGCCGACGTCAAAACCGACGGCGCAGTGCGCGGTTACGCGCAATACGACGCCACGCGTCTCGGCGAGGTCACCGCAAAGGGTGACAATCCATCGGTGCCGAAGCTGCTTGGCGCCGGCTACATCGCCTTCACCGTGGACCAGGGCGACGATACCGAGCGGTATCAAGGCATCGTCGAGATCACAGGGGCGACGCTGGCCGAGTGCGCGCAGCACTATTTCCGCCAGTCCGAACAGCTCCAGGCCGGGTTGAAGCTGGCCGTGGCGCGCTCGGGCGACGGCAGCGCCTGGCGCGCCGGCGGGCTGATGCTGCAGCGCGTTCCGCCTGAAGGCGGTCACGCAAGAATTGCCGATGATGTCGAGGACGCCTGGCGCCGGGTCATGGTGCTGATGAGCTCGGCTACCGCAGCCGAGCTCGTCGCGCCCGATTTGCCGCCGCGCCGCCTCTTATGGCGCCTGTTTCACGACGACGGCGTGCGGGTCTACCAGACCCACCCGGTCGAGGCGCGCTGCCGCTGCTCGCGCGAGCGCATCGTCCGCATTCTGCGCGCATTCCCCGCCGACGAGATCGAGGATATGCGCCAGGACCCGATCACCACCGTGACCTGCGAATTCTGCAACACGCGTTACGAGTTCACCGCCGACGATCTGGAGCAGCCGGCGGAGACGTGATCCGCCCCTAGCTCTTGCCGCGTGTCGTCGCGATCAGCCGTTTCAATTCATCGAGCGAAATCGCGCCGGGGACGATGGTCGTGCCAACGATAAACGCGGGCGTGCCATCGATGTCGAGGGTGTTGCCAAGCTGGAGATTTGCCTTGAGCTGGCCTTCGATGTCGGGCGATTTGATGTCCTGCTTGAGCCGGTCGATATCAAGCCCGACAGATGCGGCGACCTTGTAGATCGCGGCCTCGTCGGGATGGCCCGGCGTTGCCATCATCACGCGATGAAAGGCGTCGTACTTGCCCTGCAATTTCGCGGCAAGCGCGACATGTGCGGCAAGTTCGGAATCGGGGCCCAGCACCGGGAATTCCTTGTAGACAAAGCGCAATTGCTTGTCGTCTTGGAGTAGCTTCTCGAGCGACGGCTCGACCTGCTTGCAGTAGGGGCAGCGGTAATCGAAGAACTCGACGAGGGTGACGTCGCCCTTGGGATTGCCTGCAGTCGGTGATTGCGGGTCGTCAAACACTTGATCGCGATGGTCGGCGAGCGCCTTGGCGGCCTTGTCCTTGGCATCGGCCTTGAGCTTCTCGTCAGCGTCCTGGATCGCTTGCATCAGCAGATCGGGATGATTGGCGAGGAAGTCCTTGATCATCCCTTCGATCTCCTTGCGTTGATCGGGGGTGAACTCCGATGCCGCCGCCGGCCGGCACGGCGACAGGGCCAGCACGGCCAAGAGGCAAAACGAGAGGAAGGTCAGGCGGGACGTCAGCGAGCGGAGCATGGGGCGCTTTCGTTGTGTTGGGTGGCGGCAAGAACGTCTAGTCGTCGAGCAGATCGGCCTCGCGGCGAATCTCCTCAGCCCTATCATAGGCCGGGGTGCCGTGGGCCAGAAGCTGCTTTGCCCGCTGCGCCTGTTGCAAGGCATCCTTTTTCTTGCTGTCGGCGAGCGCCTCCTCGGCGAGAGACAACGCCGCCATCCCGAGCTGGTTATCGCGGCCGTAAGCGGTGGCGAGCAGGCGCCACACCATACCCTCCCGGCCCTCGACGCGCGAGGCGTCCTTCAAATAGGCGATGGCGCGCTTGTTGAGCGCGGGGTCGTTGCTCTCGATATAGACCTGCGCCAGGGCGACGCGAATCAGCGCCGCTTGCGGGGCCAATCTCACCGCGTCCTCATATGGCGAGATTGCATCGCGCACGCGGCCGTTCTCGAACAGCATTTGGCCCTTCAACTCGCGATAATAGGGATTGGCCGGGAAGTCGTGGATCAAGCCGTCGATTTCCACCAGCGCCGCATCGAGCCGCGGGACGCGGTAGAGCGCGATGGCTCGGGCGTAGCGCGCGTTGACCGAGTAGTCGTTGACCGGATAGGCGCGCAGCGTCACCGCCGGATCGTCGAGAAAGGCATGCAGCTTGAGCTGGACGACCTTGAGCAAATCGACGAATTCGGGCGGATCGGTCTTGTTCGAATTCGGCGAGGTCTCGACGTGGTGACGGATATAGTCGATGCGCTCGACAGTCAGCGGGTGAGTGCGCGCCCACGGGTCGCTCGGCTCGCCGGTGAGCGGCTCATCGGCTTGCAGAATCTCGAAGAATTTCAAGAGACCGCGGGCCGACTGACCGCTGTGGTCGAGATAGGACATGGCCGCGTGGTCGGCTGTCGCCTCCTGCGCCACCGAGAACGCCATGAAGGCCCGCTGCCCGACCCCTTGCGCGGCGATGAGCGGCGCGCCATTGCCGCCGGCCACTGAGGCGCCGAGCGCCAGGGCCATCGCGATAATGGTCTCGATGCTGGCGTTCTTGACCGCCTCCAACGAGCGCAGAATGTGGCCGCCAGCGATATGGCCGGTTTCGTGCGCGATGACGCCAATCAGCATGTTCGGCGTCTCGGCCCGCTCGATGAGGCCGCTGTTGATGAATACCGCTTGTCCGCCGGCGACAAAGGAATTGAGCTGGCTGTCGCTGACGATATAGACGCCGACCCCCTGAGGATCGAGCCCGGCGACCCGCCAGATCGGCGTTGCCAGCGTGCGGATGTCGTTTTCGATCTCGGTGTCGCGCAAAACGACATCGCCGGCGCCGCTACCGTGCGACCACGCCAGACGTGACGCAGGGCCGGCCAGGAGCAGCGCGACGGCAGCGACGGCGAGGACGCGTGACTTCAGGTGACGCAGTAAACCTCGGCCAGACGGCCCGTCGGTCAC
Source organism: Allostellaceae bacterium (assembly GCA_035935235.1). Lineage (GTDB taxonomy): Bacteria > Pseudomonadota > Alphaproteobacteria > ATCC43930 > CGMCC-115725 > DATARH01. The sequence goes on from DASYXG010000353.1 coordinate 31,584, forward strand.
GGTTGCGTCAACCGCTGCCACCAACCGCGACGCGGTGTTTCCGGCTTGTCGATCACCGCGTGGACGTCGATCGGCGGCGGGATGGGCTTGGGCTCGGATTTTGCGCGAGACGCGCGTGCTCGTTTGGGCGGCGCGGCGGCGGTTTCGAGTTCGGGCACGGGCTCCGGCTCCGCCGCAGGGATCTCGGCACTCTCAACCGCGGCCTCGACGATCGCCTCCGCCTCGGCGATCTCGAGTTCGGGCGGCGCCGGCGGCGGTTCCTCGGCCCTGACCGCAACCGCCGGCATCTCGGCGCCTTCGATCGCCGCCTCGACCAGCTCTTCCGCTACTTCTGCCGCGGGTTCGACCCGGATTTCGTGCGCTTGATCCTCACCCCGCGCGCCGTTCTCGCCCGGCGTACCGTCGCGATTGCGCCAGCGGCCGCCCCGGCGGCCGCGCCGGCGTCGGCGGCGTTCACCGTCGCCCTCACGCGCCTCCGGCTCGCCGCTCTCGGCCACCGCACGGCGTGGCTCCTCCACTCGATCCGCACCGTTTTCGAAAGGCGCCTCGGCTCGGCGTGGTTCACGCCCCTCGTCGGAATGATGCTCGCGGCTTCCGTCGCCCCGGCGGCCGCGCCGGCGACGACGGCGGCGTCCGCCCCGTTCGTCATCGCGCTCACGGGGTCGGCCCCCGGTCTCGTCGGCGTGCTGCTGGACGACCACGGCGTCTTCCGCCTCGTCCACCTCGTCCTCATCGTCGGTTTCCGGGGGCGGCGGAGGCTGAAGCAGCCGCGGCGCCGGCGCTTCGCCGGCGGCGTAGGCGCGCAGCCGTTCGAGGCGGAAGTTCGGCGGGATCAGCGTGTCGTCCTGACCGACCGCGACACGCAGCCCGTAGCGCGCCTCGATCTGTGCCAGCGACTCGCGCTTTTGATTGAGGATGTAGAGCGCGACCGTGGTCGGAACATAGATGCAGATTTCGGCGGAGCGGCCGCGCGCGCCTTCCTCCTCGATCGATCGCAACACGTAGAGCGCGGTCGACTCGGTCGAGCGGATAAAGCCGGTGCCGCCGCAATGCGGGCAGGGCTGGGTCGAGGCCTCGGCGAGCGACGGACGCAGCCGCTGCCGCGACATCTCCATTAATCCAAAGGGGCTGATCCGGCCGACCTGGATGCGGGCGCGGTCGTTCTTGAGCGCTTCTTTGAGCCGGCGTTCCACCGCCGCGTTATGGCGGTGCTCTTCCATGTCGATGAAGTCGATGACGATGAGCCCGGCAAGATCGCGCAGCCGCAACTGGCGGGCGATCTCATCCGCCGCTTCGAGATTGGTCTTGAGCGCGGTTTCCTCGATATTGCGCTCGCGGGTCGCGCGCCCGGAATTGACGTCGATCGCGACCAGCGCCTCAGTCTGGTTGATGACGATGTAACCGCCCGAGCGCAGTTGGGCCACCGGAGAATGGGCGGCGTCGATCTGGCTTTCGACCTGGAAACGGTGGAAGAGCCCGATCTGCGGGTCTCGGTACGGTTGAACCCGGCGCGCATGGCTCGGCGTCAGCATGCGCATGAAATCCTTGGCGGTGCGGTACCCCTCTTCACCCTCGACAATCACCTCGTCGATGTCGCGGGCGTAGAGATCGCGGATCGACCGCTTGATCAGGTTGCCTTCCTCGTGGATCAGTGCTGGCGCGGTCGATTTCAGGGTGTGGTCGCGGATCTCACTCCACAGCCGCATCAGATATTCGTAGTCCCGCTTGATCTCCGCTTTGGAGCGCTCGGCGCCGGCGGTGCGGACGATGACCCCCATGCCCTCCGGGATCTCGAGGTCTTCGAGAATCTCCTTCAGCCGTCGGCGGTCGCTGAGGCTGGTGATTTTGCGCGACACTCCGCCGCCTCGCGCCGTGTTCGGCATCAGCACGCAATAGCGCCCGGCAAGCGAGAGATAGGTGGTCAACGCGGCGCCCTTGTTGCCGCGCTCTTCCTTGGCGACCTGCACCAGCATGATCTGCCGGCGCTTGACCACTTCCTGGATTTTGTAGTGACGATGGCGATGATCCGCGCGGCGGCGCTGTTCACCGGCCTCCTCGGCTTCGTCGTCGTCGAGCGTGTCGACCTCCTCGACCGCCGGCGCCGGTTCGGGCGCGGCCGATTCGAAGAACGGCTCGGGCGCGACCAATGCCTCGATCGGCGCCGCCATCTCAAGGTCGTTGACCTCGGCCGGGACGGGGTATTCCTCGGGCTCGGCGGCGGGCTGCAATTCCGCTTCGCCCTCGGCGTCGCTATCGCTTTCGGCGACTGGCCCCTCCGGCAGCGTCTCGGCCAGTTCGGCGATCGCCTCCTGAGCCTCTGCGGTGACCGCGGCGGTATAACCCTCGGCAGGGGCATTGCCGCTGACCCCGTCGGGCAGCTCGGAGAGCGTTTCCGCCGGCGGCGCCTCGTATTCGGTCCCTTCGCGGTCGCTGACCGGGATGCGGTAGTAGTCGGGGTGGATTTCGCTGAACGCCAGGAAGCCGTGGCGGTTGCCACCGTAGTCGATGAACGCCGCCTGAAGCGACGGCTCTACCCGGGTGACCTTGGCGAGATAGATGTTTCCTTTGACTTGCTTCTTGGTCGACGACTCGAAATCGAACTCTTCAAGCCGGTTACCGCTGAGCACCACCACCCGAGTTTCCTCGGGATGCGCGGCGTCGATAAGCATGCGTTTTGCCATTCGGGCGGACTCCGGGACGCGCGGCGGCGGTCGCGGTAAAGGCGTGCCAGGGCGCAGTCCATTGTGCTGGGAGGCGTCGAGTGCCTATCGGGGCGTCGCGATAATTTGTCATTGCGTCGCGGATCGAAAGCTCGCACCCGGCCTCGGGTTAAGTAAATTCGCATCGCCCGGTGCTGCTGCGGCAAACAACTTGCCGACGGTGCGGGGCGTGCATCCCAACGCCGCCGGACGGCGACGCCCGGTCGGCGAAATTCGCAACGTCAAATGTAACGTTGGCGCCTCGGAACGACAATGATTTCGTCGGTCGCGGCAGTTGCAACCGCGACCGGCCATACCATTTCGTCATCGGCGGTTGCCGATACGGGGTTGGCGTACAACCAAATCGGACTTGGAAAGAGCCGGAGCTTGGCGCATAAGGGCGCGCCGCGCTCATGGCCCGAGCGTAGCGGCCCAAAGCTCGAATCGCCGCCGCCAGATGGAGCGTGCAGCGTTTGCGTACGTTGATCAAGCTCGTCCGGTTCCTGTTCGTCTGCGCCGTGCTGTTGGCGATCATCGGCGGCGGGTTCGCCGGGCTGACAATCTGGTATTTCGGGCGCGACCTTCCCGACTACCAGCAGCTAGCGCGCTACCAGCCGCCGATCACCACGCGGCTGCTCGCCGGCGACGGCCGGCTCTTGGCTGAATACGCCACCGAAAAGCGTGTCTTCGTGCCGATCGGTGCGATCCCGAAGCAGGTGATCGCCGCCTTCCTTGCCGCCGAGGACAAGAATTTCTATTCGCATCACGGTTTCGATCCGATCGCGATCCTGCGCGCGGCGGTGATCGACATCAGCCATTGGCATTCGAGCCGGCGTCCGGTCGGCGCCTCGACGATCACACAGCAGGTCGCGAAGAACATGCTGCTGACCAGCGAATTGTCGATCGAGCGCAAGATCAAGGAGGTGCTGCTCGCGACCCGCATCGACGACGCGCTGTCGAAAGACCGCATTCTCGAGCTTTACCTGAACGAGATCTACCTCGGCAGCAGCGCCTATGGCGTCGCCGCGGCGGCGCTGACCTATTTCGGCAAACCGCTCGACGACCTGACCCTCGCCGAGGCCGCGTTTCTTGCCGGGTTGCCCAAGGCGCCCAACAACTACAATCCGCTGAGGTATCAGCAAGCGGCCCGGATACGGCGCGACTGGGTCATCGACCGCATGCTCGAGAACGGCGATGTCACAGCGGCGCAGGCGGCGGCCGCCAAGGCCGACCCAGTGACGATGCACCATCGCGGCGAGACCGACACCGTCACCGCCGCCTATTTTGCCGAAGAGGTGCGCCGCGAGCTGATCGCCCGATTTGGCGAGAAGATGGTTTACGAAGGTGGACTTACCGTCCGCACCAGCCTGGATCCGACGCTCCAAGCCGCCGCCGACAAGGCGCTGCGCGACGGGCTCATCGCGCATGACCGCGCCAATGGCGGCTGGCGCGGGGCGATCGACCATATCGAGCCTAACGGCGACTGGACGACCGCCCTGGCGGCGCAGCCGCTGCCGGCGGGCGCGGCCGCGGTCGGCTGGCAGCTCGCCATGGTGACCCACACCGAAGTCGACGGCGCCGCGATCGGCTTCAAAGACGGCTCGACCGGGCATATCCCGTTCGCGCAGATGCGCTGGGCGCGGCCGCTGCGCGAGGACGGCACGCTTGGCGCGTTCCCGAGGAATGCCGCCGACGTGGTCAAACCGGGCGACCTGGTGCTGGTCGAACCGCTTCCCGAACCACCGCCAGCACCCGCGAAGACCGCGAGCAACGGCAAGCCCATCGCGCCGCCGCCGCCCAGGGGGCCGCTTTTCAATCTTTGCCAAATCCCGGAGGTCTCCGGCGCGCTGGTGACGATCGACCCGCATACCGGGCGGGTATTGGCGATGACCGGCGGGTTCAGCTTTGAGATCAGCCAGTTCAACCGCGCCACCCAGGCGCATCGCCAGCCCGGCTCGGCGATCAAGCCCTTCGTCTATCTGACCGCGCTCGAACACGGGTTTACGCCTTCGACCCTGGTGGTCGATGGCCCGCTGTCGCTGAGCCAAGGCCAGGGGCTGCCGCCCTGGACCCCGGGCAATTACGAATCGGATAACTATCGCGGGCCGACGCCGCTGGCGGTCGCGTTGGCCCACTCGCTCAACACCGTCGCCGCCCGTCTGGGCGCGATCCTCGGGATGGATGCGGTCGGCGAAAATGTCGAGGCGTTCGGCGTTATGGATCATATGCCGCGCGAATATTCGATGTCGCTGGGGGCCGGCGAGACCACGCCGCTCCGCCTCACCGCCGCTTACGCGATGCTGGTCGATGGCGGCAAGCGCCTGATCCCGACCCTGATCGACAGCGTGCAGGACCGCAACGGCGTCACCATTTTCCGCGCCGACCAGCGCACCTGCGACCAGTGCGGCAATGTCGAATGGAGCAACCAAACGCCACCGGTCCTCGCCGATAACCGCGAGCAGATCGCCGACCCGCAATCGACCTATCAGCTGGTGCAGATGATGCAGGGCGTGGTGCAGCGTGGCACTGGCAGCAGGGTCGCGGCCGTCGGCAAGCCGATCGCCGGCAAGACCGGCACCACCAGCGATTGGCGCGATGCCTGGTTCGTCGGCTTCACCCCGAACCTCGCCGCCGGCGTCTATATCGGCTATGACGACCACGACAGCCTCGGCCGCGGCGCACAGGCGGCAGTGGTTGCCGCCCCGGTGTTTCGCGACTACATGATCGCGGCGTTGAAGAATGCGCCGCCGACCGAGTTCCGCATCCCGTCAGGGCTGCAGATGATCCGGGTGAACCCCGACACGATGCAGCCCGCCGGCCCCGGCGAGGCTTCGGTCTATTTCGCCTACAAGCCGGGGACCTCGCCCGACAAGGACACCGACCTCGGGTTGCACGGGGTACCAGGCGAGACCGATACCTCAGCGTCGGACAACCCGCGTGAGCCGATGCGCGGCACCGGCGGTTTGTACTAGATCGATCGAAGGAATGAACCATGCGTGCGGAAACCCAGACCCTCATCGACGGCATCGAGAAATCGCTCTCCCTGCTGCGGAGGCATCTTTGACTGGGATGTCGCCACAGCGAAGCTCGATGAGCTGAACCGCCGAGCAGAGGACCCCAAGCTCTGGGACAACGCCGACGCGGCGCAAGCGCTAATGCGCGAGCGCACCCGGCTCGACCATCTCGTTGGCGGGTACCGCCGCATCGAGCAGGGGCACAAGGACGCGATCGAGCTGATCGAACTGGCCGAGGCCGAAGGCGACGATAGCGTCGTCAAGGAAGCCGAGGCGACGCTCGAAAAGCTTCACGCCGAGGCGGCGCAGCGCGAGCTCGAAAGCCTGCTGTCGGGCGAAGCCGACGCCAACGATTGCTACCTCGAGGTTCATGCCGGCAGCGGCGGCACCGAGGCGCAGGATTGGGCCGAGATGCTGCTGCGCATGTATGTGCGCTGGGCCGAGGCGCACGGTTACAAGGTCGAATGGGTCGAGGAGAGCGCCGGCGAAGGCGCCGGCATCAAATCGGCGACGGTTAGGGTCAACGGCGCAAACGCCTATGGCTGGCTGAAGACCGAGAGCGGCGTGCATCGCCTGGTGCGCATCTCGCCGTTTGATTCGGCGGCGCGCCGGCACACCAGCTTCGCGTCGGCCTGGGTCTATCCGGTGATCGACGACAAGATCGAGATCGAGATCGAAGACAAATATTTGCGCGTCGACACCTACCGCTCGTCGGGCGCGGGCGGGCAGCACGTCAACAAGACCGACAGCGCGGTGCGCCTCACCTATACCGCCCCGGGTGCGGAGCCGGTCGCGGTCGCCTGCCAAAGCGAACGCTCGCAGCACCAGAACCGCGCCCAGGCCTTCGCGATGCTGCGCGCCCGGCTCTACGAGCTCGAGCTGCAGAAGCGCGAGGCGGCGACCGACGCGATGAACGCGACCAAGACCGATATCGGCTGGGGCCACCAGATCCGGTCTTATGTGCTGCAACCGTATCAGATGGTCAAGGACTTGCGCACCGGGGTCGAGATCGGCAACGCCCCGGCGGTGCTCAATGGCGATATCGACCGCTTCCTGGCCGCCGCGCTCGCCCAGCGCATCGAAGGCGCCGACGCGATCAAGACGGCGTAATGGAATTCAAAGCAAAGCTGTGTGGTTTGATTGTCACTGGCCCTCGGCGCCGGCGTTTCCGCGCATGCTGGGCCATATGTCTGTGTCGTCTCCGTGCGCCAGTTAGACAACCCCGGCGCCAAATCTTACGCATTCACCTGTCTGGAAAGCGACCATGCTTGCAGCAGTTTCGCGACGCTCGGGATTGCCGGGAAACAGCAAATGATTACCGTCGAAGCGACGTGCAAACCCGGAAACGCCGAGCTGAGATTTTGGACGGTTCCGGAGCAGGAGGATTTGTTCGTCAACAACTGGCCGAGTTTGTACGTCGCCACCGGTGTGTCCGGCACCGTGCGAGAACAACTCGCACTGACTGCCCCTTCGGAAAAGGCCGGGGACGTTCAGGGATCGCTGCGGCGGCTGGTGTTCCGGGTACCGACCCCGCCGCTGGCGACTATCGAGGTCGAAATAACACCGAAGCAGGCGGACTAGGCTACTCCGCCGCGACCGCTTGGGCCGGAACCAGCGCGGCGCGCAGACGCCAGAACACCGCGGCGACGGCGAGCGTCAGAACGCCGGTCAGCAGGAAGAGCTGCGGTACGCTGACCCCCACAGCGACGAGACCGATCACCACCATCGAAGACAGCACCATGGCCGCGGCGTTGACGACATTGTTGGCGCCGATCGCGCGAGCGCGGCGGTGCTCGTCGCCGGCGGTCTGTAAGAGCGCGTAAAGCGGCAGGATGAAAACGCCGCCCGAGGCGGCGATGCCGAACAGGGCGACAAGGACCACCCAGCTCGCCGGGTGGCCGAGGAACCCGCCGACGGTCAGCAGTGTGCCGGTATAGGGGCCGCCGCCCGGGCTCGCCGCCCACAGCAACATCGAGAACAGGGCGATGCCGAGCCCGGCCCAGGGCACAACTTTGGCGCTGATCCGGCCCTTGAGGATGCGGTTGCCGAGCAGCGAGCCGCAGCCGACCCCGACCGAGAACACGGTGAGAAATAGGGTCACCACCGCCTCTTCGCTGTTCAGGTAAAGATGCACATAGGTCGGAAATTGCGACAGGTAGGTCGCGCCGACCAGCCAGAACCACGAGATGCCGAGGATCGCGCGCCAGCGCACCCGCTCGCGCCTTGCATCGGCGACGAGCTGCACGGTCGCGGCGACGAAATTGAGGCTGACCCGGGGGCGCGCCACGCCCGGCGCCGTCGCCGGGATCGAGCGGCTGAGGAGCCACGCGGCGAGCGCGATCAGCACGATCAGCGCGGCGACGATCTTGGTGCCGTGCTGGCTGGCGATCAGCATGCCGGCGATGGTGCCGAAGAGAATCGCGAGGAACGTCCCGGCCTCGACCAGCGCGTTGCCGAGCAAAAGGTCGTTGAGCCCCACGAGATCGGGGATAATCCCGTATTTGAGCGGGCCGAAAAACGTCGCCTCGATGCCCATCACGAAAAGCAGCGCGAGCAGCGAAACCGGGCTAGCGCAGAGCTCGCCGGCGGCGGCGAACAGCATCACCGCAACCTCGCTGAACTTGATGATGCGGATGAGCCGCGCCTTGTCGAGCGCGTCGGCGAGCTCGCCGGCGGTCGCCGAGAAGAGGAAGAACGGCAGGATGAAAAGCCCGCCGGCGAGCGGGATGAGGATGCCCGCCGACATGCCCTCGGCCATCTCCGGCCGGTAGGCCAGCATCAGCACCAGCGCGTTTTTCAGCGCGTTGTCGTTGAAGGCCGAGAGAAACTGCGTCACGAACAGCGGCCCAAAGCGGCGCGAGCTGAGAAGCGCCCATGCCCCGCTTCGCCCGTTCTCCGCCGTCGCGCCGCGCATCGCGCCTATCTCGCATAGTCGCTGGAGTTAGGCGAGTGCGTCCTTCGAGGCCTCGCTGACGCGAGGCGCCTCAGGATGAGGACGGTTTGGGGAATGCGATCAAGAATATCCCTCATCCTGAGGTGTGACCGCTGGGCTTGACCTGGCGGGAGCCTCGAAGGACGCAACACCGTCTTGCAGCGCTGTAGGCGTGACCACGGCGGCGCAATCTGCTACCGAGGCGCCCACCATGGCCTTGAAGCTTTACAACTCGCTGACCCGCCGCAAGGAGGAGTTTCAGCCGCTCGATCGCCAGAACGTGCGCATGTATGTCTGCGGCCCGACGGTCTACGACGACGCCCATATCGGCAATGCGCGCGCGGTCGTCGTCTTCGACCTGTTGTACCGCGTGCTGCGTCACGAATACGGCGCGAGCCACGTCAAATACGTGCGCAACATCACCGATGTTGAAGACAAGATCATGGCGCGCGCGCGGGAAAGCGGGCAGACCATCGACCAGGTGACCTCGCATACCACCGCGGTGTTCCACGAAGATATGGCGGCGCTTGGTAATTTGCCGCCCAATATCGAGCCGCGCGCCACCGAATACATCAAGGAGATGATCGCGCTGATCGAGCGGCTGATCGCCTCGGGCCACGCCTATGCTGCCGAGGGACACGCCCTTTTCCGTGTCGCGTCCTACGCCAAATACGGCGCGCTGTCGCGGCGCAGCCGGAAGGACATGATCGCCGGCGCCCGGGTCGAAATCGCGCCCTATAAAGAAGACCCCGGCGATTTCGTGCTGTGGAAACCGTCAGCGCCGGATCAGCCCGGCTGGCCGAGCCCCTGGGGCCGCGGCCGCCCCGGCTGGCACATCGAATGCTCGGCGATGAGCGAGAACACGCTGGGCGAGACCTTCGACATCCATGGCGGCGGGCTCGACCTCATCTTCCCGCACCATGAGAACGAGATCGCACAAAGCGTCTGCGCCCATGACGGAAGACCGTTCGCCAATTACTGGCTGCACAACGGCATGCTGACCGTCGGCGGCAGCAAGATGGCGAAATCCGAGGGGAACTTCATCACCGTGCGCCAGGCGCGGGCGCAAGCGCCCGGCGAAGTCATCCGCCTAGCACTACTCGGGACACATTACCGCGCGCCGCTCGACTGGACCGGCGAACGTCTGCACGAGGCGCGGCAGACGCTGGATAGGTGGTATCGCGTCATCGCGCTGCCCGGCATCCCGCCGAGGCAGCCGCTGGGCCTTCCCGCCCCGTTTGTCGAGGCACTGAACGACGATCTCAATGCACCGCTGGCCCTTAGCCACCTGCATGAGCTTGCCGGGCAATATCACAATTCAGATGACGATGAGCAAAGGGGCGTGGCTCGGGAGCTGTTGCTAAACGGCGCGAGATTGCTTGGTTTGCTTTCATTTAGTTCCGACGCCTGGTTCCGTGGCATCGACGCTGGTGCAGCCTCGATCGACGAGCGCATCGCCGAGCGGACACTGGCCCGTAAGGAACGCCGTTTCGCCGATGCCGACCGTATCCGCGACGAACTGGCTGCCGAGGGCATCCTTCTGGAGGACGGGCCAAGCGGCACGACCTGGCGGCGCGGGTAGGGCTTTGCGCGCACCTTCATCACCACCCCGGCGCAGGCCGGGGCCCATGGCGGAAATAGGCCGCGGCCTTCGCCGGGATGGTGAAAACCCATGCGGCCG
>DASYXG010000354.1:0-14009 GCA_035935235.1 Allostellaceae bacterium
CTCGCGGCGGCGATGTTGCCGGCGGGGTTCTTCGCCGGCGGCGCCGACCGCGTGCCCGCGCACAGCATCGGCAAGACGACGATGCGCGAGATGCTCGGCCAGGCGGTCCGCCACCGCCCCTTCTTGGTGATGTCGGGCGCCTATTTTGTCTGCGGCCTCAATTTGGTGTTCCTCACCACGCACCTGCCGACCTATCTGGCGATCTGCGGGCAGGACCCGCTGCTCAGCGCCGAGGCGCTGGCGGTGATTGGGGGGATGAACTGTGTCGGCTCGCTGACCGCCGGCTGGCTCGGCGCCAAATACCCGAAGCACATCCTGCTCGGTCTGCTCTACATCCTGCGCGCGTTTGTCTTCACCGCCTATTTCGTCATGCCGCCGACCCCGGCGAGCACCCTCGTTTTCGCCGCGGCGATGGGGATGCTGTGGCTCAGCGTCGCGCCTTTGGTCAGCGGCCTCGTCGCCGAGATGTTCGGCACCCGCTATATGGCGACGCTGCTCGGCATCTCGTTCGTGATGCATCAGGTCGGGTCGTCGCTCGGCGCTTGGGGCGGCGGGCTGATCTATACGGCCTACGGCTCCTACGATCACGCCTGGCAGATCGGCGTGCTGATTGGCTTCGGCGCCGGGGTTGTGCAAATCTTGGCCGGCGGGCCGACGCTGCGCCGCGACCGCATCGGCGCGCCGGGGCTCGCCACCGGGTAACTTGCGGGAGAGGGAGGACATGTCCGGACTGAGCGATTGGAGCCAGGTAACCCGACCCGTCCCGGTACCCAACGAATGGACCAAGCCGTTCTGGGACGCCGCCAAGCGCGAAAGCCTCGAACTCCAGCGTTGCCAGAGCTGCGGGCATTTCCAGCACCCGCCCTTTGCCACTTGCACCCAATGCGTCTCGACCGACCTCAAATTCGAGCCGGTTCGCGGCGCGGGCGCGATCTACGCCTACACCATCATGTATCACACCGGCGACAAGCGCTTCGCCGCCGCCGTGCCCTACGCCAGCATCATCGTCGAACTCGACGATGCGCCGGGCGCGCTGATGGCCGGCAACCTGCTGGGGGTGCCCTATACCGAGGCCAAGGTCGGGCGGCGCGTCGAGGTGGTGTTCGAGAAGCTCAACGACGACATCACCCTGCCGCAGTTCCGTCTGGCATCCGGAAAGTGACGCAGAAACGCAATGCGCCCTTCGAGGCGCCGCCTCATCCTGAGGAGCCGCCGCACGGCGGCGTCTCGAAGGGCGGCGCGCCTCAGGGTGAGGGAGGTTTGAGGTCGGCATCAAGAATAACCCTCATCCTGAGGTGCGAACCACCGGGCTTGACCCGGTGGGAGCCTCGAAGGACGCACAGCGTCGATACAGCAGCGGTGAAGGAATAGGCGCCATGTGGGAGAACCGCTGCAAGATCGCCGTCAGCGGCGTCGGTTACTCGAAAGTCTCGCGCCTCGCCGACATCCCGCTCGCCGCCCACGCGCTGACCGCGGTCAAGGAGGCGGTCGCCGATTCCGGCCTGGAAATGTCCGACATCGACGGCCTCGCCACCTACCCGGAACTCCCGGCCACCGGCCACGCCGAAATCGACGGCATCTCCATCGTCTCGGTCAATTGCATGATGGCGATGCTGAAGCTGCCGAACCTCACCTGGCACATCCAGGTCGGCTCGGTGAATATCGGCGGCGCGGTGCAGCAGGCGGTCAACGCTCTGCTCGCCGGCGTGTGCAAATACGCCGTCGTCTGGCGGGCGATGCACAACCCGCGCGGCACCTACCAGAACCTGCCGAGCGGCAACGCGGCGGGCGCCACGCAATTCACCGCCCCCTACGGGTTTGGCGGGCCGGGGCAGGGGATGGCGGTCGCCTACACCCGCTGGCTGGAAAAGAACAACCAGACCCGCGACAAGATGGCGACCTTAGCGGTCACCCAGCGCAAGCACACCCAGCACAACCCGCATGCCTTCTTCTACGGCACGCCCTTGAGCCGCGAGGACTATTTCGCCTCGCGCATGGTCGCCTACCCGTTCTGCCTGTTCGATTGCGACATCCCGGTGCAGGGCGCGGTCGCTATCGTGCTGACCACCGCCGATCGGGCCCGCGACCTCAAGCCCACCCCCGCCTATCTCGCCGGCTACGGCGAGCGCCTCAAGTTCGAGGTTGCGGGCCGGATCGGCAGCCTCGCCGACTATATGGAGGGCGGCGCCAGCTCGGCGAAGCTGACCTGGGAGCGCTCGGGTTTCACCCCCAAGGATGTCGATGTCGCCCAGATCTATGACGGCTTCTCGGCCTCGGTGATCTACGGCCTCGAAAGCTACGGGTTCTGCAAGGAGGGCGAGGCGCTCGACTTCATCCAGAACGGGCGCATCGAGCTCGACGGCGAATTGCCGCTCAACACCTTTGGCGGCAGCCTCGGCACCGGCCGCATCCACGGCCTCTGGCATATCATCGAGGGCGCGCTGCAGGCCTCCGGCCGCGCCGGCTCGCGCCAGGTCAAGGACGTCAATGTCAGCTTTGTCGGCGCCAGCGCGCCGATCGTCACCGGTACGACGTTTATCTTCGTCAAGGAGCCGTACTGATGATTGTATGATATGGATATGTCAATCAACCATCTGTCCAGATGATTTCTATAAAAAATTGATCTTGAGCCTTGCATCCATCAATTCCTCGCGCCATATTTGCGTGCGGGAGGACTGATGTGATGGACGGACAAGCGCGATCGCGGGAAGCCCTTGCTAGCTTCCACGATTACCTGGCAGACAAAGGCCTTATGGAAAAAAATACAGCGCAGTCGCGCAAGGCGGCTGTGACAAGGGTGTTAGGTATCCTCGACGAGGCCGAGGCGGCTGACGTGACGAACCTCGACATCGAGGACGTGATGTCGCGCTTCCAGCGGCTGCATGGACGTGACTACACACCGGCTAGTCTCACGTCATACAAGAGTCGAATCAGATCGGCATTGGATGACTTTCTGTCTTACTTAAGTAACCCACTTGCTTTCCGGCCCAGTGTCCAGAGTCGAGCGCGTGCTCGGACACGATCAGCCAATGAGGAGCAGAGCGATTCGACGAAGGCGCGGCCCGAGCGGCGCTCTGATGCGGTACGAACGGTACCAATTCCTGCGGCGGCGGGGCTAATCCTGCCTATTCCGATCAGGCCTAACTTGACAGTACACGTGCAGGGGATACCATTTGACTTGACGGAAGCTGAGGCTCGAAAGATTGCTGCCGTCGTGACTGCAATGGTCCAGACGTGATCCAGTCCTCCTTCCACAAGAGGCTGCATGTCGGGTGAAATGCCGGCAGACCCGGAGCTGTCGGGGCCGGACGGTCCAAACGTCCAAGCGCCCCGACAGTCCTACGTAAAGATAGTGGTTTGGAGGCTAAAGCACCAGCTTGGGTCAGCGCGCATAGGCGAGGCAGGCTAGGATGTCCTCATGAGTCACGCCAGGATAGCTGGCCACGATCTCCGCCTCGGTCCAGCCGTCAGCCAGAAGACCGATTACGAATTCCACCGCGAGCCGGGTGCCGCGAATGACCGGCTTGCCCGCGAGCACCTCTGGGTCGAGCACAATGCGCCGCTCTGTCATCGTCCGTCTCCGTCCCTCGCGGTGAGCTTAAGCGATCTCACCTCTGCGCGCACCGTTCGTCGGCGCCAGCGCCCCGATCGTCACCGGCACGACCTTTATCTTCGTGAAGGAGCCGTATTGAGCGGGGAGGCGCGCCGATGACCGTCGACATTAACGGCATGGCCCACGTCATCCTGACGGTGAGCCGGTTCGAATTGGCCCGCGAGTTCTATCGCAAGCTGCTGCCCGCGTTCGGCATGAAGATCGTCCATGACGGCGACCGCCTTCTCTACGGCGTCGGCGCGCGCACCGCGATCGGCATCGAGCCGTGCGACCCGGCCCATTCAGGCGAGCGCTTTGTCCAGCAGCGGGTCGGGCTGCATCATCTCTGCCTGCGCGCCCGTTCACGCGGGGATGTCGATCGCTGCGCGGCGCTGCTCAGGGAGATCGGCGCGACGATCGTGCGCGGCCCGCTGGAGGGCAATTGGGCGCCTGGCTATTATTACGTGCTGTTCGAGGACCCCGACGGCATCCGCCTCGAAGTGAATTTTGTACCAGGCGCAGGGGTGCTGGCCGAAGGCACCGCCTTCAACCCGTCGCAAGGCTACGTCTGACACGGAACGCAACAGGGAGGAAGATCATGCCCGACACCATCGATCAACGCCCGCCCGTCGCCGTCGGCCATGTACGGCTGCCTTGTAGCGATGTCGCCGCAGCGGCGAAATGGCTCGAAACCGCCGGGTTGCGTCCGATCGTGCAGATGGACGAGCTGGCGGTCCTGGAATTGCGTGGCGGCACCCACGTCGTCGTCAGAAAGGCGGAGCCGCCCGCACCTGGCGCCATCGCGCCGTTCGATTTGATGGTCGACGATATCGACGCCGCGCACCGCGACTATGCCGGGAAAGGCCTGTCGCCGTCGGAGATCAGCCGCGGCCGCATCCACGACTCGTTCACGATCCCCGGCCCCGGCGGCTGGACCTTCACCGTCAACTCCTCGCACGCCAGCGGCAAGCCGGTGTGAGCGAACGGGCAGATGCCGAAAGAAAGGCGCCGCGGCTGAGAGATTTCGCTCCCGAAGGAGGTGCGGCCGATGTGGCCTTTCAAGCGCACCCGAAAGCCGGACGAACTCCCGGTCTCAGGTTTGAGGTTCCTTGGCGAACAGGACGGGGAGCCCGAACGGCGTCTAAAGAATGGGCTGACTGACCTCCTCAACCGGAACCCCAATGTGCGGCGCGCCTATCTGGCGCGGGCGGTGAACGACGGTGAGCCGACCGTGATGCTGTGCATCGCCACCCTCGCCGATGAGCCGGACGAGAGCCTACCCAGGGAGGTCGGCAAGATCGTCGCCGCGATTTTCAGCGCAACGCAGCACCTCGATATTCTTTTTCCGGATGACACGCAGGAGGCACGACTAGCCGCGGTCTGCGTACCTTTCTACAGATCGATCGTGAGCAACTAACTCGCGGGAGGATATGGCCATGCCCCAAGCGGCTCAGCCTGAAATCGCGATTAGTCCGTGGCGCGGAGTCACTTTCTGATTAGCTGAACCGCAAAGACGACGCCGGCGACGATTGTCCACAGCACCGCGTGCAGGATCGCCCCGCCCCTTGCGTGGGCTATGGCCTCGAAATCCATCGAGTTGTTGTCGCGGTAATACTCATAGATCGCCGTCACGATGCCGAAGAGGAAGACCGCTCCGGCGAGGAAGGCCGCGTTTCTGAGTTTGGTCCTGTCCATGCTACGCGGCGTCCTTCAGAGCGCGTAGCCAGTCAGAGCCACGCTTTGCCGGTGCCTGCGGTGCGCAGAGCCGAGCAGCTTTTATAGAGCACGACCATGTGAGCGGGGTCTCGATCTTTTGCACAGGGCGGCCATGATCGAATTTCGTTGGTGCGCGCCCCGCCGAGACGGAAGATCGTAGGAAGCGACGGAAGAACTTTCGCGCCCATCACTCCGGGAGGAAGCCCCCATGCCCCAAGTCGGAACCGGCGATTACCGCTACGAAGTCATCCGCGATTTCTTCAAATCGCCCGACGGCGAGCCGTTCGGCCTGATCAGCCGGGTCGCCGCCGACGACCAGGACCGCATCTATGTCTTCCAGCGCCGTGACCCGCCGGTCGTGGTGTTCGACGCTAAGACCGGCAAGCATCTCGCATCCTGGGGCAAGGGCGAGGTCACCGACCCGCACGGCCTCAAGATCGTCGGCGACACGGTCTACACCACCGACCGCATCGACTCGGTCTGCAAATCGTTCAGCCTCGACGGCAAGGTCAAGCTGCAGCTCGGCAAGCCGGGCCAGGCGTCCGACACCGGCCATGTCGAGAACTGGCTGGTCGAGCGCGCCGCCGGGCCGTTCAACCACCCGACCGAAATGATGAAGCACCCCAACGGCGACATCTACGTCACCGACGGCTACCAGAATGCCCGGGTCCATCGCTTCGCCGCCGACGGGACGCTCAAGACCTCATGGGGTTCGCCGGGCAAGGGGCCGGGCCAGTTCCATCTGCCGCACAGCATCGCCTTCGACGATGCCGGCAACCTCCTGGTCGCCGACCGCTCGAACCGGCGCATCCAGTTCTTCACCCCCGACGGCGAGTATCTCAGCGAATGGACCGGCATGGGCGGCCCCAACGACATCAGCCGCGGCAAGGACGGCAATTACTACATCGCCGAACAGGAAGCCGACGGCAACCCGGCCTACTGCACCGTGCGCAGCCCCAAAGGCGAGGTGCTTGCCAAGATGGAAAGCCGCCACGTCCACGGTATCGGCGTCGACTCCGAGGGCAGCATCTATGCCGGCCTCACCCAGAACCGCGGTGTCGACAAGTTTGTGCGGCTGCGCTGACGGACCTGCCGCGCCGGCCCAAAAAAATTTAGGCGGGTGTTGGGCAGTGGGTCAGCTAGCTGGACGGGATCACGAGGGCGGGGAATGCGTTTCTGCGCTACGCGGCTTGCACCACTTTAGGAAACATACGTAGAGCACGACGAGCGGT
Organism: Allostellaceae bacterium; assembly: GCA_035935235.1. Lineage (GTDB taxonomy): Bacteria > Pseudomonadota > Alphaproteobacteria > ATCC43930 > CGMCC-115725 > DATARH01. The sequence continues at coordinate 6,541 of DASYXG010000354.1, forward strand.
ATCGCTACTAAACCAAGCCAGCCGAAAGGCCGCGCGACGAATCCGACAAGAGGGCCGAGAAGGATGCACCCTATGGAGGGATACACGAAGCGGTTCATCCACAGAAATATGGTGCAAAAGGGCGTTTGTCGCTAGGCATCAGTCTGGTGCAGGCCGGTCAATAAATTTCAGATTGAACCCACTGCCGCCCTTGAAAGAACATAACAAGAACTACATTCTCGATCTCGCTCGCCATCGCGAGTGTCGCCGAGGCTTGATGTCGTTGCCGATCCGCCTGCTTTTGCCGGTTTTTCGCCTGCTTCTCAGGGCGAACTCGCGGAATCTCGATCGGCTGATGCTGATCGTTCTGCGTCTCGCCCGCCCGGGCGAGCAAGCGGGGCGGCAGCGTCGCTCGCCGCCGCCCCGCTCTAGCGACGCTCGCGGTTTACTGCGCGGCGGCCCTGACCGGCTGTTGCGCCTGGCTGGCCGGCCGGTTGGCCTTGAGGAAGGTGCCGATATGGCGCACCGCGAGCTGGATCTGCTCGGGGTTCGCCTTCCACGGGTACATGCTGACCTGCGCGTTCGGCGCGAGGTGCGCCGTTTCCATCGCGACCGCGTAGGGGTGCGCCGCCACGTCATCCGGCAGGATCAGGATCGGCGTGTGGCATTGGCGGACGAAATCGCGCGTCACGGTAAACACGAAATCGGCGTTCTTGCGGTACATGTTGGTGAGAAACGCACTCACCTGATCCATCGTGATGTCCGGCCGCTTCTGGACGAGCTGCGGGCCCCAGCCGGTGATGTTGTTCTGGTAGAACAGGTCGGGCATCGTCGGCCGGTAGCCGGAGGGCTGCGTCAGCACGCCGGCGACCACCCGGTCGCCCGCCCGCTTCAGCAGGTTCCAGATGAACGGGCCGCCGATGCAAAACCCCAGCACCATGAACTCGCGAATGCCGAGGTGGTCCATCAGCCCGAGATGGTCGTCGGTGTAGGAATCCCACGGCCGGTCTATTTCGACCGGGCCGGTGGACTGGCCGCCATTGGCGTTGCGCAGATCGGCGGCGATCACCCGGCACCCGTCGGCGAATTCCTTCAACGGGTTGAACGGGTGGATGGTGTCGAGCCCGGCGATTGTCGAGTTCAATCCGCCGCCGGGGATGACCAGCAGCGGAAAGCCGGAACCGGCTTCCTCGTAATGAATACGGACGTTTCCTCTTTCGTAGAACGGCATGCGGGTCTCTCCTCGGCGTTACTGTGCTGCAGCGGCAAGGGGTCGAGCCGCCGCCGCAGGTCGGTTGCTGTTCAGGAATCCGCGCACGTGGCGGAGCGCGATTTGGGTCTGCTTGGGGTTCATCTTCCACGGATAGATGCTGACCTGTGCGTTCGGCGCCAGATAGGCGCTCTCCATCGCCACGACATAGGGATGTCCCGGTACGTCGTCGGGCATGATCAGGATCGGCGTCTGGCAGTTGCGCACGAAATCGCGGCTGACGGTGTAGACGAAGTCGGCGCGTTCGCCGCTGTACATGTTCTTCAAGAACGCATCGACCTGAGCCATCGTGATATCGGGCCGCCGTTGGCACAGCTCCGGGCCCCACCCCTTCATGTTGTTGGTATAGGAGAGGTTGGGCATCTCGTGGCGATAGCCGCTCGGCTGCACCGGCACGGCGGCGACGACGCGGTCGCCGGCCCGCTTCAGCAGGTTCCAGATGAACGGACCGCCGATGCAGAAGCCCAGCACCATGAACTTGTCGATGCCGAGGTGATCCATCAGCCCGATATGGTCGTCGGTAAAGGCGTCCCACGGCCGGTCGGCCTCGAGCGGGCCCGTCGACTGGCCGCCTTTGGCGTTGCGCAGATCGGCGGCGATGACGCGGAACTCGTTGGCGAACTCGTCAAACGGGTTGAACGGGTGGGTCTTGAGCCCTTCGATGGTCGAGTTGAGACCGCCGCCGGGGATGACCAGCAGCGGAAAGCCGGAACCAGCCTCTTCGTAGTGGATGCGAACGCTGCCTTTTTCGTACATCGGCATGGGGTTTCCTCCTGGCTACGGGGAAGACGATGCGCGGCGCCACAAGGGCGGCCGCGCCCGGACCGGGTTGAGCAGCGACCAGTCGCCATCCTCCAGCACATGGCCTTTCGGATAAGGCGGCCGCGGCTCCAACCCGAGCGAACGAACGACGCGGTCGTCACGATAGTAGCATTGCAGGACGACACGGGTGAGCGTCGCTATTGCGCGGCCGCCTGTCGCGCGCAACTCCATGGCGACCGCCTGGCGCCGGGCCGGGTCGAGACCGGTCAGCGGCGCGCCCGCGAGGCGCGCGAGCTGGTCCAGCGCCTCCCGCACCGGGTCTGTGTCGCGACCCAGCGTCGCCAGCATGTCGGCCTGGATCGCGGGATCGTCTGCCCCCGGCACATCGAATTCCGCGCTGGCCGGGATGATGATGCCCGCGAGCGCGCGCAGATCGTCGCGTTGCGCCGGGGTGAGAGGATTATCGTCGGCCATGCCGCCTCAATCGAACAGATTGGCCAGGCGCTGCTTCATCTGATCGGCGATGTAGAGCGCCAAGGCCTGGATGGTGGATGTCGGGTTTACCCCGCCGGAGGTGACGAACACGCTGCCGTCGACGATGAACAGGTTCTTCACGTCGTGCGACCGTCCCCACTCGTTGATGACCGAGCGCGCCGGGTCGGTTCCCATGCGCGCGGTGCCCAAGAGGTGCCAGCCGCCATGGAGGATGGGGCTGTTGACGCAGATATCGGTGGCATTCGCCGCGGCGAGGATCTCCTTCGCGTGGGCGATGCCGTGTTCCATCATCCTCGCCGTGTTCTCGCCGATCGTATAGTCGATCCGCGGCGCCGGGATCCCGTGGCAGTCCTTCAGCTCGGGATCGAGCGTGACGCGGTTGTGCTCTTCCGGCAGGTCCTCGCAGATCGCCGAGAGGCCCAAGCGATGACCGTTGAGCCGGCGGAAGGCGGCGTGATGGCCCGCGCCCCACGGCAGCAGCCCCTTCTGCTCGCTGGCGACGGCCTCGACGACCGGACCGACCCCGCGCCCGAACTGAAACGTGTAGCCGCGGACAAAGCCGCGCGACTTGTCGGTTTCATAGAACTCCTTGCTCCACAGGCAGGTCGGCGGCGCGCGGTTGCTGTCGGTTTCCGCGTCGACATACCCGTAGACCTGCGCGTAGGGGTGGAACATCAAATTCTTGCCCACGAACCCGCTCGAATTGGCCAGCCCGTTGGGGAATCGGCCGGAAGACGAATTCAGCAGCAGCCGCGGCGTCCCCACGCCATTACACGCGAGCACGACCACATGAGCGGCCTGAAACTGCTCCGCCCCATCGGCGTCGTAATATACGACCCCTGTGGCCATGCCGTGCTCGTCGGTGGTGATCTCGCGCACCCGGCAGTGTGTGCGCAGCTCGACCCCGGCGCGCTGCGCCACGGGCCAGTAGGTGATGTCGGTGCTTGCCTTCGCCCCCTGCGCGCAGGCCGGCGTGCAGTGGCCGAGATTGATGCATTTGGCGCGGCCCTCGTAATCGACCGTCGCCACCGTGGTGTCGGACGGCCACCAGTGCCAGCCGAGCCGGTTCATCGCCTTGCCCAGGAGCGCACCGGAGCGGCCGAGCGGCAATGGCAGCATCGGCGGGTTTCGCGGCGGAACGCCCGGGTCGCCGGCCAGGCCGGAGACCCCCATCATCCGGTCGTTTTCCTCGAAGAACGGGACCAGCGTGTCGTAATCGATCGGCCAGTCTTCCGCCACGCCGTCGAGGCTGCGCACGCGGAAATCGGATGGATGCAGGCGCGGGAAATGCGCCGTGTAGAAGATCGTGCCGCCGCCCACGGCGTTGAAGTTGACCACCTTGATCGGCGAGTTGTCGTCGTTGATCGGATAGTCCTCGGGCCGGGCGCGGATGTTGGGGCTGGGCGAGTAATCGCCGAAAAAGCGAGCCTCCCAGTCGCGGCCCGTGCTGGGATACGTCGCCGGGTTCATCCAGCCGCCCTGTTCGAGGCAGAGAATGTGCATTTTGGTCTCGGCGAGGCTCCAAGCCACCGCCGCGCCGGATGCACCGGCGCCAATGATCAACACGTCGACGGGGTCGTTCATGCCGGTCTCCCCAACGGAACCAGCATGCCCCGACCGGCTCTTGCGATGCAATCCGGCGCTGGCCCCATGTCGTGAATTACCTTCCGACAAACGGCATTAGCATCAACAATCGGGAAGCAAGCCGGCGGGGAGCTGAGGTGAAATGCAAACCTATGATTACGTCGTCGTCGGCGCTGGCTCGGCCGGCGCGGCCGTGGCGCATCGCCTTTCGGCCGACCCGCGCAACAAGGTGCTCCTGCTGGAGGCTGGTCGCGCCAGCCATCCCTGGTCGTTCATTCCGGTCGGCTCTGCCCGGCTGATCACCAATCCGGCGGCAAACTGGCTCTATTCGTCGGAGCCGGAGGCCAACACTAATGGCCGCCGGATACCGGTGCCGCGCGGCAAATTGCTTGGCGGTTCCAGCTCGATCAACGGCATGGCTTTTGTGCGCGGCCAGTCGCAGGATTTCGACACCTGGGCGCAAATGGGCAATCAGGGTTGGAGCTACGAGGAGGTCCTGCCTTTCTTCAAACGCATGGAAGCCTACGAGGGCGGCGGCGACGATCGCTTTCGCGGGCGGGAAGGGCCGCTGCGGGTCACCAACCCGGAGCCGCGCGACCCGATCTTCGCTACGCTGATCAAGGCGGCGAGTGAGGTCGGCATCCCGCACAACCCCGACTACAACGGCGCCAGCCAAGAAGGCATCGTGATGAGCCAGGCGACGATCGCCCGCGGCCGCCGGATGAGCACCGCCCGCGCCTATCTCGATCCGATCCGCAACCGCCAGAACCTGCACATCGAGACCGGCGCGTTGAGCGAGGCTTTGTTGCTCGACGGCAAGCGCTGCACCGGCGTGCGCTACTCCATCGGCGGTGAGGTACGGGAGGCGGGTGCGGCGCGTGAGGTCGTCGTCTGCGCCGGCACGATCAACTCGCCGCAACTCTTGGAACTGTCCGGTATCGGCCAGCCGGAGCGTCTGCGCGCGCTCGGGATCGAAGTGCGCCAGGCGTTGCCTGGCGTCGGCGAGAATTTGCGCGACCATTATGCGCCGCGGACGCGCTGGCACGTCGGGACGAAGGGTATCACCTACAACGACCGCGCCCGCGGTCTGGGCATGGTGCATCAGGCATTGCGCTACGCGCTGTTCCGCAAGGGCTTTCTGGCGTCGGTTGGCGCCCCGATGCGCGCGTTTGTCTGTTCGCGCGAGGGCCTCGAGGCGCCCGACCTATTGCTCGGCTGGGTGCCGATGCTGACTGAACCGGGTCCCAAGGGCCCCAGAATCGCCAAGCAATCCGGCTTCACCTGCTATGCCCACCCGATGCGCCCGGAGAGCAAGGGACATATCCACATCACCGCGGCCGATCCACACCGGCCCCCCGCGATCAATTTCAACTTCCTGTCGGCGCCGCCCGATGCCGAGCTGACGGTGCGCGCGATCCGCATCGCCCGCGCGATCATGACGGCGCCGGCGATGGCGCCCCTGCGGGTGACCGAGGTCGCGCCGGGCGCGGACCGCACCACCGACGATGAAATACTCGATTGGGTCAAGAAGGTCGCGGAGACGACCTATCACCCAATCGGGACCTGCAAGATGGGTTCCGACGCCATGGCGGTCGTCGACTCACAGCTTCGCGTGCATGGCATCGATGGGCTGCGCGTCGCCGACGCCTCGATCATGCCGACGCTGACCTCGGGCAACACCAACGCGCCGTCGATCATGATCGGCGAAAAGGCGGCGGACTTGGTGCTGAAGGCCGCCGCCTGACCTCACGGGCTCGCCGACTTACTGAGCGGCGGCCCTCATCGGGACGTGCGCCTTGAGGAAGCTGCGCACCTTGCTAATCATGCGCTGCCTCAGCTCCTCGGGCTCGCGCCACGGGAAGACGGTGATGTCGGAGTTCGGCGCCAGCGATGCGACGTCGATCGAGGTCTGCAACGGGTGCGACGGGGTGTCGTCGGGCAGAACCAGGATCGGCGTGTGGCAGTTCTTGATGAAGTCGCGCGATACGCTGTAGAGGAAATCGGGCTGCGCCCGCCACAGGCTGTGGAAGTACTTGTCGATTGTGTCCTGCGACACTTCGGGCCGCCGTTTCTTGAAATCGGGCAGCCAGTTGTCGGTGCTGTGCCGGTACATGACGCCCGGGTCTTCCGGCCGATCCCCGACGGTCTGGTGAAAGACGGCGGCGACCACCCGGTTGGGGGCACGCTGCAATAGCTTGCCGGCGAAACAGCCGCCGATGCAGTAGCCCATGAAAAAGAACTTATCGATGCCCAGATGGTCCATCAGGCCGAGCTGGTCGTCGGCAAAGGCGTCCCAGGCGTTCTCGGTCGGCACCGGCCCGGTCGACTCGCCGCCATTGGCGTTGCGTTGGTCCATGGTGATGCAGCGGAAATCGTTCTTGAATTCTTCCATCGCGTTGATCGCCGCAGTGGGCCACATGGCAACCCGCGAGTTCAGGCCGCCGCCGGGGGTGACCAAGAGCGGAAAGCCGGAACCGACTTCCTCGTAGCGGATACGGACATTGCCCTTTTCGTAAAACGGCATGGGGGTTCTCCTTGCTGCGAGCGCTTAGGGGATGGGATCGAGCACAACCACGGGAATCTCGCGGTCGGTTTTCTTCTGATAGTCGGCGTAGGGTGGCCAGAACTGAAGCGCCTTGTCCCACAGTTTCGCCCGCTCGGCGCCGGTCACGGTGCGGGCCCTGGCTTTCATTTTCTTGGTGCCGACCTGCACCTCGACCTCCGGGTTGGCGACGAGGTTGAGGTACCAGACCGGGTGCTTTGGCGCGCCGCCCTTCGAGGCGACGATGATGTAACTGCCGTCGCCGGTGTCGCCGTAGAACAGCGGAAAGACGTATCGCTCTCCCGATTTGCGGCCGGTCGTCGTGAGCAGCAGCGCTGGTACCGTGATCTGCGGTCGGCCGGGCTGGGTCATCTCGTACATGTGCCCCTCGGTGCCGCCGCTGGCGAGGTAGCGATTGGTGTGCTCGACCATCCAACCTGGCAGGTTTGGCGCGAGCTTGGCATCAGCCATCTTTTGAACTCCCTTTCAAAACGTGGAGCGCAGGATAACACCAATCGGTACGGGTTTTGGTCTTTGGTCGCGGTCGCGCCATCCTGATAGTCTTAACCATATCGGATCGAGGGTCATCGTTTTGGCTGAGCTAGTTTCCACTCGGTGTCCGGGCCCGAGGGGCTTGTCTCGACCCGGGCGGGTTTGGCGCCGTGACGATCACCAAGTCCATCACGATCGACTGCAGCGGAAGCTTTGGTTCCATCCTGGTCTCAGGAACCAACGCCGTCATCGTCGATGGAGCTGGCATCGCGGTGATCCTTCGCGGCATTTCGTTCAACGGCTCTGGCGGTCTGGGGATCAGCGCCATACGCGTGCTGGCGGGCA
>DASYXG010000355.1:0-16208 GCA_035935235.1 Allostellaceae bacterium
GGCTTCGCGAAGCGCGGCGTCGATGTCGATATTGGCGGCCGGACTAACAGTGGGATGGGGGTCAGGCATCGGTCTTCCTTTCGCCGCCCCTTTTACCAGACCGGCCCGAACCGCGCCCGGATTTGCTGCTAAAACAGCAAATCAGCAGCAAACTGCGCTCCCTCATGCCTTCATTATCAGGACGCTTACCTCCTGTTTTCGTCCTGTTATGTGCCACGATAACAGGAGGCCATCCGCCTCATTTGCGACCCTTGCCGTGCTGATCCACCGTCATTCCAGCGACGGCCGGATTCCAGAGATCGACAGGCCTGCTCGATTGAAGCCTGGGCCGCGACCTCCGTCGGGGTGACGAAACGGATGATGATCGGCATATAACACAACTTTTTGGCAGTTTTAGGGCGATGTCGCGCCACCACGAAAGATCATGACGACGACCCGCCCGCTTTCCGTGTCCGCCTCACTCGCGTTGACGAACCCAGCGTTGGCGTAGGCCCGCCGGGCGCGGTGATTGTCAATGCTGGGATCGATCGCGATTGCCGGGACGCCTTCGGCGACCAGCATCTCGGCGAGTTGGCGCAGAAACGCGCCGCCGTGGCCGCGCCCGATCATCTCCGGCACGCCGACAAACGCATCGACGCCGACGGCGCCGGCGGGAAGAGCCGCGAGATGCGGCTGCGGCCAGACGTGGATGGGATAGGCCTGCACGTAGGCGAAAGGAACGCCGTCATGCTCGACCATCCATTGCCGCATTTGCGGCTCGTCGAGATCGGCAACGAGAAGCGGCAGCTGTTGCTCGGGGTCGCCCCACCAGCGCACCACTTCCGGCGTGTGCAGCCAGCGCTTCATCATAGGGAGGTCGGTGCGGGTGAAGGGCCGGAAGCTATAGGACGACATCAGCCCAGGCAGTGCAAAACGTCGGCCGCTACCCCGTGTACGCGCGCCGGCCGTGGTCGCGCAGCCAGAGGCGGACGAGGTGGCGGCGGCGGTCGGGCTCGGGCCAGTCCTCGTACTCGGTCCGGCTGTGGCCGAGGGTTCGGTTGTCGACGAACTGGATTTCGCCGGGCCGAAACTCGAAATCGATCGAAATCTCCGGCTGCTCGAAAGTATCGAGCATCGCGGCCAGCGCCGCAGCGCCTTCGTTGTCGACCGGCTGGCCCTTGAGCGCGTAGCCGGAGTTGATCTGGTGGACGCTGAAGCGCGAGCGCAACTCCCCGCCCTCCTCGAACACCGGAGCGAAGAAGGTCTCGGGCTCGCCGGGGAAGAACTCGCGCTGGCGGTCGAACCAGAACGGCCGGTAGAGCCGCGGCAGCAGTTCGCGGTGCTTGGCCAGCAGCTCGTTGTAGACGCTATGGAAGCTCAAAACGCGGCTGACCCCGCCCGATTTCGCGGTCTTGAGGCAGAGGAGGCCGACGATCTCCGGCGGGGTGGTGTTGTAGGCGTTGTCGATGTGGAAACGGATCTCGATGTTGGTCTTGTCGGGGCGGACGCCGGAGCCAGGGAGCGCCTGCTGGCCGGTGTCGTGGACATCGTAAATCATCGTGCCATCGAGCTTTTGCGCGACCGGGCGCATGACCATCGACGACAAGAGCCAGTAGGTCGTCTCGGCCTCTTGCTTCGACAAATCCTCGACCGGGAGACGGTCGACCACCGCGAAACGCACGCCCTCCTTGAGGATGCGCCGCACCTCCGCCATCGCCGCGCGGCAATGGGGCATGTCGAAATCGCCAGGGGTGCGCAGGATGGTCGGCAGCGGATGGGCGCGGATGTCGTCGACGACGCGGCGAATTTCGTCGAGGCACGCGGCGTCGAGCGCGACGCGATAGTCCTCGCTGCGGATATCGGCGGCGCGCCAGGTGCTGGGCCCCTCAATCGGATGGTCGAGCATCACTGCCTCGCTCGAAATTGCTCCGTCAAAAATAGGCCCGAGGCCGGGCGCAAGCAATCGGCGCCTCAGCCTCGATGCGAGAAGCTCACATGCGCGGCGACGATGCGCCAACCCTCGGGGAAGCGAACCCAGCTCTGCTGCTGACGACCAAGGCTCGGCTGGCCGGGGCGGAGAAACTCGGTCGAGGCGGTGGCGAAATCGCGCCCGAAGGTGGTGATGACGGTGTTTTTGGTGTTGCGGCGGCCCGGCGGCGTGCGCCCCGAGCGGAACGCGGCGATCTGGGAATGACCGTAGAGCTCCTCGCCGATGCCGTAGCGCAGCGTGTAGGGCGCGTTGCGGAACAGCTCGTTGAGCACCGCGACATCGTTGGCGTTGAGCGCCTCCTCGTAGCGGTAGAAGGCGGCGGCGACTTCGGCATGCACCTCGGGAAGGTTGACGGCCAGCTCTTTGGCGACGGTCGGCATGGGTCACCTCGTGACGGTACGGCGAACCTTATCCACTATTTCGCAGCCCGGCGGCGATGCCGTTGATCGTCAGGTGGATGCCGGTAACGACATCCTCGCCGGCGTCGCCCGCGCGGTAGCGCTTCAGCAGCTCGATCTGCATGTGGTTGAGCGGGTCGAGATAGGGGAAGCGGTTGCGGATCGAGCGGGCGAGCAGCGGGTTGGTTTCGAGCAGCTGGTTCTGGCCCATGATCGCCAGCAGCGCCTCGATCGACGCGCTCCATTCGGCGCGCAGCCGGGCGAAGATGCGCTCGCGCAGTTCGACGTCGGCGACCAGCTCGGCATAGCGCGAGGCGATGGCGATGTCGCTTTTCGCCAGCACCATGTCCATGTTCGACAGCAGCATCTGGAAGAACGGCCATTCGCGGTACATTGCCTGCAATGTGTCCATGCCATCGCCGGGATGCGCCTCGACCCATGACTTGACCGCGCTGCCGAAGCCGTACCAGCCGGGCAGCATCAGCCGACATTGCGCCCAGCTGAACACCCACGGGATAGCGCGCAAGTCTTCGATCTTTTCCGAAGCCTTTCGCGATGCCGGGCGGCTGCCGATATTGAGATTGGCGATTTCGCCGACCACGGTCGACTCGCGGAAGAAACGGAGAAAACCGTCGGTTTCGTAGACGAGGCTGCGATAGGCGCGGTAGGCGTCGTCGGACAGCTGCGCCATCGCGTCGAGGTATTCCGGGCGCGGCGCGGCGTCTTGCGGATGCAACAGGCTCGCTTCCAACGTCGCGGCGGCGAGGATCTCGAGGTTGCGGCGACCGAGCTCGCCGTTCGAGTACTTGCTGGCGATAACCTCGCCTTGCTCGGTGATGCGGATGGCACCCTGCACCGCGCCGGGCGGCTGGGCGAGGATTGCCTGGTGGCTGGGGCCGCCGCCGCGGCCGACCGAGCCGCCGCGGCCGTGGAAAAGGCGAATGCCGACATTGTGGCGGCGGAACACCTCGACCAGCGCGATCTCGGCCTTGTAGAGCTCCCAGCCCGAGGTGAGGAAACCGCCATCCTTGTTGCTGTCGGAATAGCCGAGCATCACCTCCTGGATGCGGCCGCGGCTGTCGAGCAGGCGGGCGTAATCGGGGAGGCTCAGGATCGCCTCCATCACCGCGCCGCAGCTCCGCAAATCGTCGATCGTCTCGAACAGCGGGATGATGTCGAGGTCAAGCGAAGCGTCGCGCGGGTGCAACAGCCCGGTCTCCTTGAGCAGCACCGCGACTTCGAGCAGGTCCGAAACGCTGGTCGCCATCGAGATCACATAACGCGGCACCGATGCCGGTCCGTAGCGGCGATGCGCGTCGGCGGTGGCGCGCAGGATGGCGAGCTCGCCCGCGGTCTCCGCCGAATAAGTCAGAAACTCGGAAGCGAGCGGGCGCGGCGAGGTGATCTCGGCGCGCAGCAGCGCGACCCTCGCATCCTCATCGAGGCCGAGATAGTTGGTGCCGGGTTGTGCTTGCTCGAACAGCTCGGCGACGACCCGCTCGTGCACCACCGAATTCTGACGCAGATCGATCGAGGCGAGATGGAAGCCGAAGACATCGACCGCCCGGCGCAGATCGCGCAGCCGGCCTTTGGCGAGTAGTTCGGAGCGGTTGGCGATCAGCGAATTGGCGATGACGGTCAGGTCTGCGAGCAGCTCGCCGCTGTTGGCGTAAGCCGGCGCGCTGCCCACCGGGTGCACCGGCGGCTCGGCATGATCGAGCGCGCGCATGGTCGCCGCGAGCCGCGCGTAGATGCCGGTGATCGCGCGGCGATAGGGCTCATAGCGACGAAAGGCCGAACGGTCGGGCGAGCGTGCCGCCAGCTCGGAGAGCGATGGGGCGACGTCGATGAGTCGGCCATCCAGCGACAGCTCGGCGCCGAGCTCGCGCAGCTCGTCGAGATAATGGCGCAGCGCCTTGGCGCTCTGCAGGCGCAGCGCCTCCCTGAGCACCGCTGCATCGACAAACGGGTTGCCGTCGCGGTCGCCGCCGATCCAGCTGCCGATGCGCAGAAACGACGGCAGCCCACCGTTGCCGGCGACCCCCTGCGCCTCCAGCTCCGCTTCAAGGTCGGCATAGAAACGCGGCAGCTGGTCGAAGAAAGTGTAGTCGTAATAAGCGAGCCCGTTATTGACCTCGTCGACGACGCGCAGCCGGCTGCCGCGCAAGAGATTGGTCTGCCACAGGGTGAGGATGGCGCGACGCAGCGCCGTCTCGTTGGCGGCGGCCTCGCTCGCGGTCAGCGCGTGCAGGTCGCGTTCGGCCAGAAGATCGGCCACTTCCATCTCGCGGTCGATCATGCTCTTGCGCCGCACCTCGGTCGGGTGCGCGGTCAGCACCGGCACGACCATCGCGCCGGCGAAGAAGGCGCGCAGCCGCTCGGGAGTAACGCCGGCCTCGCGAGCCGCGGCCAACGCATGCGACATGGTGCCTTCGCGGGGCGCTGACGGCGCGAAGGCGTGAGCGCGGCTGCGGCGGATGTGATGCTGATCCTCGGCGATATTGGCGAGGTGCGAGAAAAAGCCGAAGGCGCGGATCAGCTGCAGCGCCTCGTCGCGCGGCAGGGCGTTGAGCACCCGCTCCAACTCGTCGCGGGCGGCGCTGTCCTCATCGCGGCGAAAGCGGATCGAGCTCTGACGGATGCGCTCGACCGTCGCGAACGCGGCATTGCCCTTCTGCTGGCGCACCGTGTCGCCGAGGATGCGGCCGAGGAGCCTGATGTCCTCGCGCAGCGGCAAATCCTTCTCTTCGCTGTCCCTGGCCTCGGAGATCGACATGGGGGCCTCCTGCGACGCTCGACGAGACTAGCAAAAGCCCGGCCAACCCGAGGGCGTTCCGTTGCCACTTTGTTGAGCACGACATGGCACCCGTCTTGCGACGCGGCGGAGGACAACCCTTCCTCCGTCACGACGAGGCGAAGCCATGCAAGTCGGCGTCTTTATTCCTATCGGCAATAACGGGTGGCTGATCTCGACCACCTCGCCGCAATATCTGCCGAGCTGGGACCTGAACCGCGAGGTGGTGCAGAAGGCCGAGCGATACGGCCTCGATTTCGCGCTGTCGATGATCAAGCTGCACGGGTTCGGTGGGCCGTCGCGGTACTGGGACTACAACCTCGAATCGTTCACGCTGATGGCCGGGCTGGCGGCGGCGACCAGTCGCATCCAGCTCTTCGCCACCTGCGCGGTGCTGACCGTACCGCCACCCTTCGCGGCGCGCATGGCGGTGACCATCGACTCGATCTCGCAAGGGCGGTTCGGGATCAACATCATCTCCGGCTGGCAGCGGCGCGAATATACGCAGATGGGGATCTGGCCGGGCGCGGAGCATTACCGCCGTCGCTACGATTACTGCGCCGAATACGTCAGCATCATGCGGGAGCTGTGGGCGACCGGTCAGTCGGATTTCAAGGGCGATTTCTTCCAAATGGACGATTGCCGCTGCCTGCCGACGCCGAGCGCCGAGATTCCGATCATCTGCGCCGCGCAGAGCGATGCCGGGACGCGCTATGCCGCGCAATACGCCGACTACAATTTCTGCAGCGGCGGCCAGGTCAACCAGCCGCGCGCGGCCGAGGCGAGCGTCGCCCGGCTGATCGAAGCCAATGCCGTGGCCGGCCGCGATTGCGGCGCGTTGCTGCTGCAGATGATCATCGCCGACGAGACCGACACGGCGGCGATGGCGAAGTGGGAGCACTACAAGGCCGGGATCGATCTCGAGGCGATCGCCTACCGCGACGCGCAAGCCGAGGACGACCCGAGCAAGGACCCGTTTTCGCAGCCGCTTCGCCGCAAGACCCTCGGGGTCGACAAATTGCCGACCAACCAGGGAGTGTTTGTCGGCTCGTACACCGCGGTGGCGCAGATGCTCGACGAGATGGCGACGGTGCCGGGGGTGCGCGGGGTCATGCTGACCTTTGACGATTTTCTCATCGGCATGGAGCAGTTCGGCCAGCGCATCCAGCCGCTGATGAAATGCCGAAGCAAAGCGCTGGCGGCCTGACTCGCGTCGTGCCCAGCGCGGGTCGACGCTCCTTACCCACGGAAGCGTCAGCTTCTCGACGGGAGCTTGGCTCGGCGGCGGTTCGTCATAGAGCCGTCACCACAAAAGGTCGGTGCGTTTGACGTGGATCAAGGCGCCGATCCCGACAGTCGCACAGCATCCTGGCATTCCGATCGCGAGCCGGGAGGAGCGCATGGGCTACAAGGACGTGCTGGTGGTGCTCGACGCCGACCCAAGAGTGCGCGATCGGATCGCGCTGGCGGCGACGCTCGCCGAGCGTTTCGCCGCGCATCTGGTCGGGCTTAATGTGGCGGCGGAGCCGCCGGGGCGGCTCGAATACTTCAATAGCGACGCACCGCTGTTTGGCCCGGCCAACCGGGACACCGAGGAGCAATTCCGCGCCCAAGCGGAGGGCGTGCGCCGTCTGTTCGACGACATTGTCGGCCGGCATTCCCTGTCATCGGAGTGGCGGACGGCATCGGGATACCCCTCGCAGGTGGCCGCGGTCCACGGCCGCTATGCCGATCTGATCGTTCTCGGGCAGATCAATCCGGATGACGCATACTCGCCTTTGCTGCGGCCGCGCCCCGAGGAAGTGGCGCTGCTGGCCGGACGGCCGATTCTCGTTGTCCCCTATACCGGCACCTTCACCACGATCGGCCGCCAGGTTCTGGTGGGATGGGATGCAAGCCGCGAGGCGACGCGTGCGGTCAACGACGCGATGCCGCTGCTCGCGGGCGCCTCGTCGGTCACAGTCATCTCCGTCGACCCCAAGCAACGGGGCGATGGCCATGGCGAAGTCCCGGGCGCTGACATCGCGCTGCATCTCGCCCGCCACGGCGTTTCCGCCGAAATCGAGAACGCCGTCTCCGATGGCATCGGCGTCGGCAATGCGCTGCTGTCGCGGGCGAGCGATCTTGCGGCCGATCTTTTGGTGATGGGCGCTTACGGGCATTCGCGGGTGCACGAACTGCTGCTCGGCGGCGCGACCCGGACCGTGCTCGCCAGCATGACGCTACCGGTTCTGATGGCGCATTGAACCCTCGCGGGCTCTCACAGCATTTTGCCGCAGCGATGCCGCGCTGATCATCCAGGCAGACGTCTAACTCTCGAGGTCGAGACCCAAGCTCATTCGTTGTCCTGATGGACGATGGCCTGACCGATGGTGGCGAGCAGCACGCCGGCGCTGATCGGCTTTTGCAGATACCCGACGACGCCCGCCTCCCGCGCCTGCTGTTCGAGCGCCGGGTCGCCCCTGCCGGTAATCAAGATGACGGGGATGCCGAGCTCTCTGCCCTCGTCGGACTTCAGAAAATCAATGCCGGTCGTCGAGGGCAGATGCTGATCGAGGAGGAGGCAGCCGCGACCCGGACGCTGAAACCCCCTAGCGAAATCGGCGGTCGATGCATAGTCCTCAACCCTAAGCCCGTTGACCTCGAGGAGGACTTTGACCGAGTCGCGGACGGCGTCGTCATCGTCGACGACATAAACCGTAACATTGGGGAGGACAGCGTCAGTCATCGCGGCGCCCTCTGCGCTTCTGATCGGCTGTGGTCATGGTGCCAACAGTCGGCCGCCCGTTCACTGATCTGGATCAAATCGAAGCCTCGACATCGGGAACACGCGGCACGGTGAAGCGGAAGACGGTGCCGCCGCCGGGATTGTCTTCCGCCGACATCCGGCCGCCATGAGCCTCGACAATCGACCGGCAGATCGATAGCCCGACGCCCATGCCATCGGCCTTTGTCGTCACAAAAGGCTGGAACAAACGGGCGCGAACCTCATCGGAGAGGCCCGGCCCGGTATCGGCAACGCGGATTTCGACCATGCAATCGGCCGACGGCACTGCCGCGATCAGAATGTCGCGTCGGCGGCAATCCGCCATTGCCTCGAGCGCATTCCTGAGCAGGTTGAAGAGGACCTGCTGGATCTGGACCTTGTCGACGTATACCTCCGGCACATCGGGATCGAGGCGCAGTTGCACATTCGCTCCCTGCGCCTTGGCGCCGACCAGCGACAAGGCGGACGCCTCTTCGATGATCTTGGAGAGGCTTTCGAGCCGCCTGGCATCGTCTCCCTTTTTCACGAACTCGCGCAAACTTCGAATGATCGCGCCGGCCCGCTCGGATTGATCGATCGCCTTGCCGAATGCCGACTGCGCTTTCGCGATCTCCCCGGCGCTTGTCAGATGTTGCCCCGCCCGCAAGTAATTCTGCATTGCGGTGAGCGGCTGATTAACCTCATGCGCCAGCGCCGACACCATTTGTGCAAGTTCGCTGAGACGCGACATGTGGATCAACTCCGACTGCACCTCGTGCAGGCGGCGTTCATGTTCCTGCGTCTCGGTCAAGTCGCGGACAAAGCCGGTGAAGAGGCGCTTGCCGCCGGCGTTCACCTCACCGACCGCAAGTTCAATCGGAAAGGTGGTGCCGTCCTTGCGCTGCCCGACGATGACCCGCCCCACGCCGATGATCCGGCGCTCCCCGGTGGCGCGGTAGCGCGCGAGATAGCCATCGTGCCGCTCGCGATAGGGGTTTGGCATCAACGCGCTCACATTGCGGCCTTTGACCTCTTCGGCGGAATACCCGAAGAGCCGTTCCGCCGTCGCGCTGAAGGATTGGACGGTCCCCCTGTCGTCGATGACCACCATGCCGTCCGGGATGGTCGCGAGGATCGATTCGAGATGGGCCTCGCGAGCACTCGCCGCTTCAGCGAGCCGCTTGCGTTCGGTCACATCGCGCAAGGTCGAAAGGATGGCGGTTTCGCCCTTCCAAGGCACGATCCCCGCGGCGATTTCGACCTCAAACGAGTTGCCATCCGATCGCACCCAGGTTTCTTCGGCAACGGCCTCGGCACCTCGCGCGGCGAGGAGGCGACGCACACGCTCCCGCGCGGCGTCTCGACAATCGGGGTGCACGAGGTCAAGGGCCGTCTGTCCGGTGATCGAAGTCTCATCCGACACTCGCAACAAGCGAAGCAGGGCGCCGTTGACGAAATCGACCTTGCCGGCGACCTCGATCAACACGCCGTCGGGGTGCTGTTGCATCCACCGGCGATACGGCTCTTCCAGGTCTCCCAGGCTAGATGCCGAAGCTAATTCGGTTCCGCAAGCGGCGCCCTTAGGGCTCAAACGACTCATCAAGTGGCGCCGGCCCCGGCCATGGTGGGGACTAGGGCTGTCTCATATCAGGGCGGCTTTGGGTATACGGATATCTACGTACAGGGCCGACGGAAGTGGCCCGTTCCCACTATCGCCGTGCACCAGCTCCCGTCGGGGCCGGCGGCAGATTGATCCATATCAATTCCGGCCCCTTCACCCGGCGATAGCGTCGCCGAACATCAGGGAAAGGGAAAGCGATGGCCGAAAACCCGCACGTGTTGCGTGAATTGGCCAATTGGTATCGCAGGTTCGCCGAACGTGCCGGCAGTCCCTGGGTTTGGGAGGCGCGGCTGCTGACGGCGGACCGGCTCGACGCCGAGGCCGACCATATCGAGCGCGGGCTCCTATCGCGCCTCCAAGATCTCTCACCCATGCTGGTACCGGTCCGCGCGCGCCGCCGGGAGAACCCACCCGGCGTCATGGGGGAGTGAGCGGCCAGTATCGGTCGCCGCCATCGTCCGACGAAATCAGGATCATATGGTCCCGTCCTGCCCCAGATGAGGCGACGGTAGGAGGAAGGCATCGAGACGCACGAGGATTGGCTGGGACTGGCGGAGGGAATGACCCCGGCGCTGCGCCTCGATTCGGTGATTGAACGATCTCCGGCGTGTGCCGCCAGGCGGCGAATCCCGAGCCTTCACGTGGGTTTCTAACCCCCTGTTTTTGGCGTGCCGCGCCGTCTGCTATCGATCCCCGACGATTCAGTTGGGAGCAATCGATGACCGATACGATCTTGAAGAAGGCGATGGAAAAGCGCGACGCGGCGCTGCGCGAAGCGGAGCGGTGGGACCAGTGGATCAGGTGCTACGGCGAGCTGTCAGGCCCCGCGATCGAAGAACTCGACATACCGATGACCCGCAGCGCCCCGCCCATGGCCGAACCTGCGGATGAAATCGATTTGGCTCCCGCGCTTCGCAAAGCCGTACCTCCAACGGAGACCAAAAACGGCAAGGGTCTTTGGCTGCGCGCCGGCGGCACGGAATAGGCGCGAGCGCGGATTGGGCCGCGAAAGCGGCGCCAGAACTGCTCAGGGGCCGCGCGGCGACAGGTTGCGAGACATGTTCGTGGACAGCTGATGCATGAGGCGTTCGCGTTCAGCGGTTATCGCCTTGATCTGGATTTCGAACAAACGGACGCGCTCGGAATCGCCGCGAGAGCGCGCCCAGTTGTAGTCCTTCTTGAGGCTCCAAAGCTTCGTCGATAGAAGATCAAGACCGTCTCGCGCACGAGCGTACATTGATTCTCCCTCGAAATCTTCCGCCGCTTCTTGGCAGGCGTTAAGTAAGTTTTATCCTAAAGAAAACGTCAAGGTAGATCGCTGATGATTTCGATATCATTCGAACAGCATTGCGGTCATTAAGGTTAGTTTTTTCTTACCAATGCAAAATCTTGCTCGTGTCTTCAGAGGGGGCCGGACAAGAGTGGCCGGACCGTGGTGACGCCGTTTGATTTGAGTCAGGGCGACGTGGCGAGAGTGTTCTGGTACTCCGACACATAATCCTCCATCATTGTCCGGATGATCCGGCCCATGCGGGCGTAGTCGAGCCCGTTCAAATTGGCGAGCGATGCGCGCGCCGAAGGATGCGGCATGCCGAAGCCCTTCCCCGGCAGCAATACGATTCCCGCCTCGTCGGCAAGACGGAAGAGGATTTCGAGCGGGTTCTTGGCGGCGAGGAGCCAGTCGACAAAGCCGCGCCCGTAACGCTGCGCGCCGAGGCGTTCGAGATCGAGAAGGGCGTAATAGCAGACCCCGTTGGGGTCCTCCGCCGCGTCGATCCCGAGCGCCTCATAAAGCGCCCGGTGGCGGCCGCGGATCAGTTGCTTCATCGCTCGCTTGTAGTCGCCCCTCTCGTCCATCAGCGCAAAAAGCGCGAACAGCGCCATCTGCACTTGCTGGGGTGTCGAGAGACCCGCGGTGTGATTGAACGCGATCGCCCGGCTGTCGGCGATCAGGCGGTCGATGAATTTGAGCCGGCGCGGCTCGGCGACGAGCGCGGCATACCGGGTGTCGAGTTCCTGCCCATCGCGCTCGGGAAGGGCGCGGATCGCTGCGTCGATCACGTTGTCCTGCGCCATCGCGACCACGCCCAACCGCCAACCAGTGGTGCCGAAATATTTCGAGAACGAGTAGACGAGAATGGTATTGCGCGGGCACAGCGCAAAGACCGAGGTGAATCCATCGGCAAAGGTGGCGTAGACGTCGTCGGTCAGAATGATCAGGTCCGGCCGCCTGGCGACCATTTCCGCGACCCGCGCGAGACCGGTCCGGTCGATCTTGACCGAAGTCGGATTGCCGGGATTGACCAGCAACAGCGCCTTGACCCGTGGATCGGACAGCTTGGCGATCTCGCTTTCGGGATATTGCCAGCCGATGTCCGGATCGGCGGCGATCGTCATCTCCGTCAAGCGATAGTCGTTGAGTAGCGGGATCTCGAGGTAGGGCGAGAAGATCGGTGTACCGATCGCAACGGTGTCGCCAGGAGCGATCAGTCTGTTCTCACGCAGCGCATTGAAGACGTAGGTTACCCCGGCGGTAGCGCCTTCGACGGCGCAGAGGTCGACACCGATAGGAGAGCCTGGCCCGCCCATTTCCTGCAACAGATAGCGCCGAACGATCTCCTCGGCATGCCGCAGCATCCGCACCGGTTCCGGGTAGTTGCAGCCGAGTACGCCCTCTACGAGCTCGTGTACGAACGCGTCGGCGGCAAAGCCGAGCGCGGCGTCGGCATAGGCCATCGCGTCCGCGAGGAGGACACCACCGGGTTCGGGCTGTCGCGACGCCAGGAAATCCTTGAACCGCGCGGCGATGCCCTTGGCCGAGGGCAATCCGCCAACTCCCTCCGGCAAATCAGAGGCGTACCGCTCGGCTTCTTGCATCGCGAAGACGCCGAGCAGGAAGAACGCGTGACGAGGCGCGGTCGCGAGAAAATTAGGATTGCCGCGGCCGGCATTTAGCATCACCCGCTCGGCGTGGCTGGCGGCGAGCTCGATCAAGCTGTTCTTCAGCTCGAACGGGCTCAGTCGGCCAAGCTTGTCGAGGTCGCGGCGATCCACGGCGCCCCCCTATCCGACCGCTTTCACCGCATCGCTCCGTCGTCAGCGCTCGTCGGGTTCCGGTTGTTGGCGCTCCAAGATCTCGCAGACACGAAGGACGGCGCCACGCGGGCCATGCTCGGTTTCCGTGGCAATCTGATCGTTGGCGTTGACCCAGGTGAAGGCTTCGAGCACCTCGGCCGCGGTCGCGCCCGACTGCAGGATTTCCAGCAGAACCGAGTCGTCGAGCGGGCCGACGATTCCGACGATTTCCGACATGGTCGGCAGTTGGGTTTCGGTTTTCATCGGCAATTCCTGTTCTCCGCGAGTTGCCCGCGCGTGATCTCGGTGGGCGGCAAGTGCAGCAAGCTACGCGGCGCAATATCGACAGCCATTGATCCAGCGCAATGCCGGCGCCGATGGAAGAAATCTCCGCGATGCCGTCTTGAAGGAATTCTGCCGACCGCGCGATCAGGACCGAACACGGCGCATCGGCCACCAGCTTCTGCGAGACGCTGCTGAGCAACGGGCCGGGGAACCCGGGGCCGGATCTCGCGATCGCCGAAAAGGCGTGGCAGCGGCTGATCCGCTGATCTGGATCAAGGCGCACCGCCGGCCGGTCGGTAACCATCGCACTGGTCACGTCGCCGAAAAGAACGGCAAGGAGAGAGTACGATGATCGGCACAAACCGCGATCTGTGCGCGATGCGCGAAGCCCTCGAATACGAGCTGTTCCGGCTTCAGGCGCTAAAGAACCTGCCTGGCCGCGCGGCCGACGCAACCTACATCGACAGGCAGATCGTTTCTCTCACCCGCGAGCGGGCGTCGCTCAGCGCCGCCATCGTCAACCGCCGGATCGAGGCGTCCAAAACTGTCGTGGAGTTCTCTCGCTGGGCGGACGGCAATGGCGCACTCGAAAACCTCTATTTTCGGGGTCGGCGAGAAGCCTCAACTCACTGGCGGCGTACGCGCAGCGATAGCCCGATTGCATCAGTCTCATCGAATCGCCAAGGCCCCGGGTCAACTGCCGGACGCCGCCACATGAAATGCTTCCGAAGAGGCTTCACGGTTAGTCTTTGAAAGGTAATTGCGATGGCACACAAACAGGTTCTCTTTCGGTCGGCGGCGCGCGAGAAGATCTTGCACGGCGCCTCCCAACTGGCCGATGCGGTTCGGGTTACGCTGGGGCCGCGCTCCAAGGCGGTGTTGATCGAGAAGAAGTGGGGCGCGCCGCTCGTCTGCAACGACGGCGTGACGATCGCTAAGGAATTCGACCTCAAGGATGCCGAAGAAAACCTCGGCGCGCGCATGCTGCGCGAGGCGGCCGAGAAGACCGGGGACATGGTCGGTGACGGCACCAGCACGGCGACAATCCTGGCGCATGCGATCTTTGCCGACGGCGTGCGCAACGTGGTTGCGGGCGCGAGCGCCATCGACATCAAGCGGGGTCTCGACCGCGCCTCGAAGCGCGCCATCGAGACGCTGAAGACGCTGTCGCGTCCGGTCGCGACGCGCAAGGAGAAGGCACAGGTCGCCGCGATTTCGGCGCATAACGACCCGCAGATCGGCGAACTCGTCGCCGACGCCATGGACAAGGTGGGCAATGAAGGCGTGATCACGGTCGAGGAATCGAAAACCACCGAAACCGTCCTCGAAGTCGTCGAAGGGATGCAGTTCGACCGCGGGTTTCTGTCGCCCTACTTCATCACCAATCCGGAGACGATGGAGACGGTGATGGAGGATTGCCGCATCCTGCTTTCGGACCGAAAAATCAGCGCGCTGACTGATTTCATTCCGCTGCTCGAGCAGGTGGTGAAGGCCGCGACGCCACTCTTGGTCGTGGCCGAGGATATCGAAGGCGAGGCACTTGCGACGCTGATCGTCAACCGGTTGCGCGGCGGGCTCAAGAGCTGCGCGGTCAAGGCGCCGGGTTTCGGTGATCGCCGCAAGGCGATGCTGCAGGACATCGCCGTTTTGACCGGCGGGCTGGTGATCGCCGAGGAAGTCGGCCTCAAGCTCGAAAACGTGACCGTCGAACAGCTCGGGCGCGCCAAGCGCGTGGTGGTGGACAAGGACAACACCACGATCATCGGCGGCGCTGGCCAGCACGCGGAAATCCAGGGCCGAGTCGAGCAAATCCGCCGCGAGATCGAGAAGACCACGAGCGATTACGACCGCGAGAAATTGCAGGAGCGGCTGGCAAAGCTGTCTGGCGGGGTCGCCGTGGTTCGGGTCGGCGCACCGTCGGAAGCCGAGATGAAATCGCGGAAAGAGGCGCTCGACGACGCGATCAGCGCGACCAAGGCGGCGGTCGCCGAGGGCATCGTTCCGGGTGGTGGTCTAGCGCTGTTGCGCTGCGTCGACGCCGTCGCCGACGAGGAAACCAAGTGCGAAGGCGATGAGCGCACGGGCGTGCAGATATTGCGGCGCGCTCTCGAGGCGCCGACCCGGCAGATCGCCGAGAACTCTGCCGTCGACGGCGGCGTGGTGATCTCGCGCATGATCGACGGCAAGGGCAATTACGGCTTCGACGCCGGGCGCAAGGAGTATGTCGATCTTGTCGAGGCCGGCATTATCGACCCCACCAAGGTCGTCCGCATCGCGCTCGAAAACGCGGTTTCGGTCGCCAGCGTGCTGCTGCTGACCGAAGCGACAATGACCGAGCTTCCGGAGACGTCGAAGGAACGCGCGGGCGAAGCGGAAATGGCGATGTAGGTTGCTCGGCAGCGCTGAACCGAGCGGCGAGCGAAGTCATGCGCATTGTCGTCGCCCTCGGCGGGAATGCGCTGCTGCGCCGTGGCGAGCCGATGACGGTCGAGGCGCAACGCGCCAATCTGCGCGCGGCCGCCACCGCGCTCGCCACGCTCTATCGGGGCAACGAGCTGGTGATTACGCATGGAAATGGGCCGCAGATCGGCCTACTCGCCTCGCACGACGTAGCCGGCCCGCTTGACGTGCTCGGAGCGGAGAGCGAAGGCATGATCGGCTACATGCTCGAGCAGGAATTGCGCAACGCCGTGCCGAGCCCCGCTCCGATCGCCACGCTCCTGACGATGGTCGAAGTCGACGGCGATGACCCGAACTTCGCGAACCCGACAAAATTCATCGGGCCGGTATACTCAAGATCGCAGGCGCAACGGCTCGCGGCCAAGAAAGGCTGGCTCATGAAAGAGGACGGCACGGTATGGCGCCGTGTCGTTGCTTCCCCCAGCCCAAAGCGGATTTTCGAAATCCAACCTATCGAATGGCTGCTCGAAAAGGGGGCGGTGGTCATCGCCGCGGGCGGTGGCGGCATTCCCATTGTCAGTAAGCCAGGCGGCGGTTGGCGCGGTGTCGAGGCCGTCATCGATAAGGATCTTTGTTCGGAATTGCTGGCCCGGACGCTCGACGCCGATGTGCTCCTGCTGGCCACCGATGTCGATGCCGCCTATGCCGATTGGGGCACGCCATCGGCACGGGCGATCCGGCGCGCCAATCCCACATGGCTGCGAGGCAAAAGCTTTCCCGCCGGCTCGATGGGCCCCAAGATAGCGGCAGCCTGCACTTTCGCCGAAACGACGGGCAAGCGCGCGGTCATCGGCGGCCTGGGCAATCTCGGCGCACTGCTGCACGGCACAGCCGGCACCACCGTCACTCAACAGATCGAT
>DASYXG010000356.1:0-5262 GCA_035935235.1 Allostellaceae bacterium
GCCCGGCACCGGCAAGACGTTGCTGGCGCGCGCCATCGCCGGCGAGGCGAACGTCCCGTTCTTCACCATCTCCGGCTCCGATTTCGTCGAGATGTTCGTCGGCGTCGGCGCCAGCCGGGTGCGCGACATGTTCGAGCAGGGCAAGAAGAACGCGCCCTGCATCATCTTCATCGACGAAATCGACGCGGTCGGCCGGCATCGTGGCGCCGGGCTCGGCGGCGGTAATGACGAGCGCGAGCAAACCTTGAACCAGCTGCTCGTCGAGATGGACGGCTTCGAGGCCAACGAGGGCGTGATCCTCATTGCCGCGACCAACCGGCCCGACGTGCTCGACCCGGCGCTGCTGCGCCCCGGCCGTTTCGATCGTCAGGTCGTCGTCCCGAACCCCGATGTCGTCGGCCGCGAGAAGATCCTCAAGGTGCACATGCGCAAGGTGCCGCTGTCCTCGGATGTCGATCCGAAGATCATCGCGCGCGGCACGCCGGGGTTCTCCGGCGCCGATCTCGCCAATCTCGTCAACGAGGCGGCGCTGATGGCGGCGCGGCGCGGCAAGCGCTCGGTGGCGATGAGTGAGTTCGAGCAGGCCAAAGATAAGGTCATGATGGGCGCCGAGCGGCGCTCCATGGTCATGACCGAGGACGAGAAGAAGCTGACCGCCTATCACGAGGCCGGCCACGCGTTGTGCATGCTTTACGCCGAGGGCCACGAGCCGCTGCACAAGGTGACGATCATCCCGCGCGGGCGCGCGCTCGGCATCACCATGTTCCTGCCCGAGCGCGACAAGTACTCGCAGTCGAAGCTCGAGATCAAAGCCATGCTGGCGAGCCTCTTCGGCGGCCGCGTCGCCGAGGAGCTGATCTTTGGCCCCGAGCACGTCACAACCGGCGCCTCAGACGACATCAAGCGCGCCACCGGACTTGCCCGGCGCATGGTCACCGAGTTTGGCTTCTCCGAGAAATTGGGGCCGCTGCGCTACAGCGAAAACGAGGAAGAGGTGTTCCTCGGCCATTCGGTGACGCAGCGCAAGAACGTCTCGGACGCGACCGCCAAGGTCATCGACGACGAAATCCGTCGCATCGTCGAGGAAGGCGAGCACACCGCCCGCGCCATCCTCACCTCGCATCTCGACGAGCTGCACGCGCTGGCTCAGGGCCTGCTCGAATACGAGACGCTGTCCTCGGACGAAATCCGCCGCGTCATCAAGGGCGAGCGCATCGTGCGCGAAAGCTCGACCGGGCCGACGCCGGCGACCGACGAGCCGCGCTCCGGCTCCGGCCGCCGCAGCTCGGTGCCGCCGAGCGGCCGGGCGAGCGGCATCGGACCGGCCGAACCCGAACCGCAGCCGGGCGGGTGATCCTTCATTTGCTGTTGATTAGCTGTATTAGCAGCAAAATTCCGCTGCCGATAACCATGCTTCAATGGATTTGACGGCACCTTTCGCGAGCATTCTGGGGGATTTGAATGACGCGTAGGCTTTTCGGCACCGACGGGGTTCGCGGCACCGCCAATGTCGAGCCGATGACGCCGGAGACGGCGCTCAAGGTGGCGATGGCGGTGGGCGAGTGCTTTCACAACGGCAGCCACAAACACCTCGTTGTCATCGGCAAGGACACGCGGCTGTCGGGCTACATGATTGAATCGGCGCTGACCGCCGGCTTCATCACCATGGGCATGGACGTGGTCTTGGTGGGTCCGCTGCCGACCCCGGCCATCGCGATGCTGACTCGCAGCTTGCGCGCCGACATCGGCGTCGTCATCTCCGCCTCGCACAACCCTTACGCCGATAACGGCATCAAGCTGTTCGGCCGCGACGGCTACAAATTGTCGGACGAATTGGAGCGCCGGATCGAAAAGTGCCTCGATAAGGGGCCGATGCATCGCGCCGCCCCGGCTGACCTTGGCCGAGCCAAACGGCTCGACGACGAGCGCGGCCGCTACATCGAATTCGTCAAGCAGAGCTTTCCAAAGGAACGGCGGCTCGACGGGATGAGGGTTGTCGTCGATTGTGCGCATGGCGCCGCCTACAAGGTCGCGCCGACGGTGTTCTGGGAACTCGGCGCCGAAGTGTTCTCGATCGGCGTCTCGCCCGACGGCACCAATATCAACCGCGATTGCGGCGCGTTGGCCCCCGAGGCGATGCGCCAAGAGGTGCTGGCCCGTCGCGCCGATATCGGCATCGCGCTCGATGGTGACGCCGATCGGCTTATTGTCGCCGACGAGCGCGGTGTGATCCTCGACGGCGACCAGGTCATGGCCCTCATCGCCACGTCGATGGCGGACGCCAAACGGCTCACCGGCGGCGCGCTGGTCGCGACGGTAATGTCCAATCTTGGCCTCGAGCGTTTTCTCGGCGAGCAGGGCATCGGCTTGCACCGCACCGCGGTCGGCGACCGCTACGTCGTCGAGAAGATGCGTTCGAGCGGCTGCAATGTCGGCGGCGAGCAGTCCGGTCACATCATCCTCTCCGACTACGCCACGACCGGCGACGGGCTTATCGCCGCGCTGCAGGTGATGGGACGGATCGTCGAGACGGGCCGCAAGGCGAGTGAGGTCTGCCGGCTGTTCACCCCGGTGCCGCAGCTTTTGCGCAATGTCCGCTTCG
Source organism: Allostellaceae bacterium (assembly GCA_035935235.1). Classification (GTDB taxonomy): domain Bacteria; phylum Pseudomonadota; class Alphaproteobacteria; order ATCC43930; family CGMCC-115725; genus DATARH01. The sequence goes on from DASYXG010000356.1 coordinate 2,603, forward strand.
GCGAAGGGCGGCCGCTCGAGACCACCCGGGTCAAGCGCGCGGTCACCGCTGCCGAGGCGCGGCTCGGCAGCGCCGGCCGCCTGCTTATTCGCGCATCCGGCACCGAGCCGGTGATCCGGGTCATGGCCCAGGGCGAGGACGAAGACCTCCTCGCTCAGGTCGTCGGCGATGTCTGCGACGCGATCCTCGCCACGTCGCACGGCGCCGAGGACGCGCGCTCGGGCTCCCAGGCGGCGGAGTGAAGGGCAGGGTACTGATCGTCGCCGGTTCGGATTCCGGCGGCGGCGCCGGCATTCAAGCCGACATCAAGACCGTGACGATGCTCGGCGCCTTCGCGATGACCGCGATCACCGCGCTGACCGCGCAGAATACCGAGGGCGTTTTCGGCGTGCTGCCGATCGACCCCGCCTTCATCCGTCAGCAGATGGAGGTCGTGCTCGACGATATCGGCGCCGACGCGATCAAGACCGGCATGCTGCATGACGCGCCGGTAATCGAAGCCGTGACCGCGGTGCTTGAGGAGCACGCTGCTTCGGTGCCGCTGGTGCTCGACCCGGTGATGGTGGCGAAAGGCGGCGCGCCGCTGATCCAGACCGATGCGATCGAGACCCTGAAGCGTCGTCTCGCGCCGCGCGCCGCGGTGTTGACTCCGAACCTGCCCGAGGCGGAAATCCTGAGCGGCCGCCGGATCGGCGACTTGGCGGCGATGCGCGAGGTGGCGCGGGCGCTGCTCGGCCTTGGCTGCCGCGCCGTGCTTCTAAAGGGCGGGCACCTGCCGGGCGACATGGTGCACGATCTGTTGGTGACCGAGGCCGGCATTCGCGAGTGGCAGAGCAAGCGCCTCGACAGCCGCCACACTCATGGCACGGGTTGCACGTTGGCCTCGGCGATCGCCGCTGGGCTGGCGCAGGGGATGACCGTCGAAGCTGCGGTCGAGCGCGCCCGCGACTATGTCCAGCGCGCCATCGCCTCGGCCCCAGGCTTCGGCCGCGGCCACGGCCCGCTCGACCACGCCCATCCGCTGTCAACCACCTAGCATCATCGGGAGAGCGTTTGTCGGTCAGTCAAATGTGTTTGTTGTAAATTAGGGAATTAGCTAATTACCGATGTTGAGGAGGGCTTCGCCATGCAGGTCGAATTCGTCACCGTCGATGTCTTTACCGAGCGCCGATTTGGCGGCAATCCGCTGGCCGTGATCCCGAATGCGGCCGGATTGAGCGCCGCACAGATGCAGGCGATCGCCAATGAGTTCAACCTCTCCGAGACGACCTTCGTCCTGCCACCGAAGGATCGATCGCATACCGCCGAAGTGCGGATTTTCACCCCGAAGTTCGAGATGCCGTTTGCCGGCCATCCCAATGTTGGGACCGCGTTCGTCGTCGGGCGGCGCGGGAATGCCGGAGATACCTTGCTATTCGAGGAAAAGGCCGGGCTGGTGCCGCTCGACTTACTACACGACGGCGGCGCGATCGTCGGCGCCCGGCTGACCGCGCCGCAGTTGCTGAAGCGGGGTGAGGATGTCTCCGCGGACATCGTCGCGGCGGCATGCGGGCTGGAACCGGGTGACATCGAGACGGAACGCCACCTCCCTTGTGTCGCCGGATGCGGCACGGTCTTTATCTTCGCGGAGGTGAAGACTCGACAGGCGTTGGAGGCGGCGCAGCCGCGCGGCGATATCTTCGCCCGGCATTTTCCGGTCGATGGCGCGACCGGTATCCATCTCTACCTGCGCGATGGCAATGACGATATCGATATTCGATCGCGGATGTTCGCGCCGTTGCACGGCGTGCCGGAAGACCCGGCGACCGGCAGCGCCAATGTCGCGCTCGTTGGGCTCTTGGCGAGCCTCGATCCGAAGCCTGATCTATCGCTGGGCTTGCGCATCGCCCAGGGTGTCGAGATGGGCCGGCCGAGTCTACTCGAAGCCTCGGCTGAGAAGCGCGGAGGCAATGTCGTCGAGACGCGGATTGGCGGCCGGTGCGTGCCGGTGATGACCGGCACGATCAACATTTGAGCCGAGCGACATCGGGCGTTGCCGGCCGCGCGAAAGCGCGGGAAGATCGGCCTGCCAAGAATATTGGGGGACGCCATGACTCGCATCTTGCTGCTGGCCGCCGGGCTGGTGTTTTACGCCTCGGCCGGGATGGCGCAGACGAAGGCGACGATCGACAAGCTGAACGAGGCCTGGGTCGCCGCCTTCAACAAGGGCGATGCTGCGGCGATCGCCGCCATGTACACCGACGACGCCACGGTGCTGCCGCAGGGCGGACCGATGGTCAAAGGCGCGACCGCGATCAAGGATCTCTGGGCCGGGGTGATGAAGGATTTCAGCGACCCCAAGGTCACCACCGTGGAGGTGCACACGATGGGCGAGGTGATGGCTTACGAGATCGGTACTGTCACCATGAAGACGAAGGCCAGTCCACCGCAGGACGTCTCCGGCAAATACGTCGTCGTTTGGCGCCGTAGCGGGACAACGTGGAAGCTGGCCGCGGATATTTTCAACTTCGATAAGTAGCAGCCGGGATTTCCGGCTGTAGCGAGGAGCATATGGCCAAGAACTATCGGGTTGCCGTCATCGCCGGCGACGGTATCGGCAAGGAAGTTGTCCCGGAAGGTGTCGCCGCGATGGAAGCGGCGGCGCGGCGCTACGGCTTTGC
>DASYXG010000357.1:0-1788 GCA_035935235.1 Allostellaceae bacterium
AGGCGTTGGCGGCTCTGGGCGTTCCGCCGGCGCAGATGGTGGTCTCCGGCCGCGGTGAGAACGACAACCGGGTGCCGACGGCGAATGGCGTGCGCGAGCCGCAGAACCGCCGCGTCGAGATCGTCACCCCGTAAACGGCGACATCTCACTCGTCAAACCAGGCAGGGCGGCCTTCGGGCCGCCCTGTTTTTATTCACGCAATCGGGACTTGGTGCGCGGCCAGCCTTCTTGTATGTGCCGGGTGATGACAGGCTCGGGATTCGTGGCGAGTTGGCGGGCGGCGCTTGCCGCCATACTGCTCGCCGGTATATCGACCACCCGAGGCCTTGCCGAGGATTGGTCGACGGCGCAGACCGTCACCGTCGTCACCGTCGAGTATGCGTTTAGGCCGAAAACCCTTACGTTCCGCGAGGGCGTCGCCTATCGCTTGCATCTCGACAACCAGGGCAGGGAGCAGCACGAGTTCACCGCGCCCGAGTTCTTCAAGGCAATCCGCATTCGCGACCCGAAGGTCGTCAACTCCGATCTGACCGAGATCGTCATCGAGCCGGGCGAACAGAAAGACCTCTATTTCGTCGCGCGGCAGCCAGGCAAATACAGGCTCATCTGTTCTGACCACGATTGGGCCGGAATGATCGGCGACATCACGATTACGCCGTAGCTTTGCCGCCGCCTGAGTTGCCGCCCTAACATCGCGTCCCTATCATCGCCGCGAGTTCGGCGGGAGGACGCGATCATGGAAAAGCGGCGCAGCATCGATGTAGCCGGGGCGCGGCATGTCAATCCGATTCCCAGCGCCAGCCGGCGCGGACCGTTTGTCGTGTCAGGCGCGATTTCCGGCGCTGATCCGGCGACCGGCGCGGTATCGGAAGACCTCGACGCCCAGTGCGCGGCGATGTTCGCCAATGTCCGCCGGGTCATCGAGACCGCCGGCGGCACGCCGGACGACATCATCAAGATGACCGTCTGGATTACCGACCGCGCGTTGCGCCCGACCCTGAACAAATATTGGGTCGAGATGTTTCCCGACCCGCATTCGCGTCCGGCGCGGCACACGGTCGCCAGCGGCGACTTCACCCCGCCGATGCAAATCCAGTGTGATTTGATGGCGGTGATCGGAGACTAGCGATGAAGATCAAGGACATCCGCACCATTGCGCTCACCTATAAATGCGACCCGCCTTACGCCAGCGCCTCGGGCGTCCAGGCTCGGCGCGGCGCGCTCCTAGTCGAAATCGAGACCGATGACGGCACGATAGGGATCGGCGAGGCGGGTCCCGGCGGCGGCGTCACCGCGACCTGCATCGAGAGGGATTTGAAACCGCTGCTCATCGGCGAAGACCCGCTGATGATCGAAGGTCTGTGGCAGAAGATGGCGGTGCGAACCCGGCAATACGGCCGCCGCGGCACCGTCATGAATGCGATTAGCGGCATCGACATCGCGCTGTGGGATATCGCCGGCAAGGTCGCGGGGCTGCCGGTCTACAAGCTGCTCGGCGCCTGCCGCGACCGGGTCGAGGCCTATGCCAGCGGCGGCTTCTACCAGGAGGGCAAGGGAGTAGAGGGCATCGCCGCCGAGGCCGAAGGATACCGCGCCCGCGGCTTCAAGGGAATGAAGATGAAGATCGGCCGCAACCCCTCGACCGGCACGCATCTGCGCCAGGTGACCGGACAGGCGGAATTCTGCGAGGTCGATCCGTCGGAGGACCTCGCCCGTATCGCCGCGGTCCGCAAGGCGCTGGGGCCGCAAGCCAAGCTGATGGTCGACGTCAATTGCGCCTGGAGCCCG
>DASYXG010000358.1:0-7731 GCA_035935235.1 Allostellaceae bacterium
TGCTGACTGGAAAGCCTTCGCTGGTCCAGGCCACGCAGGCCGAAACACCCGGGCGCGGCGAGACGGGGGTGCAGATTTCATCGATGGTGATGACGGCCTTACCACTCTTGTCGTGGCCGGTAACAACCCGCCTTAGTCGCAATGTCATGGCGCTGCCTCCCTGCAAGCGAGGCGACGATCCTGTATCGTGGGCGAGCGACTGTCGAGTGGAGCAACAATGCGCGCCATCGTCCTGCACGCCCATGGCGGACCCGAGGCAATCAGCCTCGAACCCAATTATCCCGAGCCGAAACCCAGCGAGGGCGAGGCGCTGATCCAGGTGCGCGCCTGCTCGCTCAACTACCACGACGTCTTCACCCGCCGCGGCATGCCGGGGATCAAGGTGCCACTGCCGGTCGTGCCCGGGCTGGACATCGCTGGAGAGATCGCCGCGCTCGGCCCCGGCGTTATCGGCTGGCAGGTCGGCGCGAAGGTCCTGATCGACCCGATCTACCCCGGCGTCGGTCTCATGGGCGAGATGCGCGACGGCGGGCTGGCAGAATACTGCACGGTCTCGTCGCGACAGCTGATTGCCATTCCGGACGGCGTCAGCTTCGAGGAAGCGGCGGCGATACCGGTAGCCTACGGCACCGCGCACCGCATGATGACGACCAACGGTCCGATCGAGCCGGGTCAGAAGGTGCTCGTGCTGGGCGCCAGCGGCGGAGTCGGCACCGCGGCGGTGATGCTGGCAAAACTGGCCGGCGGCGAGGTCATCGCCGCCGCCAGCACCGATGAGGCGCGCCTCAAGGCGCTGGGCGCCGATCATGTGATCGACTACACCAAGAGCGATTTCGTTCGTGAAATCCACGACCGCTACGGCCGCCCGCAGCGCCGCAGCTATGAGGGCGGCGTCGATGTCGTGGTGAACTACACCGGCGGCGACACCTGGATTCCCTCGCTGCGGGTCGTGAAACGCGGCGGGCGCATCCTCGTCTGCGGCGCCACCGCCGGCTTCTCCCCGAGTGAAGACCTCCGTTACATCTGGACCTTCGAATTGCGCATTGTCGGCTCGAACAGCTGGGCCCGCGGCGACCTCGAAGCGCTGCTGCGGCTCGCCGCCAGTCGCAAACTCGTGCCGGTAATTGACCGCGTGCTGCCGCTCGACAAAGGAAGCGAAGCGATCAGCCTGCTCGAGGATCGCGCCGTATTCGGCAAGATCATCGTGGTGCCGTGAGCTTCGAACCCGTCAATCTCGGGGGCCTCTTCGACCCCGAGGCGCAGCCCGACAAGACCGCGCTGATCGCGGTCACCGCCGACGGCTCCTACCGCGAGTTCAGCTATGGCGCGCTCGACCGCGCCGCCGCCGCGGTTGCCCGCGATCTGACCTCCGGCGGATTTATGCCGGGCGCGCGCGTCGCCCTGCTCGGCGCCAATTCGGCCGAATACCTGATCACCTACCTCGGTATCATGCGTGCCGGGCTCGTTGCGGTGCCGATCAACACGCGGCTGCCCGAAGCGACGATCGATTTCATCATCGCCGACAGCGAAGCCGCGCTGGTCTTTGCTGACCGCAAACGGCTCGACGCCGAGCCGTTGGTCTTGCCCGCCGAGGGGGGCACTAAGTTGCCAGCCGCTCGATCGGAGCCAAATGACGAGGCGATGATCCTCTACACCTCCGGCTCGACCGGACGGCCGAAAGGCGTGCGGTTGTCGCATGCGGGCCAACTCTGGGCGCTCCGCGCTCGCATCGCCACCTTCGCCGACCCCGCCGGCGATCGTTTCCTGGTTGCGGCGCCGCTCTATCATATGAATGCGCTGTTCGCATCGAAGACCGCGCTGATGGCCGGCGCGACCCTAGTGCTGCTGCCGAGCTTCACGCCGGAGAGCTACGTCGACGCGGCGGTGCGTTTTCGTTGCACCGCACTCACCTCGGTGCCGACGATGATTGCCCGCGTCGTCAAGGAAGAAGCCCGGCTCACGGTCGCTGACCTTTCATCGGTCAAGCGGCTGACGATGGGTTCGGCGCCGCAGACACAGGCGCTGTGGGACAAGGCGCGCGCCGCGCTGCCCGGCGCGCGGATCGTCATGGGTTACGGCACGACGGAGCACGGTCCCTCGACCTTTGGCCCGCATCCCGGAGGCCTGCCGACCCCGGATTTGTCGCTCGGCTATCCGCTTCCCGGCAACGAGGTGCGCCTTGTCGGTGGCGCCAACCCGGACGAGGGCGTGCTCGAGGTACGCTGCCCCGCGGTGATGCTGGGCTATGCAAACCTGCCCGAAGCGACGGAGAAGGTCTTGCACGACGGCTGGTATTGGACCGGCGATGTGATGCGGCGCACCGCAAACGGCTTCTATTTCTTTGTCGGCCGCGCTGACGACATGTTCGTCTGCTCGGGCGAAAACGTCTATCCGGGGGAGGTCGAGGCGCTGCTGGAGCGCTATCCTGCCGTGCACCAGGCGAGCGTCGTCCCACTTGTTGACGAGGAACGCGGAATGATCCCGATCGCCTTCATCGTGCTGCGGTCCGGCGCCGCGGCCGACGAGGCGGAGATCAAGCAATTTGCCTTGGCGAACGCGCCACCGGTGCAGCATCCGCGCCGGGTCTTCTTCAAGGCCGAATTGCCGCTGACCGGCACCAACAAGATCGACCGGAAAGCTTTGGCGGAAGAGGCCGCGCTCAGCCTTTCGCGTTGAAATCCGGGCGCTTGCCGATCCATAGCAGCTCGGCATCTTTGGCAAGGCTTGGGTCGGAGATGATGGGCAAGAAAATCTTCGCCGTTGCCATCGCCCGCTTCAGCTGCAGTGCGGACTCGGGCGGCGATTTTTCATCGTGCACGACCAGCGCCATGCCGGTGATATCGGCGAGGTTTTGCGGCGCGGCGCGGCGGATCTGGCTGCCCTCGATCTGCCACCCGGCGATCTGCAGCTTGGTGGCGATGGCAAGCGCATAGTCGCCGGCGTCTGTACCGCCGGGGTTGGCGAGGATTGCGATCGTCGCGCTCGGCTTTCCGACGAGAGCTTGCACAATCGTCTGAGCCTGATCGGCGCTGAGTGTGCGCGGCGTGTCGTCCGCCGGCACTCCCTCGATCTCGTCGAGCTTGGCGACGACGATCTGAGGATCGAGCCGGTGCTGCAGCACATAGGTAAGTATGCCGGCAAGCTGGCTGCCGAATTCCTCGCTGACCCCAACGCAATTGATCATCACCTGACCTTGGTCCTGCGAGATCAGAGCGCCCGAGACAACGCCGCAACCCGGGCCTTGCGGTGCATCGTCAGCCCAGGTGGACACGGGGAACAGAACGAGAGCGCTGAGGAGAGCGGGAATGAGCGATTTCATCGGCCTGACCGAGCTGGAAATCCGAAGCCACAACCCTACGCTAAGTTTGCTTAACGCCAGGTTGACAGCGGCCGGCTAACAGCGCTCCCCTCGCCCCATCACTTTGCGAAGGGAGGGCCCCATGACCCCACGTCGGCAGCTGCGGCAACTCATCGCCCGCGGGGGCTACACGATAGTGCCGGGCGCCTACGACACGCTGACCGCGCGCCTCGTCGAGGCAGCCGGATTCGATGCGGTGTACCTCACCGGCGGCGGGTTTTCGCGCGCCAGCGGCTATCCCGATCTGGGCCTCCTGACCGTGGTCGAGAACGTGCATTTCATCGGCCTCACCGTCGAGGCGGTCGGCATTCCGGTGATCGCCGACGCCGATACCGGCTATGGCAACGCGATCAACGTCATCCGCACCGTTCGCGAATACGAGAAATCGGGGGTCGCCGGGTTTCACATCGAGGACCAGGTCGCGCCCAAGAAATGCGGCCATTACGAGGGTAAGGAGGTGATCCCCAAGACCGAGATGGTCGGCAAGATCAAGGCGGCGGTCGACACGCGGCGCGATCCTGAGATGGTCATTATCGCCCGCTCCGACGCGCGCGCCGTCGAGGGCCTCAACGCGGCGATCGATCGGGTCAACGCCTATCTCGAGGCCGGCGCCGATGTCGGCTTTGTCGAGGCGCCGCAAACGGTCGAGGAGCTGCGCATTGTCGGCCGCAGCGTCAACGGGCCGAACCTGGTCAACGTATTCGAGGGCGGCAAGACACCGATGCAGTCGGCCGCCGAGCTCGAGGAAATGGGCTTCCGCCTCGGCATATATCCGTCGCAGACCCACCGCGCCGCGATCCGCGCCGCCCAGCGCGTCCTCGCTGTGCTCAAGGAGGACGGCCACACCACCCGCATCGAACCCGAGCTCTGCACCTTCCAGGAACGCGAGATTGCCGTCGGTACCGCGGCCTGGCGAGCGTTGGAAGAGAAGTACCTCAGCCTCGATTAGGCGGGCGCCGGACGCGCTAGTGCCATTTAATTGAATCAGATAATTCGGGGAATTATATACTTGCCTCCCTTACCCCGAAAAATCTGGTATCCTCGGCGTCGAAAAGCCGAGGACTATCTGACGCATGGCGAGGGAAAAAGAGCCGCGTAGGTGGACTCCACAAGGAACGCCGACAGAAAGCGCGAGCGCCCGCCTGTTTGATCCTCAAACAATGCCGCCTGCTGATAACCACATGGCTGAATATGCCGTGCGCAAGAAGCAGGAAATGGCTTTGGATAAGGCGTTGCGGGGCACCACTATGCCGCCTGAGCCAATGCCATCATCGCTACCTTCAGACGCATCCCTTCCGGGCCATGGCGATGAGCCACCTACGGGGTTTTTTGCGATGTCGGTGGCAATTCTGTGGGCCGTGCTTGCCTTTGCCTGTGGGTTTGAGGCGATCGTCTATTTTAATTCATGGATCGTTAGTCGTAATTTCCAGGACGCGCTTGTTTCCGGGGTTGATCTTGTTCTGTGTTTCGCGCTCGGAGGGATTGCATTGACCCTCTGGCAGCGACGGGAATGGTTACCCCAGAGAATAGCCGAAGCGGCGCGAGCGGTAGCCTTGAACCCTGCCGTGTGGGTCGCCGTAGTTTTGATAATACTTGCTCCACAAATATGGTCACAGAAAATTGCCGCAACCTCATCCACAGACGAGATTGCTAAAGCAGTTCTTGCTGGTCTTAAAGGAACCTCATTATCTCAGACCGTCAATGCCCAGCCGCCAGATTTATTTATGAAAACACAGGTCGTGCAAGATGGATTCAATAATAAGCCGGGCCGTCAACCTGCTGTTTTGTATGATGGGCAATTTATAAAGACAGGTCGCCATCTGCGTTTTTTTTGTTGAATATCAACAGATGCCGGGGATCGCTACCGCTGGTATCCGGGTGAAGATTGCCGAAATTTCGGATTATGTGCGCGACGATCACGTGCAATATCCCATTATGTATAGAGAAGATAACCCACATGGCAGCGGGTATATTTTTTATTGGGGAAATTTTAACGACGAACCACACTTGGCTAATGTCAGTAATAAAGCGGGCGCTCGTATCCTGATCGTCGATGATGACGGTAATGAGCAGCATTACTATTTTATGATATCTCCCGGCAACGTAAACGGAAATTCATTTCCTCTTATTCTTACGCAACGCGATTTCTCGTTTGTTCAGCAATGGGAAGATCGCGATGCAAAGAAATAGAGCTATGCCAGCCGTTTCTTGCGTGCTGCCTTCTTTCGCTTCTTCGCAGCCTTGGCCTTTGCGGCCTTCGGACGGTAGGCCAGCACCTTGTCGGCGATGGCCTCCAGTTCCTTGGGGAGCTTTGGTATCTCGGTCAATGGATCAGCGCCTTGTAGGTGAGCCGCTTGCCCGCAACGCCGTCCGCGAAGCTGTCCAGCCGTTGCAGGGTGTGCCGCTCCACATTGCCCTCGTTGAGCCGAAAAGTGAACTCGTTGAGGTAACGATCAAGGTGCTTTTCGCTGACGTGATGGTAGGTGCCGTAGATGCCGCGTTGCAGCACCGCCCATACCGCTTCGACGCTGTTTGTCGTCACGCCGTCGCGGACGTACTCGCCTTGCTTGTGGTTGACCGTCTCGTGCTTGAACGACCAACCGAGACCTCGGTATCCGCCCCATTCGTCGGTGTGGATTGTCGAACCAGCTTCAACGGCCTTGTAAATCGTCGGGAAAAGCGTGGCCCCATCGCTGCCCGATACCACTTGGGCCTTCGTACGACCGGCGCGCTCACGCATGCCCAGCACCACGGTCTTATTGGCTGGGCCGGGCTTCATGTTTTGACGCTGGCGGGCGCTCTTGTGCATGTTCTTCGAGAGACCGCCAATATACGCCTCGTCGATCTCGACGATCCCGCTGAGCTTGCCGAAGTCCTTGCCGCACGCCTCGCGCAGCCGCCCGAGCATGAACCACGCCGACTTCTGGGTGATGCCGATCTCCTTGGCGAGTTGCATGGACGAGATGCCCTTCCGCGCCGTCACGACGAGGTACATCGCGTAGACCCACTTGTGCAGCGGAATGTGCGACCGCTCCATGACCGTACCAGTGCGGACGGTGAAGTCCTCCTGGCATTGGTTGCAACGGTAGAAGCCACCCTTGCGCGTCGTGATGCGCTCGCCAAGGCCACAGACCGGACAGCGAGGGCCGTTCGGCCACAGGCGACTCTCAAACCATAACCGCGCCGTTTCGGCGTCGGGCACCAACTCGAAAAGCTGGAAAGTCGAAATCGTGCTCTTGCTCATGGCGTAGCCCCTTCAACTGGAAGGGATTATCGCCGATTTCGTGGCGGGAGTAAAGTATATAATTCCCATAATTCGATCCGGACTGACGTCAAGAACACAACACGAACATTTTTCATGACCGCTCGTCGCTAACATCGCCGGGTCGAGTGCAGCTGCGCCATGGAGAGCCCGGAACCGAGAGAAAACGCCGCGCGCTCCATGACCGCACGATGAGCTACACGACCGGTGAGCGGCCGCCATCGACGTTGATGGCGCAGCCGGTGACATAGCCTGCCGCGTCGGAAGCGAGGAAGGTCGCGACATTGGCGAATTCCTCGGCCTTGCCCATGCGCCCCATCGGCACGGCCTTGCCAGCATCGGCAACGTATTGCTCGAAGCTGACGTTCGGCCGATCGCGGTCGAACCGGCGCTTGATCTGGTCGCTGACGATGACGCCGACATGCAGCGAGTTGACCAGCACGTTGTGCGGCGCGCCTTCCATCGACATCGCCTTGGTCAGGGCCATCTGCGCCGCGCGGCTGACCGACGTCGGAGCACTGTCGGCGCCCGGCGCCTTAGCGCCGATATTGAGGACGCTGATGATGCGGCCCCATTTGCGCGCCTTCATCTGCGGCATCAGGATGCGGCAGAAGCGGATCTGCGCGAACAACTTGAGGTCGAGGTCGGCTTGCCACTGCGCGTCGGTGATGGTCTCCGAAGGCCCGCGCGTCGACTGGCCGGCATTATTGACGAAGATGTCGACCTTGCCGAACTCACTGTTGCACTGCGCGCAGGCCGCCTCGATCGCTGCCGCTTTTGACACGTCGCAACTGATCGCGAGCACCTTACCTTTGCCGCCCATCGCCTGGATCGCCACCTTGGCATCGTTCAGCGAGGCCTGATCGCGCGCCAAGATCGCCACATCGGCGCCCGAGGCCGCGTATTCCTTGGCGATCGCCAGGCCCAGCCCCTTGCTGCCGCCGGTGACGATCGCGCTTTTGCCGTCCAGTCGAATATCCATGGTGAGCCTCCTGTGAACCGATGGGTCAGTTTGCCGTCAGCCGATCGATCTCGTCCATCTCTTCGGCGCTGAGCGCCCAATCGGCGGCGTGAACATTGTCCTCCAATTGCTCGGGCGAGGTGGCGCCGG
>DASYXG010000359.1:0-11199 GCA_035935235.1 Allostellaceae bacterium
CGCTTTCCGTGTCGCTGGCGGCGAGACGCTCGGCCGCGGCGATATGCGCGGTCGCCAGTTCGGCGATGCTTGCCTCGTCGTCCGCAAGCAGGCGCGGCAGCTCGCCGAGACAGTTTTCAAGCCGATCGACAAAGCGAAGCAGCTCTCGCTCCTTCCCGAGCGCGTTGCGCAGCCCGGCTACACCTGGTGCCGGCCGCGGCCCACGGATCGCCCGCTCCAGCTGGCGTGCCAGATCGCGAAATTCCGCCGCGGCGAGCCCGCCGGCCGCCAACGGATGCTTGAGCGCGGCCAGCAGCGGCACCGGCGCCAACTCGCTCTCGGCCATTTCGAGCACCAGTCGCAGAAATGCGCCGGGCGGAGTCAGGCTTAGCGGCAACCCGGCGGAATCGTCGATGTCGATCCCCCAGCGCCGCAGCTCGGCGGCAACGCGGCGGGCGAGCTCGCGATCGGGAGTGACGAGGGACGCGGTCGCCCCGGGCGTTTCGAGCTTGCGGCGCAGCAATAGCGCGATCGTCATCGCCTCGTCTTGCGGGCTCGGGCAGTCATAGCGGCCGAGCCCGGCGAGCGCGCCGTCCGGCTCCGGACGCAGGTCGCGCCAGGCGTGCGTGAGATGGGCCGGCAGCAACGCCTGCGAGACGAGGCGCAACCGCGCCTCGCGTCCCGCTGGCGCCGCGAACTCCCAATCGCGGACATCGTCTGCCGTGACGTCGAGCGCATGCAGCAGTCCGGCCAGCAGATATTGCGGGTGCGCCGGGTCCTCGGCGATCGCGAGCCAGGTACCCGGGGCCGCGTTGCGGTCGAGCCCAGGGAGGATCACCGTGCCTTGTTCGAGCCCGGCGACGACCCCGATCAGCTCATTCAATGCCGGGATGCCGCCGGTAAGGCCCGCGGCGATGACGGGAGCGGCCGGTGGCGCGCGGCGCCATTCCGCGGCTTGGCGCAGCAGCAGCTGCTTGCGCCGCTCGGCGGCATCGAGCCCACCTTCGGCATCGAGCACCTTCGGCCATTGGGTCGGCAGGATGTCGAGAAACCGCAACACCACCTGCCAGTGCTCGGCAAGATCGAGCGGCGCGAGCTTCGCCAGATCGGCGAAGCTGGCGCCCTCGATCGCGGCGGCGTCGATCAGCCGGGCCAGCGCGCCCGCGAGCGCGGCGGCCTGGCCGGGCGGCAACGGCGGGTCGTCATGCCCCTCGCTCCACTCCATCACCAGCCGGGTCAGCAGTAACCGCCGCCGCAATTCGGGGATCGCCGGTGGGATCGTCAACGTTTCGTCGCCGGCGCCGAATTCGAGTTCGTCGGCGTCGAGATCGCCGATCGGGCGCATCCGCGGCAGCAGCAACGGCGCGCCGGGGTCGCTGCCCTCGCCGGTGAGCCGCAAGAAGGCTTCGCGCAGGCTGCGCGCCGCGCGCCGTGTCGGCAGCAGCACCGTCATTCGCGCGAGGCGCAGCGGGTCGCCGCCGGCCATCGCCACCAACCCGCGCGCCAAGGTCGCAAGGAAGGGCCGGTCCGCTGCTATCGTGAAGACGCGCGGATGCACGCGACCCTAGCGCTCGATGCGGTGAGAGGCGAGGCGCTTGCGCGTCGCCTCGAGACCTTCCGGCGTGCCGACGTGAAACCACTCGCCGTCATGGACGATCGCGCCGAGCCTCCCGGCATCCTCGGCGCGGTCGTAGAGTTTCTTCAGCGAGAAAACAGTATCGTCGACCCCCTCGAACAGCCGCCGGTGCAAGATTTGGATGCCGGCGAAGATATACGGGGCGATCTCGCGCTCGCCGCGCCGGCGCGGGGCGCCGAGCGGGTCGATGAAATAGTCGCCAAGTCCCTCATAGCCGGTCGCCCAAACCGTCCGCTGCATGAGCAGAAGCGCGTCCATTCGTTTCTGATCAAAGTATTGCGAGAGCCGCGTCAGCGCGGGCACAAGCCCATCGAGCCAGAACACGTCGCCGTTGAGCGCGAAGAATGTCTCGCCGAGGAGCGGGAGTGCTTGCTTTACACCACCGCCGGTCTCGAGCAGCTCGGTCTCCCGGGAATATTCGATGCGCGGGTGGACGCGGTCGGACAGCGCCGCCTCGATCATTTCGGGTTTGTAGTGCAGGTTGACGACGGCGCGCTCGACCCCGGCCAGCCCGAGCCGATCGAGGGCGTGGAGAATCAGGGGCCGGCCGGCGACCTCGACGAGCGGCTTCGGCATGCCGTCGGTGATCGGGCGCAGGCGCTTGCCGAGCCCGGCGGCAAGCACCATCGCCGATTTGGGCGCGCTCTTCACGCGGCGCTGCGCCGGTCGGGCGCGCGGCGGAGACGCGGGGGCAGGTGGCGGTCGAACCAGCGGGCGATGCCGTGCAAGGCCGGCTCCTGCAAATCGCCCTCCAGCAGCCGCCAGACGCGCGGGATGTGGCCGAGATATTGCGGCTTGCCGTCGCGCCGCCACAGCCGGGTGAAGATGCCGATGATCTTGGCGTTGCGCTGCGCCGCGAGGATCGCCGCCGAACGCCGAAAGGCGACGACGTCGAGCTCGGGCCGCGCGGCGAGGTAACGCGCGATCATCGCCTCGCGCAGCACCGGCGGCACGTCGCGGCGGGCGTCTTCGAGCAGCGAGACGAGGTCGTAGCTCGCCGGACCGCAAAGCGCGTCCTGAAAGTCGAGCAGACCGCAGCCACGCACGCCGGCGCGCCCAGGCAGCAACATCAGATTGTCGACGTGGTAGTCGCGCAGCACCAAGGTCGGGCTCGGCAGCGCGGCGAGCGGCAGCACTTCGCGCCATAGGGCCACGTATTCGTCGCGCACACCCGGCGGCAGCGGAGCGCCAAGGACCGCGGGCGCGTACCAGTCGGTCAGCAGCGCCGCCTCCCCGATCAGCACCGCCTCGTCATAGGGCGGCAGGTCGGGCGGCGCGGTAACGGCGTTCTGCAAGGCGACCAGCGTATCGATCGCCAGCGCATAGAGCGCCGCCTCGTCGCCGCCATCGGCGAGCAGCCGTGTGTAGGTGTCGTCGCCGAAATCCTCGATCAGCAGCAGCCCTTGCTCGCGGTCCTCGGCATAGATCTCCGGTGCGCTGAGGCCGTATCCCCGCAGCAGCCCGGCAACATGAACATAGGGCCGGACATCCTCGTGCGGCGGCGGTGCGTCCATCAACACCGCGCGGCGATCGCTCTCGGCAAGCCGGAAATAGCGGCGGAACGAGGCGTCGGCGGCGAGCGGCTTGGGCGCGCCGCCAGACCAGCCCGCGCCGGCTAGGAATGCTGAAATCGCCCGATCGCGCTCGCCGTCCATCACGCCTTCACTTCGATACGAGCGAGTCGTGCCGCCCAATCGTCGCCGCCGGAAAGGCGGGCGCGTCGGGCCGTCGATGTTGGGCCGAAATCGAGCGCGATTTCCAGCCGCCGAGCCGGCATCAGCGTCCCTAGCCGCTCGGGCCATTCGATCAGCGAAATCCCGTCGCGAAAGGCGTCCTCGATGCCCAGCTCCCAGGCTTCCTCGGGCTGGCGCAGCCGGCAGAGGTCGAAATGCCAAATCGCGCCGCCGGTCAGTTCGTAGACCTGAACCAGAGTGAAGGTCGGGCTCGGCACGGTTTCGTCACCGCCGCGGGCGCGGATAAAGGCGCGGGCGAGGGTGGTCTTGCCGGCGCCGAGCTCGCCCTTTAATGCAATCACGTCGCCCCGCGCCGCGAGCGCGGCAAGCCGCGCGGCGAACGCGGCGGTCGCCTTTTCGTTAGGCAGATCGATGACGATCACCCTCGCCTTGTATCCCCAGCGCGGAGGCGGCGACAAGCGCCGATATGCGCTACTCTGGAGCGATGGATACACCCCTCCAGCATACCGACGTGGCGATCATCGGCGCCGGTCCGGTCGGGCTGTTCGCCGTGTTCGAATGCGGCATGCTGGAGATGCGCTGCCACGTCTTCGACGCGCTTGACGTGCCGGGCGGGCAATGCGCCGCGCTCTACCCGGAAAAGCCGATCTACGACATTCCCGGCTACCCGCGGATCGACGCTGGAATGCTCGTCGACCGGCTGGTCGAGCAGGGGGCGCCATTCGCGCCGACCTATCATCTCGGTCAGCCCGTAACAGGGCTCGACGAAGCCCCCGGTGGCTTCGTCGTCACCAATGCCGCGGGCGTCCAAGTTGCGGCGCGCGCGGTGGTGATCGCCGCCGGCGGTGGTGCGTTCGGGCCGAATCGCCCGCCCCTCGCCGGCATCGAGGCGTTCGAGGGCACCAGTGTTTTCTACCTGGTGCGGCGGCGCGAAGATTTCCGCGGCAAGCGCGTCGTCATCGCCGGCGGTGGCGATTCGGCGGTCGACTGGGCGCTGTCGTTGGCCGAATTGGCCGAGCGGGTGATGGTCGTGCATCGCCGCGATCGGTTCCGCGCTGCTCCGCAATCGCTGACCCGGCTGCACCAGCTTGCCCGAAGCGGCAAGGTCGAGCTGGTGATCCCTTATCAGCTGGCTGGCCTGGAAGGCGCGGGCGGCCGGCTTTCGGCCGTGGTCGTCGCCGACCTCGCCGGCAACGAGCGTCGGCTCGAAGCTGATTGCCTGCTGCCGTTTTTCGGGCTGGCGACCAAGCTCGGGCCGCTGGCGCATTGGCATCTCGTCTTTGACGACAACCGCGTCGCCGTTGACCCGGCGAGTTGCGCGACCTCGCGCCCGGGCATCTTCGCCATCGGCGATATCGCGACCTATCCCGGCAAGCTGAAGCTGATCCTCTCGGGCTTCGCCGAAGCGGCGCTCGCCGCGCACGCGATCCATCCGCTGGTCCATCCGGGCGAAGCGCTGCACTTCGAATACTCGACGACCAAGGGCCTGCCGGGCGGCTAGTGGATCGTCCCGGCGGCGGCTTCTAGGCCGACGGTCGCGGCGGTGGGGCGATGGCCAATGGGCAGATGACAGCGCACCGTCGTGCCCTTGTCCGAGCTTGATTCGATGGTTACCCGGCCGCCATGCAGCTCGATGAGGCTCTTGACCAGCGATAGCCCAAGACCGGCGCCGCTTTGGTAGAGCTGCGGGTCGCCGCGCTCGAATTTGTCGAAGACGCGCGCCTGGTCCTCCGCCGGTATCCCCACCCCCGTATCCGCCACCGCCAGGATGATTTCGCCGTTCTTGCGCTCGGCTTCGAGGCGGATCGCCCCGCCCGGCGGGGTGAACTTGATCGCGTTCGAGATCAGGTTGAACAGAGCCTGCTTCAGCCGCCGCTCATCGGCTTCGATGGTGCCGAGGCCTTCCGGGCAATGCAGCGACAGCTTGAGGTCCTGGTTGCGCGCCCGCTCGCGCGTCAGCGTCATGACGGCTTCGAGCATGCCGCCGATCTCGACCGGATGGGTTTCGAGCATCATGTACCCCGCCTCGATCGTCGCCAGGTCGAGGATATCGTTGATCAGCGACAGAAGCCGGTGCGAGCTGTCGAGGATGCCGCGGCTGTAATCGAGCTGGCGCGGCGTCAGGGTGCCGAAATACTCGTTCGCCAGGATCTCGGCGAAGCCGATGATGGCGTTCAACGGCGTGCGCAGCTCGTAGGAGACATTGGCGATGAATTCGCTCTTGAGGCGGCCCGCGGTTTCGAGCGCCTCGTTGCGCTCGCGCAGCGCCCGCTCCACGCGAGTGGTGTCGGTCACATCCTGATAGCTCAGCAGCACATTGCCGTCGGGTAGGGGCACCGTCGCGAGTTGGAGTACCGTGCCGTCCTGACGGTCGATGCGATCGCTGACCAAGCCGCCGGCCGAGATCGGCGCGATAATCCGCTCCTTGAGCGCCGGCCAATCGCCGCCATCGTCATAGAAGACCCGGGTCTTCTCGATAATCTCGCTGATATGCGGCTCGCCCGCGAGATCGGCTTCGCTGAGACCCCACATCGTGCTGTAGGCCGGGTTATGGAGCTTGAGCCGGCCGTCGCTGCCGAACACCGCGATACTCTCGAACAGATTGTCGAGCGACTCGCGTTGCACCTCGATCAGCGTGTTGTAGGAGCGCTCGAGCGCGAGTCGGTCGGTCACGTCCTCGTAGACGAAGATCAGCCCGCCCAGCGGGTGCGGCGACACCGACAGGCTCAGGGTGCGGTCGTCGGGCAGATGCAGCAGCTCCTGCTGCGGCTCGATGAGCGAGGTGAACATCTCCATCTGCTGACGTTTGAACGAACGGAAATCAGCCAGCTCGGGGATGCGGCGGCGCTCGCGCAGCCGCTCCAGAAGCTCATCGAGCGACGGCCCGCCGGCGAGCCAATCGGTCTCGATCCCCCACAGCCCGGCAAAGGCGGAATTGAAGAATTTGAGGCGCTTGTCGGCGCCGTAGATCGCCACTGCGGCATGGATGCTTTCGAGCACCTCGCCATGGGCGTTGATGTGACGCGACAGTTCGGCCTCGGCGTCCTCGAGATCGGTACGGTCGATCGCAAAGCCAATCGTGCCGCCGTCACGATCGGGGGTCTCGGTGATTTCGAGGAGCCGCCGCGATCCGCCGATGACGACATGCTGGCGCTCGGTGCGGGTCGCGCCGGCGGCGGCGGCGCGCGCCAGCTCGAGCGCCTTGCCGCGGCTGCTCGCCGGTGCCAGCTCGCGGCGGTCGGCGAGCACCGTTTCGCGCGTGGTGTCGAGCGCGGCGGCGTAGGCGGCGTTGCAGTCGACGAGGGCGAGGTTGCGGTCGCGCCGCCAGACCGGCACCGGGATCGCCTCGAACATCGTGCGCAGCGCCGCCGCGGCCGCCTCACTCGCCTGTCGCGCCGTCTCGGCGGCGCGGGTGCCGGTGATGTCGGTTACCCATAACAGCGCGTCGCCGCTCTGGCTGTGACGCCCGGCGAGGGCGAGGAGGCCGCCGTCGCGGCGCAGCGCGGTCAGGTCGAACGCCGTGCCGGCGACGCGCAGATCGACGATCGCGGCGCCGGTCCGCGCGACAGCATCCGGTTCGAGCTCGGCGAGAAGGTCGGTAAAGGAACCGGAGGCTCCGGCGATACCCTCCGGCTCGCTGGCGCCGGGGCGCCACACGAAGCCGGCGAGGGGCGCCGTGGCAAGGTTCGCTTCCGTCCCCGCGAGAGCCTGCTCCGCGGCGTTGCGTCGAGCATTGGCCCTGCCGAGCCGAGCCCGCGCATAGAATGTCAGTCCGCCCAACGCGGCGACTGCGGCAAGGCAGGTCAGGGCGACAATGACGATCACGCTGTGCCGCCTCTCGGGCGCCGGAACCAACGCCAATCGATCGAATTCGTCAAGATTCTCCGGCTTTTTTCAACGAAAGCAAGTCGCGATCGTCGTCCCCGCTAGTAGCGGTAATGCTCGGGCTTGTAGGGCCCCGCGTTCTCGATGCCGAGATACTGCGCCTGCGCGGTGGATAGCTTGGTCAATTTGGCGCCAAGTTTGTCGAGGTGCAGCGCGGCGACTTTCTCGTCCAGATGTTTCGGCAGGACGTAGACCTTGTTCTCGTATTTGCCGTGATTCGACCACAGCTCGATTTGCGCCAGCACTTGATTCGTGAACGACGCGCTCATCACAAAGCTTGGGTGGCCGGTGGCGCAGCCGAGATTGACCAGCCGCCCCTTGGCCAACACGATCAGCCGCTTGCCGTCGGGGAAGATCACTTCGTCGACCTGCGGTTTGACCTCTTCCCAGACGTAATTGCGCAGCGAGGCGATCTGAATCTCGCTGTCGAAATGGCCGATGTTGCAGACGATCGCGCGGTCGTGCATCTGCCGCATGTGGTCGAGGGTGATGACGTCGATATTGCCAGTCGCGGTGACAAAGACGTCACCGATCGGCGCCGCCTCGTCCATCGTCACCACCTGATAGCCCTCCATCGCCGCCTGTAGGGCGCAGATCGGGTCGATCTCGGTCACCAGCACGCGCGCGCCTTGGCTGCGCAGGCTCGCCGCCGACCCCTTGCCGACATCGCCAAACCCGGCGACGACCGCGATCTTGCCGGCCAGCATCACATCGGTCGCCCGCTTGATGCCGTCGACAAGGCTCTCGCGCACGCCGTAGAGGTTGTCGAATTTCGACTTGGTGACGCTGTCATTGACGTTGAACGCCGGCACTTTGAGCTCGCCGCGCCGCATCATGTCGTAGAGCCGGTGGACCCCGGTGGTGGTCTCTTCGGAGATGCCGCGGACATTGGCCAGCAAATCGGGATGGTGGTCGTGCAGGAGCTTGGTCGCGTCGCCGCCATCGTCGAGCACCATGTTCGGCAGCCAGCCCTCATACGGCCCATAGCTCGGCCCGCGCAGCGTCTGCTCGATGCACCACTCGTATTCTTCCTCGGTCTCGCCCTTCCAGGCATAGACGGCGATGCCGCGCGCCGCGATCGCCGCCGCGGCCTGGTCCTGGGTCGAGAAGATGTTGCACGAACTCCACCGCACGCTGGCGCCGAGATGCACCAGCGTCTCGATCAACACCGCGGTCTGGATCGTCATGTGCAGACAGCCGATGATGCGCGCGCCCTTGAGCGGCTGCGAGGCGCCGAACTCGTCGCGAAGCGCCATCAGCCCCGGCATCTCGGTCTCGGCGATCGCGATCTCCTTGCGGCCCCAATCGGCGAGGGCGATGTCGGCGACCTTGTAATCGGTGAACTCGGGCATGCGGCTTCTCTCCTGTGGCGTCCCTTTCACCGTCATGGCCGGGCGCAGTCCCGGCCATCCACGGGAGGGCATGACGATGGGGCAAAGGCTAATTGAACATATAAAGATATCTTTAAGTCGTCAATGCGGCACCGAGACGGTTTAGCCAGTTAGCAGTTCCTCGATGCGCTTCATGTCAGGGGTGTCGATGCCGAATTTGCGCAGCTGGTCGAAATCCTCTCGCACCACCTGCGGGAACGGCTTGTCGCCGAGCTTTTTGTCCATGTTGGCGAGGTAGATCGTCCTAGCCTCGTCGAACCGGCCGAGCAGCAAAAGGGCATCGGCCTTGTTACCCTGGAGAACAAGCAGTGAGGGATCGAGCGTCAGCGCCTCGTCGACGCGTTTAAGAGCATCCTGCGGGTTTTTGTTCAGCGTCAGCATCCATGACAAATCACCCAGCGCGTGAGCTAGTCTGGCTTTAGATCCGTCCGATGGGGTGGCGGCATAGTTCTGCCGCGCCGCCTCCACCCACTCCTGGTCTGCTGCAACGGCTCCGGGTGCGTCGGCTGCCGCGATTTTGACCTGCGCGATCTGAGGCAGGACAAATGCGAACTCCTGCTGCCACTGAGCATTTGTCGGGTCTTTCTCGGCCTGTGATCTCGCGATCGTCAGGCTGTCGCTAAACATAGCGAGGGCGCCCGGCAGGTCGCCCTGTGCCTGGAGTAATTCGCCAACGTTGTCATTGGCGATCACTAGGTCACGCTGCCAGTCTCCGTTGCCTGGGCTCTTCTGCACGAGAGCCTTTCGGATCGCCAGGCTGTCGCGATAGCCGGCGAGCGCACCGGCGAGATCGCCCTGAGCCCTGAGAACCGCTGCGATGTTATCCTCGCTGACCGATAAGTCGCGCTGCCACTCGGTATTACCGGGGTCTTTCTGGACCAGCGCCTTGCGAATCAGGAGGCCGTCGCGGTAGGTGGCTAGGGCGTCGGCAAACTTTCCTTGCGCCGCAAACACATCGCCGATGTCGTTGTCGCTGATAGACAGGTTGCGCTGCCATTCTGTGTTGCCGGGATCGTTCTGCGCCAGCGTCTTCCTGATCGCGAGTCCGTCGCGATAGGCCGTTAACGCGCCTGGAAGATCGCCGCGCACCGACAACGTCTGGCCGATCTTATCGTCCTCGCCAGCCATGTCCGTTTGCCAAAGTGTACTGTCGGCTTCGTTGTGAGCCAGCAACGTACTGATGGAGAGCGCGTTACGGTAACTGTCGAGGGCGCCGCCGAGATCGCCTTCGATAGTTAGCACATCGCCGATCGCGACGTTCGTGATTGCGACGTCGCGCTGCCATAGGGTGTTACTGGGGTCCTTGGTCGCCAGCGCCGTGCTGATCGCAAGCGCATTGCGGTAGCTGGTCAGCGCGCCCGCAATGTCTCCCTGCGCCTTGAAAACCCCGCCGATCCTTTCGTCGAAAGCAGCGAGGCTTCGCTGCCAATCGGTGTTAATTGGCTGCTCTCGGGCCAAAGAAACGATGATGGCTTGACCGTCCTGATAGCTGGCAAGGGCGCTAGCCAAATCACCTTGCATTAAGAAGAGCATGTAGCCGATTTGGAAATCGCTAACTGCCACATCCCGCCGGTAGAGAGTGTTCTGTGGCGCGGAAGCCAGGAGTGCCTGGAAAATGTCGTGCGCCTGCCTCTCGGCGGCCAAGGCGCTCTTCGCATCGCCGCTATCCATCAGCGTGACCGCAGTCTCGACCAAGGCGGCGGCTTGGCTGTGGCGCAAATCGGGTGAGATTTCGCCGCTGGAGGTGAGCTGGTCCTGTAATTGGCGGGCGCGGGCGAGGATATCGCCGACAAGCGCCACAGGGAGACCGGAGTTGCGAAATTTCTGCGCAAGGCTAAAGACCAGGTTGTTCGCGGTCTCGGTCGCCAGGGCGAGGTTGTGCTCGGCGAGGTTGCGCTGGGTGCGAGCGACATTCCATTGCCACCCGGCAAGACCTAACAGAACCACCAGCAGGGCGACGGCCGAGCCGGCGAGGCGCAGCGCGCGGCGTTGCCGCCGCACTTCCTGCGACAGCAAGTCCTCCTTCGCCCGGCCGTGCAGCGCGGCGGCGATGCTGGCGGCGAGATCGGTGAAATGCGCGTCGCGCGGGCTCGCCGCGCCGCGGTAGGGCCGCAAATCGATCAATAGCGGCTCGTCGGTGAATTTGCCGCGCAGCGCCGGCGGCAGCGGCATCGCCTCGGACGCTCGGAAATCGCCCGCTTTGCTGTCCCACTCGAGTTCGCCGGCGGTGAGCGCGATCAGCACCGTGTCGGCGCCCTTATGCTCGAGCCACCACGCCAGCTCCTGATTGACCCAACGCGATGCCGCCGCCTCGGGCGAGGCCATCAGGATGAGAAACCGCGATTGCCCAAGCGCCTGCTCGATCGACGGCCACAAATGCGGCGTCGCGGTGAGGCTGGTGTCGTCGCGGAAGAGGCGCAGCGCCCGGCGCTGGTACCACGCCTTGCCGAGCCGCTGCATCGCCGCTTGCAACGCCGCGGCGAGCGGCTTGTCGTTGGCGTGGCTGTAAGAAATGAAGGCGTCGTAAGGCGTCGCGGCCCTGGCTTCCGTCCGTGGGGACGGCTCTTCGGCGACCGTTAGCACCGCGTCGGACATGGGGTTGTTTCTCTAGCCG
>DASYXG010000360.1:0-3576 GCA_035935235.1 Allostellaceae bacterium
CGAGCCGCGCCTGCCATTCGTCAGAATCGGCGAAGCGCGCCAAGGTCGCGGCGAAAGCGTCGAGGTCGCCCGGCGCGATCAATCCGCTCTTCTCGTGCTCGATGTACTCGACCTCGGGGCTGTGCGTGTCGAGATCGCGGGTGATCACGGGCGATCCGTGAGCGAAAGCATGGTTGGCGACCAATCCGACCATCCCGGCGACGACGGTAGCGGCGCCGACCCTCAGGCAGCGCGCGACTTGGTCATTGGGTGGCAGCGCGCCGAGGAAATGGATGCCGGGAACGTCGGCCGCTTGCGCTTTGAGTTCCGCCTCGCACATGCCGCCGCCGATGATCACCGCCTCGACGAAACGCTCGGACAGGTGGTTGCCGTTGATGCGGCGGACCGCCTCGATCAGTTGATCGACCCGCTTGATCGGTACCAGCCGGCCGATAAAGACGAACACAGCGGAATCGGGCCTGAGGCCAAATTCGCGGCGGATCGCAGCCTCGTCCGTTTCGCGTTCGGCGTCGTAGAGACGGAACTGCTCGGTCATGTCGATCGTGTTCTGGACAAAGAAGGTGCGCTCGCGCGGATAGCCGCTTTCGATCAGCTTCTCAGCGCCGCTCTTGGTGTAGGCGATAAAACCGTCTGCCAGCGTGGTGAACCATTTCTTGATCGCAGTGGTGATGCCGATGAGCCCGTGCGGCACGTCGCTCTCGCGTGAGCCGCGCGGTGGGTGATAGCCGAAGCCCCAATGCAGCACGGCGATGCCGCGCAGCTTGCAGAACAGCGCGAGCACCAGGTTGGAGATGAACTTGCTCTCGGTGGTGATGACAATCGCGTCATAACCGCCGGTGAGGATCTCCCACACCACCGGCTGATAGATCAGCGTCAGCGGACCGACGCGGAATTCATGGTTCTTGATCCGCCGCTGCGGGAACGCAAATGGCCCCTTGAGCTCCGGCATCCCGACCCACGATGGCGGCGCGCCGTGAAAGACGACGTAGTCGAAGCTGCCGCGCTCAGCGAGCAGCTCGTAGAACCGCACCCGGTAGTGCGGCAAGTAACCATGGTTGAGGATCGCGACTTTGCCTCGTGGCGACGGCATCAGCCTCTCCTGTCCAATCAGCCTGGTTGTGCGGCGGTGGCGCTGGCGAGCACCCGCCCGCGGACGCCGCGCAGGCGCGCCATCTCCCAGACAAAGCAAACACCGTTGCCGATCGCGATGCCCCACATCGCGGCGGTGTAGCCCTGCCACAGGATGAACCCGGCGGTGGCCCCCGCCGCCAGCGCGCCGCAGATCACCTGGGTCTTGGCGAGAAACTTGAAGTCGCGCGCGGCCGTCAGCCCGATGCTGCCGACATAACGCAGCAAACCCGCGCCCGACGCGAACGCCCAGGGTAGCAGCAGGAGGATGCCGTCACTGTATTTCCCGGCGAGCAGGTAATGCTCGATCGGCGGCCAGGCGAACCATAGCCCTACGCCGATCGCGACGCTGGCGATCGCGGTACCGGCCAGCGCCTTGGCGATCATACGGTCGAATTCGTGGGTCTGCCCATTGGCGAGCGCCGCGGCGAGATGCGGCAGCGCCGAAGCGCCCCAAGCATTGATCAGAACGCTCAATGGGCGGAACAGCAAGCCAATCGCGTTGATCGTCGCGAGTGAGGCCACGCCGGCGAGGCTGGTCGCGATATAGACGTAGCTGCGCGACTGCACATGGTTGGCGAAGACACCGGCGAGGGACCATGCAATCTCGGCACCGATCCGGCGATATGCGGCGATCCAGCCACCGCGGAACAGCCGCGGCTCGATCCGGTCGGCACCATTGGTGCCGCGCGCCCGCCCGAAGAGTTGGCTGACCAGGCAACCGATGGTCATCGCCAGAAACGCCGCCGCGAGGCTGGCGAACCGCTGCGGCCACAGCACCATTGCGCCGAGACAAGCCGTGGTGACGACGAGATAGGGCCCGTCAACCCACAGCAGCATGGTCATGTCCCGCCGACTGAACGCAGTGCTGCGGAAATATTCGCGGTACATCCCGGCGGCGATGAAAAGCGGGATCGCGATCATCGTCAGCGGATCGTGCGATGCCCATTCGGCCCCGCCGAAGAAATTGGCAACGCCGGCGACAGCCGCCATCGCCACCACCACGATCAAGTTCACCGTCGCGATCGCCGATCCGAGCCGATGCGCGGCGGCCTCATCTTCTGCGGCGGGCAGGTAAATGTTGAGCGGGCCGGCAACGAGCGCCGCCTGGATGCTCACCGCGAACAGCGCCATCGTCATCCACAGCGACACAATGCCGTAGTCGTTCGCCGACAGCGCCCGCAGCAGACAGATATTGAGCGCGAAGCCGAAGACGCTCAGCGCGGCCTGGTCGAACGCGGCGACGGCATAGCGGTAACGGGCGAAGACGCCGGTGAACCGCCTACGCGGCCGGCCGAAAGCGCCGAGATCCGAGGTCATGCCGGCACTGTGCCGGCGAGCGCTTAACTAACCGATAAAATCGCCGGAAATTAAGCCAAACATCAGGCTACAGCAGGCGATAGAGGAAACCCGGAATGTAGTTACGGCGCTGATTGAGCACCGCGCCGAGGAACCGGCCGCCCGCCTGCTCTACCAAGGCCTTGGCATGAGCGATCACCACCGGGCGCGTCGCCTCGGCCCGGATCACCAGAAAGATGCCGTCCGCGGCCTCGGGCAGGAGGGTCGAATATTCGCCGCGCTCCATCGCCGCGCAATCGACGACAATGAGCTCGAACTGGTCGCGCAGATGGTCGTAAAGCGCGCGCAAGGTCGCCGGGTCGGCGACACCCTGGCCGCGCTCACCGGTAAGGCAGGCAACACTCAGCGCAGTCCCGGTGATCGGCCGTTCCCGTTCGGCCTCCTCGGCCCCGATCCAGACACCGTCGACGAGGCCGCGCGAGGTGTCACAGTCGAAATAGCGCGCCGTCTCCAGATTGCCGCGCGCGGCGTCGAGCAACAGGGTTCGGCGCCGCCCGGTGGTCGCGGCGAGCATCGCGAACTCCCGGGCGATCGTCGAGGTGCCCTCGCCAACCGCCGCCGCGACAAAGTGCACGACCGCGCCCCTGCCGCCGTCGAGCAGCGGCCGCACCGCCGCCAACAGTGGCGTCAACTCCGCGGCGATCGGTCCCGGCGCTCGCGTTACCGGCCGCGCCTCCGGGGATAGCGGCGCCACCGGCCGAGCGCCAGGCAAGGTCAGATCGCGACCACCTTGCCGCACCCGCTGCAGCGCGTCGTAAACACTGATCATCGCCGCCCCACCCGGGAAATCGATGCGCCGCTGAGATTGGGCAGTATATCGGCGGTGGACGCGAAGTCGAGGCTCCGCGCCGGGTGCGGTGGTTTCGGCAGACCGGAACACGCTATGTGCCGAGCGCGGTAGCGATCGAGCGGTCGATCTCGGCCGCGGTAGCGGCGGCGCCGTCTTCAACCATCCTGAGATGCGAGCCCGGCACGCGGCGGATTTCCAAGTCATCGAGAAATTGGCCCCAAACCTGCCGAGGCTTGCGCGGCTCCAGTCCCGGTGTTTCTGCGGGCTGCATGAAGACCACTTTGCCGCCGTAGGACCGT
>DASYXG010000361.1:0-3057 GCA_035935235.1 Allostellaceae bacterium
AGCGCCATCGCCGCGGTGGCGATCGAATGGGTCAGGCTCTCGACGTAATAGCTGCCGCCCAGCGGATCGACGACGTGGGTGATGCCGGTCTCCTCGGCGAGGATCAGCTGCGTGTTGCGTGCGATCCCCATCGAGAACGGCGTCGGCAGCGCCAGCGCCTCGTCGAACGAGTTGGTGTGCAGCGATTGGGTGCCGCCGAGCACCGCGGCCAGCGCCTCGATCGTCGTGCGGACGATGTTGTTGTGCGGGCTCTGCTCGGTGAGGCTGACGCCTGAGGTCTGGCAATGCGTGCGCAGCGCCATGCTCGCCTTGTTCTTCGGGCTGAATGGCTCGATGAGCCCCGCCCAGAGCGAGCGCGCGGCGCGCAACTTGGCGATCTCCATGAAGAAGTTCATGCCGATGCCGAAGAAGAACGACAGGCGCGGCGCGAACGCGTCGATGTCGAGCCCGCGCGACAGTGCCGCGCGGACATATTCGAGCCCGTCGGCGAGGGTGAACGCCAGCTCCTGGACCGACGTAGCCCCGGCCTCCTCCATGTGATAGCCGGAGATCGAGATCGAGTTGAACTTCGGCATGTGCCGGGCGGTGTACTCGATGATGTCGGCGACGATCCGCATCGAAGGTCCGGGCGGGTAGATATAGGTGTTGCGGACCATGAACTCCTTGAGGATGTCGTTCTGGATCGTCCCCTGGAGTTGTTCCTGCTTCACCCCCTGTTCCTCGGCGGCGACGATGAACCCGGCCAGCACCGGCAGCACCGCGCCGTTCATCGTCATCGACACGCTCATTTTGTCGAGCGGGATGCCGTCGAACAGGATCTTCATGTCCTCGACCGAGTCGATCGCGACCCCGGCCTTGCCGACATCGCCGACGACGCGCGGATGGTCGCTGTCGTAACCGCGATGGGTGGCGAGGTCGAAGGCGATGGACAGCCCCATCTGCCCGGCTTTCAAATTGTCGCGGTAAAAGCGGTTGGATTCCTCGGCGGTCGAGAACCCGGAATATTGCCGGATCGTCCACGGCCGGTTGGCGTACATCGTCGCCCGCGGACCGCGCAGATAGGGCGGCGCGCCCGGCACCGCCTCGCGGAACGGGAAGCCCGCCGCCGCAATCTCCTCGAGATCGGCCTCGGTGTAGAGCGGCTTGACGGTGATGCCTTCGGGCGTCTGCCAATCGAGGGTCGCGACTGGCTTCCCGCGCAACTCCGCTTCCGCCAGCGTCCGCCAGTCCGCCTCGACCTTTGCTGATGTGCTGCGCTTCGCCATGCCGAGATTATAGGCCCGCTCCCCGGCCGCGCGAAGCCGCTTCCCCACGTGAGAAGTTCTCAGCGATCAGGTGAGAAACTCTCGTTTGTGAATAAACCGGCGGGTGGCCAGATCGAATACGTCGCTAACCGGACGGCATCGGCCGGTCCGGTCGACATAGGAGACCTCGGATGAAAACGTTGTTTGCGGCTGCGGGTGCGTTCGCCCTTGCGGCTGCCTTGAACCTCACCCCGGCCTCGGCCGCGCGTTACGACGCGCCGGCCGCGACGACGGGAACCCCGCATTACGAATGGCAGTACCATTACGTCGGCCATCACCCCCATTACCAGGGCGGCTGGGTGCTGGTGCGCTAGCCGCGTCTGAGCCGCGGCCCCGGGCGACTCCTCCCGCCCGAGGGCCGCGCCGATTTTGGTTCCGCTAAACTTAGCGGCCCGGTGTTATCGGTCCGAAATCGGGGCCGATCCGCAGCGTCACAAAGCCCGCCCCACCGCCCGCCTCATCACGCCCGACGCCGAGGCGCAATTTGAGTTCGGTGCCGTCGCTGGTCATGCCGCCGAACTGGATGCCGCCGCCGGTGGCAACCTTACTGATGTCGTTCTTAAATGCGTCTTTGTCGACATATAGGTAGAAATGCACGTCAGGGTCTGACGCGAAGGCGAATCGCTTGCCGAGCTTGATCGCCGGCGAGGGCAATCCGAACCCGGCGATCAGATCGACAGGCGCTGTTAGCGAAAAATTTCCCGCCGAGTCGATCCTGCCAGCCGAGGCGGGGCCGCCGGTCGCGATGTTGCGCTGCACCGCAGGCACATTGGACCATGCCAGGGTCGGGCCGGCTAGGCGCAGCAGTCGTATATCGTGTCCCACGCTCCCGGTTGCAGAGCATCCGAGAAGATCTGGGCCAGCCCGTCCTTGGCTTGAGGGTTCCGCAGGACGGCTCTGCCCAGGACGCCGCAGGCGCTGCACAGCAGAGTGTCGTCAAGATTGGGCGCCGTCAGGCCGCGTATTTGGAAGTCCGTGCCCATCATCGACCAGCCCGGAAGATGCAGGCTCATCAGTTCGGTGTAGGTGCGGGAGGGCGTATAGCCGAAGGACAAGGACGTGGGCGTTGGTGGCGGCATCGTCGCTCTCTCCCCGCTCGATCAGCCTGGGCGCTTGATACTCCGATGCCCGCGGCCTGTGAACCGCAGTCGATTGCAAGTCGAGCTAACGGAGGCCGGCCGGCTCGTGGGCTCCGCGGTGGAGCGAGTGGCGCAGCACGATCGCCGCGGTCAGCAGCAGTACCGCGCCCGCCTGGTGCGCGGCGGCGAGCGGGATCGGCACGACGAGCAACAGCGTCGCGATGCCGAGAGCGAGCTGCAACAGCACAATCGCAAGCAGCGCATGCAGTGCCCACTTCACCGGGGCCGGCAGTGACGCGCGCCGTCCAGCTAGCCACAGCGCCAACACCGATGCGACGGTGGTCATCGCCAGCACACGGTGGTCGAACTGGGCGGCCGCGACATTCTCGAACCAGTTGCGGATGAACGGTTCGAGTTGCGCGTAGCCTGCCGGGACAAAGCTCCCGTCCATCAGCGGAAAGGTGTTGTAGGTGAGGCCGGCATTGAGCCCGGCAACAAACCCGCCGGCGACGACCGTCAGGCTGACAAGGCCGAGTACCGCTTCCGCGCCGCAGCGAAATAGAACCCCTCTCCGCCCAGTTGGGGGGAGAGGGTGCTCGGCGCGCAGCGCCGGGCGGGTGAGGTGGGCATGCGCTGGCGGTTCCCCCACCTCACCCCGGCCCTCTCCGCCCCCG
>DASYXG010000362.1:0-6607 GCA_035935235.1 Allostellaceae bacterium
CCGGGTTGGAGCAGGCCGGTCTGCGCCAGCGCCGGCATGGCGATCGTCACGCCGGGGCCGAAGGCCAGGCCGCTCAACGCGCCATCTGGCGCGCGCTCGATGGTGGCGCGCAGTTCGACGATGGCGGTGCCGATCTTGAACATGTCGCCGGGTTTGAGGCCCAGCCGACTCGCGGCCGCCGCATCGGCGACCGCGCCGTAGACGCCATCGCGGGGCATCAGCGCCGCGGCGAGGTCCTGCGCCGGGCTCAGCGCCATCTGGCCATAGAGCGGGTAGGCGGCGTCGACCGCCTTCAACTCGATCAGCGTGTGGTGGGCGCCGTCGAGCGATACCGCCATCGCCCGCAGCAGCGCGATCTCCGAGACGGCCCCGCTCTGGTCGAGAAACCGCCGCTCGGTATCGCTGGCCTCGCGATGCACCAGCCGCAGCGAGACGTCGCCGCCGAGCAGCACCCGGGCGTCGGCGCGGATCGCCGCGGCGACCGAGGCGCCGAGCGAGCCAATCCCAGCAATCGCGCCGACTCCGAGCACCAGACAGGCGAGGAAGATGCGGAACCCGCGAATGCCGCCGCGCAATTCGCGCAGCGCGAGGCGGATCACGTAAAAAGCTCTGGGTCGTCCCCGGTAGCCGGGGCCCGAGCCCTCCCCTCGCCGGTCAGCGGGAGCCATCGTGACCGGCTTCCGCCAGGACTGCGGTCCTCACCAGCGCTCCGGACTTGAGCAGATTCCTCCATCCGATCATGGTGGTCTGCCCGCCGTCCTCAGGAGGTAATCGGCATATGAACGGCGTCAGGGGCTTCGTAGCGACCGCATGGGCGGTCTTGCTGGTTATCGCGTTCTCGCTCACCTTCGGCCTACTCGTCCTAGACTTGGTCGACGGCATATCGCTTTACATTGCGATCGAAACCCTGCCGAAGCCGCCACTTCTGCCGCTGCACCTACGCGACTTCGCCGAGCTTGTTTCGTTTGTCGCCACGACGCTTGGGCCGTTTATCGCCATCGCAGCCGGCGTCTTCGCCTATCGGCAGTTCGCGGCCGCGCGAAACCAATTCGAATCGGCAGAAAAGACCCGACTGGTGTCCGTATATTTGACGGTTTCGGAGAAATGGGACTCCGACGGTGTCGCCGTCGCGCGCCGTCAGATACTCGGACTGGAGGATTTTTTTGTCACCCATTCGACCGAGCTGGGCCATTTCGCTAGAGCGTCTGAATACATCCATGCCGTTCTCCTGGAATTCGGTGAAAACAGCCGTCTGTACAAAAACTACATCCTCCTGATGTCGTATCTTGAGGATATCAGGTTGCTGTGTCGCAACGACTATCTGAGCATCGTCGACGTGAACAACATCATCGGCGAAGGCGTCACATCGATCGTCGGGCTTCTGCTGACCCATATTGAACACGAACGAGCCGAGATGGCACGGCGCGACGGCCCACGTCTCGCAGCAGGCTACTACGCGAACGCTTTGTATCTTTACGACATGTTGCGACCGATGACCCCAGTGGGGATAGCGGGTTACGGCGTGCCCGCGGCGTGAGCCTCTATCGGGGCGGGATTCGCGATTTGTCCATGTTGCCGATCCTCTCCACGGCGCAGCTAGCGCGCCGATCGTATTGATCAGGGCTTTAAATAGGCGGTGGGCCCGTGTCATGCAAGCCAAAGCGCCCTGGTGCTGGACTTCTGGATCACAGCACCTGCCGCAACGGCGCGGCGCGGCGGTCGTCGACGATGCGCCCGTCCTCCATGCGCAGCTGGCGCCCGCAGCGCGCGGCGAGGCTGGCGTCATGGGTGATGAGCAGCAGGCTCGTGCCCTGGCGGGCGTGCTCGGCGAACAGGCAGTCGATGACCAGGTCGCCGGTGGCGCCGTCGAGATTGCCGGTCGGCTCGTCGGCGAGAAGCAATTGCGGCCCGGCGACAAAGGCGCGAGCGATCGCGACGCGCTGCTGCTCGCCGCCGGAAAGCTGCGCCGGGTAATGGACGAGGCGATGCTCGAGCCCGACCCGGCCGAGCGCCGCCTCGGCCGCGGCGAACGCGCCGCGGTCGCCGGCCAATTCGAGCGGAATGGCGACGTTTTCGAGCGCGGTCATCGTCGGGATCAAATGGAACGACTGGAAGACGATGCCGACATGGCGGCGGCGCAGCCGCGCCAGCCCGTCCTCGTCGAGGCCGCCAAGATCCTCGCCCGCCACCGCGACCCGCCCCGAACTCGGCCGCTCCAGCCCGGCGGCGATCATCATCAGGGTCGATTTGCCCGACCCCGACGGACCTAACAGCGCGACCGTCTCGCCGGCTTCGATCGTCAGCGACACGCCGCGCAATATGTTGACGGGCCCCGCCGCGCTCCCCAGTGTTAGGTAAACATCATCGACGACCACGAGCGGGCTCTTGGCATGAGGCGAGGCGGTCATGTCTGGTCCAACCCGGGGAGCGCGCAAAAGCTCCGTCGATATGGGGTCGTTTTCGCGCAAGCCAAGCGCGCGCGAAAACGGTTCGAGCCCGCTGGCCCCGGGCTTTCGAAAAAGCTTATCGTCACCTTGGTTTTTGCTATGGCGCTGATCTTCGATCCCCTCATCGGCTTTGCCCGTCCGCCCGAAGTGCTCGCCTTTGGCGACAGCCTGACCGCCGGGCTCGGCCTTCCCGACAGGCAAGCCTTCCCGGCCCAGCTCGAAGCGCGGCTGCGCCAGGAAGGCATCGAGGTTCACATCGTCAATGCCGGGATTTCGGGCGACACCACGACCGACGGCCTTGCCCGGCTCGACTGGTCGCTCGCCAGCAAGCCCGATTTCGTCATCCTGGCGCTCGGCGCCAACGACGCGCTCCGCGGCATCGACCCCAAGATCGTGCGCGAAAATCTCGACAAGATGATCGCCAAGATCCAGGCGTCGGGCGCCAAGCTCCTGCTGCTGGGGATGGTGGCGCCGGCGAATTGGGGCGTCGAATACCAGCAGGCGTTCGACTCCATCTACCCCGATCTGGCAAAGGCGCACGGCGTGCCGCTTTATCCCTTCTTCCTCGATGGTGTGGCGATGGACCCCAATCTGAACCAGCCCGACGGCATTCACCCCAACGAACAGGGCGTCGCCGTCCTGGTCGACCATATCGCGCCAATGGTCGCCAAGATGGTCGAGGGCCACTCGTGACTGCCGGCTTCGCCTCGGCCTTCGCCGCCGGCGACCCGGCGAGCCTCGGCGCGCGGCTGCTGGCTCAGCTACCGAAAGGGGGCGAGGCCACGCTTGGCATCCTCTATGTCAGCGAGCCGGCGGCGCAAGGGCTGCCCGGCCTGGTCGACGAGCTCGCCGCCGGCACCGGGATCGGCAACTGGGTCGGTGGCGTGGGTTTGGGGGTTTGCGGAGCCGGCGAGGAGGTCTACGAGCGCCCGGCCGCCGCTGTGTTGACCGCCGCGGTGCCGGCGGAATCCTTCCGCATCTTCGCCTCGACCGGCGACCCGGCGGCCGACCTGCCGCGCCATCACGGCAGATGGATCGAGGCGACCCAGCCGCTTCTGGCGCTGGTCCATGCCGACCCGCGCTGCCCCGATCTGTTGCGCGCGGCGGTCGATGCCGGCAGCGCCAGCGGGGCCTTTCTCGTCGGCGGGCTGGTGTCGCACCGCACCGCCGCGACCCTGGTGGCGAAGAGCGCCGGCAGCAACGAGAGCGGGGTCGGCGCCGGCGGCATGGCCGGGCTGATGCTGGCGCCCGATGTCGGCGTCGCCACCGCCCTCACCCAGGGCTGCATGCCGATCGGCCCGGTGCGGCGCATCGACGAGGCGCGCGACAACGTGGTGATGGCGATCGACGGACGCCCGGCGCTTGATGTGTTTCGCGAGGATATCGGCCCGGAGCTGGCACGGGACATGCGCCGCATCGGCGGCATTATCTTCGCCGGGCTGCCGGTCGCCGGGTCGGATACCGGCGATTATCTGGTGCGCAACCTGATGGCGATCGACCCCGGCCAGGGCTGGATCGTGCTCGGCGCCGAGGTCTCGCCGGGCGACCCGATCGTGTTTTGCCGGCGCGATCCGGAAAGCGCGAAGCAGGATTTGGCGCGGATGGTCAAGCAGCTCGCCAGCCGGCTCAACGGCCCGCCCAAGGCCGGGGTGTATGTCAGCTGCGTCGCGCGCGGCGTTTCGCTGTTCGGCGAGGAAGGGGTCGAGGCTGCGGTGATCCGTGAGACCCTGGGCGAGTTTCCGCTGGTCGGCTTTTTCGCCAACGGCGAAATCTCGCGCGACCGGCTCTACGGCCACACCGGGATTCTGACGCTGTTCACCTAGTTCCGTTGTCATTGCGAGAAGCGGAGCGACGAAGCAATCTCCTTCGGCAAGAAGCCAAGACGGCACGAGATTGCTTCGCTGCGCTCGCAATGACGGCTGACTGACGATGCTGCGCCTATTTGTCGGGATCGAGTTTCCGCCCGAATTGAAGCTGCGGCTGTCGCTGTTGCAGAGCGGCATCGCCGGGGCTCGCTGGGTCGACCCCGGCAATTTCCACCTGACCCTGCGGTTTATCGGCGAGGTCGACGAGGGCATTGCCGCCGATATCGACGAGGCGCTGGCGCGGCTGCAGGCCAAACGCCTCACGGTGCGGCTGGCCGGGGTCGGGGTGTTCGGCGGCGACAAGCTGCGCACCCTCTGGGTCGGGGTCGAGCGCGAGCCGGCCCTCGCGACGCTGCAAAGCAAGATCGAGCAGTCGCTGATCCGCGCTGGCTTGCCGCCCGAACCGCGCAAATTCGCGCCGCATGTGACGCTGGCCCGGCTGCGCGGCCCCAGACGCGGCGAGCTGCACGAATTCCTCGCCGCACATGCGCAATTTCGCGCCGAGCCGCTCAGGGTCGAGGCGTTCAGCCTGATCGCCAGCTATCCGACCAAGGCCGGCTCGGTCTATGAAGACCAGGCCGATTACCCGCTCCACTTGTGAGGGCAAGAACAATGGCGCATTGGCTGATCAAATCCGAACCGGTCAAGTATCCCTGGGAGCAGATGGTCAAGGACAAGCGCACCCATTGGGATGGCGTGCACAACTTCCAGGCCGCGCTCAACATGAAGGCGATGAAGGAAGGCGATCGCGCGTTTTTCTACCACTCGAATGAGGGCAAGGAGATCGTCGGCGTGGTCGAGATCGTCCGCGCCTTCTACCCCAACCCGGATGAGCCAAGCCCGCATTTCGGTCTGGTCGATGTCGCGCCGGTGATGCCGGTGAAGAAGCCGGTGACCCTGACCGAGATGAAGGCGACCCCCGAGCTCAAGGACATGGCGCTCATTCGCCAATCGCGCCTGTCGGTCTG
The DNA here is from genome assembly GCA_035935235.1 of Allostellaceae bacterium. Taxonomy (GTDB): domain Bacteria; phylum Pseudomonadota; class Alphaproteobacteria; order ATCC43930; family CGMCC-115725; genus DATARH01. The sequence goes on from DASYXG010000362.1 coordinate 5,281, forward strand.
CCCGGTGAGGGACGCGGAATGGGCGGTGATCTGCAAGATGGCCGGGATCAGCGCCTAGCATTTCTGATCCACCCCGGCGCAGGCCGGAGCCCATTCTTCAACCGCACGAGCAGCGGATAAATGGGTCCCGGCATTCGCCGGGATGGTGCAAGAGGTACTACCACGATGGGCCCCTCCCTCTCCCGCAAGCGGTAGAGGGGTTTAAGGATTTGCACCCACGCCGGCTCTTTGCCATATCAGAGTGCAAAGCCTATCGCCTATGGGAGGAGTGACATGCCGGAGCGCAGCCTGATCGCGATCGAAACACATCCGCCGATCGGCAAGATCACCGAGGCCGAGTATTTCCGCCTCTACAAGGAGTCGCTCGCCGACCCCAACGGGTTCTGGGGCCGCGAGGGCAAGCGCCTCGACTGGATCAAGCCCTATACCCGGGTGATGAACGCCTCCTATGACAGCGACGTGTCGATCAAATGGTTCGAGGACGGCACGCTCAACGCCTCCTACAACTGCATCGACCGGCACCTCGCAACCAAGGGCGACCAGACCGCGATCCTCTGGGAGGGCGATGATCCCAAGGAAGACCGCAAGGTCACCTACCGCGAGCTGCACGATCAGGTGTGCCGGCTCGCCAATGTGCTGAAGAGCCGCGGGGTCAAGAAGGGCGACCGGGTCACGATCTACATGCCGATGATCCCCGAGGCGACGTTCGCGATGCTCGCCTGCGCGCGGATCGGCGCGGTGCATTCGGTGGTGTTCGGCGGGTTCTCGCCCGACAGCCTCGCCGGCCGCATCGAGGATTGCCGCTCGACGGTGCTGATCACCGCCGACGAGGGCTTGCGCGGCAGCCGCAAGGTGCCGCTGAAGCAGAACGCCGACGCGGCGATGGCGGCATGCCCGGTAAAGGTCGAGACCTGCATCGTCATCCGCCGCACCGGCGGCGCCATCGATTGGGTGCAGGGCCGCGATATCTGGTACCACGAGGCCTGCGCCGCCGCATCGCCCGACTGCAAGCCGGAGGAGATGTCGGCCGAGGACCCGCTGTTCATTCTCTACACCTCGGGCTCGACCGGAAAGCCCAAGGGCGTGCTGCACACCACCGGCGGCTATTGCGTCTACACCTCGATGACGCACGAATACGTGTTCGACTACCGGCCGGGCGAAATCTATTGGTGCACGGCCGATGTCGGCTGGGTCACCGGGCACAGCTACATCGTCTATGGACCGCTGTCGAACGGGGCGACGACCCTGATGTTCGAGGGGGTGCCCAACTACCCGGACGCGTCGCGCTTCTGGCAGGTCGTCGATAAGCACAAGGTGTCGATCTTCT
>DASYXG010000363.1:0-16187 GCA_035935235.1 Allostellaceae bacterium
CCATCCATGCGACGCTGAAGATCCTTCAATAGTGCTGCTTCGTCTGCCATGGCCTGCTTCCCTGTGCACACCGCTTTGCGGCAAATTTCAGGCGTCGTCCGCGACGATCGTAAAGCGCCCTTTCCCCTGCACTACTTCCGCGAAACCGCCGCTCTCGAAAATTGAGAAGACGAGGATCGGGATGCGGTTTTCGCGCGCCAACGAGACGGCCGCTGCATCCATTACCTGAAGGTCACGCGCCAGCACTTCGTGATAACTCAGCTGGTCGAAGCGCTTCGCGTTGGCGACGCGATGCGGGTCGGCGTCGTAGACGCCATCTACCTTGGTCGCCTTCAAGAGGGCATCGCAGCCCATTTCCGAGGCGCGCAGCGCCGCCGCTGTGTCGGTGGTGAAGAAGGGGTTTCCCGTGCCGGCGCCAAAGATCACGACGCGGCCTTTTTCCAGATGACGCACCGCGCGGCGGCGGATGTACGGCTCGCAGACCGACTGCATCGAGATCGCCGACTGCACCCGCGTCGGGACACCGTGCCGCTCAAGCTCGTTCTGCATCGCCAGGGAATTAATAACGGTCGCGAGCATGCCCATGTAATCGGCCGAGGCTCGCTCCATGCCGACCGCCGCGCCCGAGACGCCGCGAAAGATATTGCCGCCGCCGATGACGACGCAAACCTCGACACCGAGCGCGTGGACCGCCTTGATCTCGTCGGCGATACGCGCCACGACCGCCGGGTCGAGGCCGTAATCACGCTCTCCCATCAGCGCTTCGCCGGACACCTTCAACAGGACGCGGCGATATTTAAGACCGGCTGGCATGGCCTCGCCTAATCAAGCCTTCGCGCCCGTTCTGCGAGCCCGGACAAGATACACCAATCAGGCCGCGCCGCACCGGCTTTCGCTTGGCGACGCCGCCACCGATTGGGCTAATGGAGCTGCGCCGCGACCTCGCCGGCGAAATCGGTGGTCGGCCGGTCGATCCCCTCGCCCAAAGCGAAGCGGACAAAGGCGGCGATCTTGATCGGCGTCCCCGCTTCCTTGGACGCCGCCTCGATCACCTTGCCGACCCTGCTCTCGCCGTCGGAATCCTCGGAGACAAAGACTTGGTCGAGCAGCACCGAGTCTTCATAGAATTTGCGCAGCCGGCCTTCGACCATGCGGTCGACGATGTCAGTAGACTTGCCGCTCTCGAGCGCCTGCTCGCGCAGCACCGCCCTCTCGCGGTCGAGGGCCGCCGCCGGCACCGAAGAGCGGTCGAGATACTGCGGGCTCGCCGCCGCGACATGCCTCGCCAGCTGTCGGCCCAGTGGCGCGAGCCTGTCCTCGCTCGCCGCGGACTCAAGTGCGACCAGGACACCGATCTTGCCAAGCCCCGGCGACACCGCACTGTGGACATAAGACGCGACGTGTCCCTGCCCTACCGTGAGCCGCGTCACCCGGCGCAGCACCATGTTCTCGCCGACCCGAGCGATGAGGTCGGTGAGTTCGCCCTCGACGGTCTTGCCATTGCCGGCGAACGACGCCGCTTTCAATGTCTCAGCGTCGCGGTCCTGCGCGACGGCCAGCGCCGCGACCGAACGCACGAAAGCCTGAAATAGCTCGTTCCGAGCGACAAAATCGGTCTCCGAGTTGACCTCGACGACAGCGCCGACTTTGGCCGCCGTAGCCACCCCGACCAGCCCTTCGGCGGCGACGCGTCCGGCCTTCTTGGCCGCCGCGGCGAGACCTTTCTTGCGCAGCCCGTCGAACGCCGCCTCGATATCGCCCTTGCTTTCTTCGAGCGCCCGCTTGCAATCCATCATTCCGGCGCCGCTCTTCTCGCGTAGTTCCTTGACGAGCGCGGCAGTAATTTCCGCCATTGCCTTATCCTCTGGTGCGACGCCGGCCTAAGCCCGCGCCTCGTTAGCATCGTCCTCGGCCCCCTCGGTGGCGAGCGCCTCGTCCATCGTCGGAACCGGCTCGCCTGCGGCCTCCTGGTCTCCGCGGTCATCCTCACCCCCGTCGCCGGCCGGTACCACTGCAGCCGGCCGCTCGCGGGCCCCGATATCGATCCCCGAAGCGACCAGCTCGGCCTGGAGCCCATCGAGCACCGAACCGGCGACGAGGTCGCAGTAAAGGTGGATCGCCCGCATGGCATCGTCATTACCGGGAATTGGATAGGCGATCCCGTCAGGCGACGAATTCGAGTCCAGCACCGCGACCACCGGGATGCGCAGCGTATTGGCCTCGGCCACCGCGATGGCTTCCTTGTTGGTGTCGATCACGAACAGGATATCAGGAAGCCCACCCATATCCTTGATGCCACCCAGCGCGCGCTCGAGCTTGTCGTGGTCGCGCGTCAATTCCAAGAGCTCGCGCTTGGTGAGGCCGGTTTCCTGCGCCGCCACCCGCTCCTCGACCTCGCGCAGCCGCTTGATCGACGCTGAAATCGTCTTGAAATTCGTCAACATGCCGCCGAGCCAGCGGTAATTGACGTAATATTGGCCGCAACGCTTAGCCGCATCGGCAATCGCATCCTGCGCCTGCCGTTTGGTGCCAACCAGGAGCACCCGCCCGCCGCCGGCAACAACCTCGCGGATCGCCTCCAAGCCCTGGTGTAGCAGTGGTACGGTCTGCTCCAGGTCGATGATGTGGATGCCGTTGCGGACGCCGAAGATGTAGGGCGCCATCTTCGGGTTCCAGCGCCGCGTGTGGTGGCCAAAATGAACGCCGGCCTCCAAGAGGCCGCGCATCGAGTACTCGGGAAGAGCCATCGTTGTGTCCTTTTCCGGTTCTGCCGCCGCAGGAGAGATCGCCAGTGGGAATTAGCCACCGCCGACACCGGAGCGAACGCCACCACCGGTGGCGCCGCGACCCTGCGTGTGGTTTAGACGCGCTTACGTAAGGGCTGCCGGCCAATTTGGCAAGCTCTCTAAGCGAGTTGCGCAGCACTCCAATTCATTTGCTCGTGTGCCAGGGATGCTTAATCTAACGGAAGGATATGCCGCCCAAGAGAGGGGAGATCGGCCGGTGGTCAAGCAGCTCCAATGGGGCTTCGACGTCGCGACCGCTGTCTGTGGGTGCTTCGCGCTCGCTGCGATGCTCCTCGCTGTCCCGGCGGGGGCGGTTGAGCGAAAAGAGGCTCCGACACCCGGAGTTTCCGGAAGCCCAACTCACTCGCCCCCTCCAGCGGCGCAGCCCGCACCAGCCCCATCTAACCTTGCACCGACGCGCATTCTGACCGGGCACACCGACACTGTCGCCTCGGTCGCCTTCTCGCCCGACGGAAGTCAGCTCGTGTCGGGCAGTTTCGACGACACCGTGCTGCTGTGGGACGTGGCGAGCGGTTCGGTGCTGAACCGCATGACGCAGCATTCCGGTCCCGCCCGATCAGTCGCCTTTTCGCCCGATGGTCAGCTGGTCGCCTCCGGCAGCTACGACCACTCGATCAAGTTGTGGCTCGCGGCGACTGGTGCCGTACGGACGCTCAATGGCCACAGTAACACCGTCGAGTCGGTCGCTTTCTCACCCGATGGCAAGTTGCTGGCATCGGGTAGTTTCGACAAGGCGATCAAACTTTGGGATGTCGCAAGTGGCAACCTCGTGCGGGCCCTGCTTGGCCATACCGACTGGGTCGAGTCGGTCGCTTTTTCGCCTAATGGCAAACTGCTCGCATCCGGCTGCAAAGACGGCACGATCAGTCTATGGAATGTATCGGGCGGGCCGCCCTCCCGCACGCTGCGAGGCCATACGAGCTACGTGGTCTCAGTTGCGTTCTCGCCGGACGGTACGGTCCTTGGCTCGGGTGCGCAGGACGACACCGCGCGCCTGTGGAATCCGGCGACCGGCGAGCTGCTGCGCACGCTCATTGGCCACACTCACGATGTCAATCAGATCGCGTTCTCTCCCGACGGGAAAGTGGTCGCTTCGGCGAGCGACGACCATACGATCAAGCTGTGGGACGTCGCCTCAGGCCAGCTGCAGCGGACCCTCGCCGTCCATAGCGACCTTGTCTACTCGGTAGCCTTCTCGCCCGATGGCAAGACTCTGGCCTCTGGCAGCTCCGACAAGACCATCCGGCTGTGGGACGTCTCCGATTTGGCCCAGCCCGGTCACTAGCCGGCCCCTTGCTGAACCTTCAAATATCGTGGACATCCACAATCCCCGGCAGCGACTTGACCGCGGCGCGGATGCGCGGATCGACCCGAAAGCCGCCGGGAAGCGTGATCTCGACCTCGTTGTGCGGTAGGTCGAGAACGACCGTTACGCGCCCACGTCCGCCGACGGCCTCGCGCTGGAACAGCCCTTTTAGCCGCGCCAACGCCTCCTCGGCGGCGACAAAGACCTTGAGCCCCGCCGCAGCGTGGGCCACCACCTTGTCCAGCGGTTCGACGCGTTGCGCGCTAAGCCGCAGGCTCTGCTCCTCGCTCCTGACATCGACGGTGACGATCAGCGGCTGACCGCCGTCAAACAGCGGCCGCGCCTGGCTGAGCACATCGGAGAACACAGTAATCTCGAACACCCCACTGGTGTCGGAGAGCGAGACAAAGGCAAAGCGGTTACCGCGTGCCGAGGTGCGCTCCTTCTTGCCGACAACGATGCCGGCGAGCTTGAACCGGGTCGAATTGCGCGCAGCCAAGGCCGCCGGCAGATCGGCGAAGCGGAGGATACCGGCGCGCTCCAGACTTTTCCCATAAGGATCGAGCGGGTGCGCCGACAGATAGAAGCCAATCGCATCGAACTCATGCTGCAGCTTCTCGACCGGCGGCCAATCCTCGACCACCGGTAAGGAAGGCCTTTCTGTGAAGCCGCTGTCGATCGTGCCGAACAGACTCTCCTGCTTGCTGATCCGGTCTTCGGCGGCACGGCTCGCCTGGCGCAATAGCAGATCGGCGGCGGCCATGGTCTGCGCCCGGTTCGGGTTCAGAGCGACAAAGGCGCCCGCCTTGGTCAGACTCTCGAATTGCCGGCGGTTAAAGGTGCGCGTGTCGAGTCGGCGAGCGAAATCGAATAGGTCCCTGAACGCGCCGTTCGCCTCGCGCTCGACAATAACATCGCGCATCGCCTGGGCGCCGACTCCCTTGACCGCGGCAAGCGCGTAGCGGATCGCGGGATCGCCGGTCTTGGGGTCGGGCTCAACGGTAAAATCGACCCCAGAGCGGTTGATGTCGGGCGGCAGTAGCGCGATGCCGAGCCGGCTCGCCTCTTGACGGAACTGGTTCAACTTGTCGGTATTGCCGAGATCAAGGGTCATCGAGGCGGCGAGAAACTCGACCGGATGGTTCGCCTTGAGGTAGGCGGTCTGATAGGCGACGAGGGCGTATGGCGCCGAGTGCGATTTGTTGAAGCCGTAACCGGAGAACTTCTCCATCAGGTCGAAGACGAAATCGGCTTGCTTCTCGTCGATGCCTTTTTTGACCGCGCCCTCGACAAAGGTCGAGCGCTGCGCCTCCATCTCACTCTTGATCTTCTTGCCCATCGCCCGGCGCAGCAGATCGGCGCCGCCGAGGCTATAGCCGGCCATGAGCTGCGCGGCCTGCATCACCTGTTCCTGATAGGTGAAGACGCCGAAGGTCGGTTTGAGGATCGGCTCCAGCATCGGGTGCGGGTAGCGCACCTCTTCCTCACCGTTCTTGCACTTGATGTAGTTGGGAATGCTGTCCATCGGCCCTGGCCGGTAGAGCGCATTCATCGCGATGATGTCTTCGAACCGGTTGGGTTTCAGTTTGCGCAGGTAGTCGCGCATGCCCGAGCTTTCCAATTGGAACACCCCGGACGTGTCGCCGCGCGCGATCAGCGAATAGGTTTTTTCGTCGTCCAGCGGGATTTGCGCGAGATGGGTCGGCACCCCGCGCATTTCGAGTAGTTCGACCGTCTGCTCCAGCACGTCGAGCGTTTTCAACCCGAGGAAGTCGAATTTGACGAGGCCTGCGGGCTCGACCCATTTCATGTTGAATTGGGTGATCGGCATGTCCGAGCGCGGGTCGCGATACAGTGGCACGAGTTCGATCAACGGGCGATCGCCGATCACCACTCCGGCGGCGTGAGTCGAAGCGTGGCGATAGAGGCCTTCGAGCTTCAGGGCTATGCGGATCAGCCGCGCCACGGTCTCGTCGCTATCTCGCTGCTGCTGCAGCAAGGGTTCGCCGGCGATCGCCTCAGCCAGGGTCACCGGGTGCGCCGGGTTGTTCGGCACGAGCTTGCAGAGGCGATCGACTTGGCCGTAGGGCATCCCGAGAACGCGGCCGACATCGCGCAACACTGCCCGCGCCTGCAGTTTGCCGAAGGTGATGATCTGCGCCACCCGGTCGCGGCCGTATTTGTCCTGGACGTAGCGGATCACTTCGTCGCGCCGCTCCTGGCAGAAATCGACGTCGAAATCCGGCATCGACACACGCTCGGGGTTGAGGAAGCGTTCGAAAATCAGCCCGAAACGCAACGGGTCGAGATCGGTAATGGTCAGCGCCCAGGCCACGACCGAGCCGGCGCCCGAACCGCGTCCCGGGCCGACCGGAATCCCTTGCCGCTTTGCCCACTGGATAAAGTCGGCGACGATCAGGAAATAGCCCGCGAACCCCATTTGGATGATGGTCTTCAGCTCGAACTCGAGGCGGTCAAGATAAGCCTCGCGCGGACCGGCCGGCGGCACCGCCGCGAGGCGGGCGGCCAGCCCCGACATCGCGGCCTGGCGCAGCGCACCGGCTTCATCGACTCCTTCCGGTGTCGGGAACGCGGGAAGAATCGGCTTGCGCGGCATCGGCATGAAGGCGCAGCGCCGGGCGACGACAAGCGTGTTATCACAGGCCTCGGGTAGATCGGCGAAGAGCTCGCGCATCTCCGCTGCCGGGCGAAAGTAATGTTCGGACGTCAGCTGATCGCGGTCGGCATCCTCGACAACTTTGCCCTGGGCGATGCACATCAGCGCGTCATGCGCCTCGTAAAAATCACGGTCGGGAAAATAGCAATCGTTGGTCGCGACCAGCGGCAGATCATGCGCATAGGCGAGGTCGATTAGCCCAGCCTCACAGCGCGCCTCCTCGGGCAGGCCATGGCGGGTGAGCTCGATATAGAGCCTGCCGGGAAATGCAGCCTTGAGCGCGTCAAGCAACAGGTTCGCCGCATCGTCCTGCCCGTCGCCGATCAACCTCCCCAGCGGTCCTTTGACGCCGCCGGTCAGGCATAGAAGTCCGTCGCTTTGCGCCGCCAGATCGGCAAGCGACAAAGCCGGCTCGGCGCCAGCATCGCCGTCGAGGAAAGATCTGCTGACCAGCGCCAGCAGGTTACGATAGCCGGTCTGGTTCTGCACCAGGAGCGCCACCCGATCGAGAGCGCGCGGAGCGCGCTGTCCCTCACCCGCCTCGTGCCCGAGGAGCGCGATCTCGCAGCCGATGATCGGCTGGATGCCGGCATCGGCGCACGCGGTGGAAAATTCGAGCGCTCCGAACAAATTGCCGCTGTCAGTGATCGCCACCGCCGGCATCCTGTTAGCTTTGCACAGGCCGACCAGTTCCTTGATCTTGATCGCCCCCGCCGACAGCGAATAGGCGGTGTGGACACGGAGATGGATGAAATCGGCAAGCGGCATTTGGCTCTCGACCGGTTAGCGCGCAAACATCGCACCATGGCGACCTGAAATCAGCAGCGGATCGCAACCTCAGCGATTCCGCGAACCGCCGCTGAGCTGAACGAATAATGCGGTCGCCTAGACCGGCGACTCGATGCTTCGCAGCTTGCCGCCTTCGAGCGTAACAATGCGGTCAAGGCGGTTGGCGATTTCTAGATTGTGCGTCGCGATCAGCACCGCCAGGCCGGTGGCGCGGGTGATGTCAATCAAGGTTTCCATGACCCCGTCGGCGGTGGCCAGGTCAAGATTGCCGGTCGGCTCGTCAGCAAGAAGAATTTGCGGGTCGTTGGCGAGGGCGCGGACGATGGCGACACGCTGCTGCTCGCCGCCCGACAAGCGCGCGGGGCGGTGACTGACGCGTTCGCCGAGTCCTACCCGCTCAAGCAACTCGCCTGCCTTGTCGCGGGCCACCCCGCGCGCGACCCCGGCGATCATCTGCGGGATCATCACGTTTTCCAGCGCGGAAAACTCCGGCAGCAGATGATGAAATTGATAGACGAACCCCAGCGTCGAGCGTCGCAGGATCGTGCGTCTCTCGTCGCTGAGGCTGCCGCACTCCTGCGCGTCGATCCGTATCTCGCCGCCATCGGGCCGCTCGAGCAGTCCGGCAAGATGCAGCAAGGTCGATTTCCCCGCCCCGGATGGCCCGAGCAGCGCTACCAGCTCGCCCGCCCGCAAAGTCAGATCGGCGCCGTCGAGCACGGTGAGCTCGACGGTGCCCTGGCGGAACACCTTCTTCACCCCATCGAGCGCCAGCGCCGGCCCACTCATTCGTAGCGTAGCCCCTCGACCGGATCGAGCCGCGCCGCTCGCCACGACGGATAGAGCGTCGCCAAAAACGATAGCGCCAGGGCCATGAGCACGACTGCGGTGACCTCACCGGTATCGATATGCGCCGGGATGCGGGTGAAGAAGTAGATCTCCGCGGAGAACAGATCGATATGCAACACCCCCTGCAGGAACTGCCGGATCGCTTCCAGGTTCTTGGTGATCAGCAGCCCTAGCCCAAAGCCGGCCAGCGTCCCGACCACACCGATGCTGGCGCCTGAGAGCATGAAAATTCGCAGAATCATGCCCCGCGAGGCGCCCATCGTCCTGAGGATCGCGATGTCGCGGCCCTTGTCCTTCACCATCATGATCATCCCGGAGATGATGTTGAACGCGGCGACGATAATGATCAGCGTCAAGATCAAGAACATGACGTTGCGCTCGATCTCGACCGCGTTGACGATGCTGGAATTGGCGCGCTGCCAATCGAGGATACGCACTGGCCGGTCGAGCGTCTGAGCGATGGCGTGCCCGATCGCCGTGGATTGATCGGCATTGTGGACGAAGACTTCGAGATAGCTCACCGCGTTCGGCATCTTGAAGAAAAGCTGAGCGGTATCGAGCGGCATATAGATGAAATTGTTGTCGTACTCGTAGAACCCGACATCGAACAGCGCCGCAACCGTATAGGTTTTCATCCGCGGCACGGTGCCAAATGCCGTATCGGTGCCCTCGGGCGAAATCAGAGTGATCTTGCCGCCGACAGCGACGCCGAGCCGCCGCGCCAGCCGGTCGCCGATGGCGAGGTTGTCGTCACCGAAATCTGTGAGCGATCCTGCGGCGATATGGTCGGCGATAAGCTTCCGCGCGCGGATGTCGTCGGGGCGGATACCGCGCACCACGGCGCCCGCCGCCGCTCCAGTACCGCTGGCCATCACCTGGCCCTCGACCAGCGGCGTCGCGCTGACGACCCCCGGCACCGTGCGAACTTGGGACGCGGTCGCGTCGAAATCGCTCATCGTCGCGCCGGACCCGTAGAAACCGAGATGGCCGTTGAGCCCGAGAATCCGGCCGATCAAATCCTCGCGGAACCCATTCATCACCGACATGACGATGATCAGCGTCGCAACACCGAGCGCGATACCGAGCAGCGAGAAGATCGCGATGACCGAGACGAACCCTTCTTGCCGCCGCGCCCGCAAATAGCGGAACGCGACCATTCGCTCGAAGGTGCCGAAGATCACGCCGTTACGCGCTCAAGCGCCGCAGCGGCCGGCAGAGCTTGCCTATCCCCGGTACGTCGGTTCTTCACCTCGAGCGTTCCGGCGGCGACCCCGCGCGGCCCGACGATGAGCTGCCACGGCAGTCCGATAAGGTCCATCGTCGCGAACTTGGCGCCTGGCGACTCGCCGCGGTCGTCGTAAAGCACCTCGATGCCGCGATCGCGCAGCCGCGCGTACAGCTCATCGGCGGCCGCGACGCATTTCGCGTCGGCCGCGCGCAAATTGACCAGCCCCACCCGGAACGGCGCCACCGGCTCTGGCCAGATAATGCCGGCATCGTCATGATTGGCCTCGATCAGCGCCCCGACGAGTCGCGATACGCCGATGCCATAGGAGCCCATCTCCAGCGGCACGGCGGTGCCGTCGGCGAGGCTGACGACCGCACCCATGGGCGCCGAATACTTGGTGCCGAAATAGAAGGTCTGCCCGACTTCGATGCCACGTGCCGTGACCAGCTGGTCTGCCGGTACCGGGCATCGCGCCGGATCGTGGATATCGCTGGTCGCGGCGTAAAGGCTGGTAAAACGGTTAACCGCCGCCCCCAGAGCCTCGCGGCCGCCTTCCTCGTACCAGCTCGCGTCGAAGCTCTGCCAGTCCATCTGCAGGTAATCCGGGTGCACGTAGACCTCGCTCTCGCCGGTGTCGGCCAGAACCTGGAATTCATGCGAGAGATCGCCGCCGATGGGTCCAGTTTCGGCACGCATCGGAATCGCCTTCAGCCCCATGCGGGCGAAGGTGCGCAGATAGGCGACGAACATCTTGTTGTAGGCGCGTTTGGCCGCCGCGGCGTCGAGATCGAAGCTGTAGGCGTCTTTCATCAGGAATTCGCGCCCCCGCATCACGCCAAAGCGCGGCCGCACCTCGTCGCGGAACTTCCACTGGATGTGGTAGAGATTTTTCGGCAGATCACGGTAGCTCTTGATGGCGTCGCGGACGATCGCGGTGATCTGCTCCTCGTTGGTCGGGCCGTAAAGCATCTCCCGTTCGTGGCGGTCGCTGATGCGCAACATCTCCTTGCCGTAATCATCGTAGCGCCCGCTCTCGCGCCACAACTCCGCCGGCTGAATCGTCGGCATCAACACTTCCTGGGCGCCGGCGCGGTCCTGCTCCTCGCGGACGATCTGCTCGACGTTTTTCAAGACGCGCAGGCCCAAAGGCAGCCACGAATAAATGCCCGCGCTCGATTGGCGGATCATCCCGGCACGCAGCATCAGCCGGTGCGAGACGATTTGCGCCTCGCTCGGATTTTCGCGGATGACCGGCAGGAAGTATTGGGAAAGACGCATGTGGCTACTTTTGGCTGACGGGCGCGCACTCTAGGCAAGACACCCTGTTCTGTCCATTGAGCGACCTATCCGCGGAATGACGCAGCGATCGATTTCCGCCAAAATCGCGTGATGCTTGAAGCCCTGTTCCACCTCAAGGAAAACGGCACCACGGTGCGCACCGAGTTGGTCGCCGGCGCGACGACGTTCTTGACAATGGCCTATATCGCGCTGGTCAACCCGCAAATCCTGTCGGCGGCGGGAATGGACAAGGGCGCGGTGTTTGTCGCGACCTGCCTGGCATCGGCGGTCGCCACCTTATTCATGGCGCTCTACGCCAACTACCCGCTGGCGCTTGCGCCGGGGATGGGGCTCAACGCCTATTTCACCTATGGCGTCGTCCTCGGTCTGCATTACCGCTGGCAGACGGCGCTCGGCGCCGTCTTTATCTCCGGCTGCCTGTTCCTGATCCTTAGCGTCACCCGGGTGCGCGAATGGATTATCGACACCATCCCGATGTCGCAGAAAGTTGCGATCTCGGCCGGGATCGGCCTGTTTCTCGGCATCATCGGGCTGAAGGAAGCCGGCCTTGTCGTCGCCAGCCCGGAGACGCTGGTCACGCTCGGCAATCTGCACGCCGCGCCGACACTGCTCGCCGCCGCCGGCTTCATCGTGATGATCGCGCTCGACCGCCGGCAAGTGCCGGGCGCGATCATCATTGCCGTACTCGGCGCAGCCCTCGCCGGCATCTTGCTTAATGTGTCGCCGTTCACCGGCATCGCCAGCCTGCCACCGAGCCTCGCGCCGACATTCCTCGCGCTCGACCTCAAGGGCGCGCTCGATATCGGTCTCGCGACAATCGTCTTCGTGTTTCTCTTCGTCGACGTCTTCGACAATACCGGGACGCTGGTCGGCGTCGCCTATCGCGCCGGCCTTGTCGGCAAGGACGGCAAGATTCCGCGGCTCGGCCGGGTGCTGGTCGTCGACTCGACCGCCTCGATCGCTGGCTCACTGCTCGGCACATCGACCGTCACCAGCTACATCGAGAGCGCCGCCGGGGTGAAGGCCGGCGGCCGCACCGGCCTCACCGGTGTCGTCGTCGCGGCGCTGTTCCTCTTGACCCTATTCCTGGCCCCGCTTGCCGAGTCCGTGCCGGCCTACGCCACCGCACCGGCGCTCCTGTTTGTCGCCTGCCTGATGGCGCGAGGTTTCGCCGAGTTGGATTGGGACGACGTCACCGAATACGCGCCCGCGGTTGTGACCGCGCTGGTCATGCCGCTCACGTTTTCGATTGCCAACGGGATCGCGCTTGGCTTCATCGCTTACGCCGCTGGTAAGCTCGTTTCGGGTCGCTGGCGCGAAGCCAGTCCCTCGCTCTTGGTCTTGGCGCTTGTTTTCATCATAAAATACACACTGTTTTGACGAGAAATCGCGTGACCCAATCGCCGACTCTGCGTACGATGCGGGCAAAAGCGCGTTGACTGGGCAATAGCCCGGCCCGAGTTCAGGGAGGCTCGGAAACAAACCGGTCGATGGCGGAAATCACGATCGGATAAACCAAAGCATTGCTGGCAGGGCTTTGTCCCTGCCTATTTTTTGCGCAAATGATTGCCTTCGACCGCGACAATCGGCAGCGCCTCTTTCGTCGAGTTTCGCGGTTGCCTTAGCCGGGCACGCGCCTATCCTGCGCGCCCTTCACCGACAGCAATCGGCGCCGCCAGGCGCAAGGACCAAGCGATGGCTCACAAGAACGGCTGGCATTTCTTCATGAACCCGGGACCGACCAACATCCCGGACCGCATCCTGCGTGCGATGGATCGCGCCACGATGGACTTCACCGGTGCCGAGTTCCGCGCCATCGCCGACGAGTGCTTCGCCGGTCTGCAGCGCGTGTTCAAGACCACCGCTCCCATCCTGGGTTACGCCTCAACCGGGCACGGCGCCTGGGAAGCGGCGCTGGTCAATTTGTTTTCGCCCGGCGACAAGGTGGTGATCGTCGAGAGCGGCTATTTCTCGCTCAACTGGGGACTGCGGGCCGAGGCCTTCGGACTCGAGGTCGAGACGCTGCCCAACGATTGGCGCCGTTGCGTCGATCCAGCCAAGCTCGAGGCGCGACTGCGCGAGGACAAGGGGCATGAGATCAAGGCCGTGCTCGCCGTCCACAACGAAACCTCGACCGGCGTCGCCCATCCGGTCGCGGCGCTGCGCAAGGCGATCGACGCGGCGGGACACCCGGCGCTGTTCTGCGTCGACACGATCTCCTCGCTCGGTTCATTCGATTTCCGCATGGACGAGTGGGGCGTCGACGTCACCGTTGTCGGCTCTCAGAAAGGGCTCATGCTGCCGACCGGCATGGCCTTTACGGGGGTCAGCGCCAAGGCGATGGCGGCGACGGCGGTGGCGAAGCTGCCGCGGGTGTACTGGGATTGGCGCCGTCTTCTCGGGCAAAGCCCACAGCAGGGCTACTGGAACGGCACCGTGCCAGTGCATTTCTTCTATGGGCTGCGCGAAGCCCTGAAGCTCCTCGAAGAGGAAGGCCTCGACAATGTGTTTGCCCGCCATCACCGCCTGGCCGAGGCGACCCGCCGCGCGGTGCGCACCTGGCGACAGAATGATGGGCCGGAGATCTTCGCAACCGATCCCGCCGGGCAATCGAATTCGGTTACCGCGATCCTATTGCCTGATGGTCACGATGCCGACGCGCTGCGCCAGATCTGCCTCGATAAGTTCAACGTGTCGCTCGGCGGCGGCCTCGGGCCGCTAAAGGGTAAGCTGTTCCGCATCGGGCATCTCGGCGACGTCAACGAGGCGATGGTGCTGGGCGCGCTTGGCGCGATCGAAATCTCCTTGGAACTCGCCGGCGTGCCGCACGGCCGCGGGGGCGTGCAGGCGGCAATGGAATATCTCGCGACCGGTGCTTAAGAATAACAAGAATCAACCGCGACGTTTCGCACGAAAAACCCGGCGCAGTAAAAGTACGATTGTCGCGAGGAACGCGCCTTTCCTTTCGCTGTTTGTGAGCGAATTCACATTTCGAAAGGAACAGGGCTGTGAGACCTATCATTGTAGCAGCAGCGTTTTCGCTGATCGCCGGGACTGCCCTTGCACAAGGCATGACTGAAACGACGACGACCACCACGATCTCGCCGGCAGATGAAACCGAGATGCGCAACTACATTGTTAGGGAGCATCGCGCGGTGATTGCGCCACCTCCGGGCTTTACCGTCACGAACGGCGCCGTGCTGCCGGAGGCGATCGACCTTTACTCCTTCCCGGCCGAGCGTCCCTGGGGGCGTTACGAATACACCGTTATCGGCGACCAGTCGGTTGTCGTCGATCCGGCCACACGCCGGATCATCCATATCATCCACTAAGCGTTGGTTGTTGGTGTGCTCGCCCCGAAGGCGGTCGCCTCGGGGCGAGCATGCCGTGCGCTTGTTGCTTCGCGGTGCGTCGCCCGTTATAACCGCGCGCGCTGAAGCGAGGGCCGTGCGATGAAAGAGGGCATTCACCCGGATTACCACGAGATCACCATCCTGATGACGGATGGCAGCTCGTACAAGACACGCTCGACCTACGGCAAAGAAGGCGACACGCTGCGCCTCGATATCGACCCGAAATCGCACCCGGCCTGGACCGGCGGTCAGCAGCGTCTGCTCGACACCGGCGGTCAGCTCGCCCGCTTCAATAAGCGCTTCGGGAATTTCGGCCCGAAATCGTAGCGGTCATTCCCGCGAAAGCGGGGATTCAGGGCAAGCGCCGCCCAGACACCCGCCACGGCCCACGAGTCCGGATGCTTGAAACCGGACTCAAACTACCTAGATGCTCTGCGTGCGGTCGCCCATTGGGGGCTGCGCGCCAGTCGCGGGACTGGGCCATTTGGCCGGTCCCATAACCCGTGTCGCTCATTGGAGGATATGGTCATGGATCGCTTTGACTTCTCACCTTTATTCCGTTCGACGATCGGCTTCGATCGCCTTGCCCGTCTGGTCGATAGCGCCACCCGCTTCGACGGCGCGGCTCCCGCCTACCCGCCTTACAACATCGAGTCGACAGGCGAGGACTCCTATCGCCTGACGATGGCGGTGGCCGGCTTCTCGCGTGACGAGATTGACATCACCGTGCAGGAGAACTCGCTGGTGATCTCGGGCAAGGCACAGAAGGACGACGAAGAGACGAACGGTCGCTATCTGCACCGCGGTATCGCCCGGCGCGCGTTCGAGCGCCGCTTCAGCCTTGCTGATCACATCAAGGTCAGTGGCGCAAGCATGGATAATGGCTTGCTCCATGTGGACCTAGTGCGGGAAGTGCCGGAGGAGGCCAAGCCCCGCCAGATCAAGATCGGCGCGGTGGTGAAGCAGCCGCAGGTGACCGAGCAAAAGGCCGCGTAACCTTGACGCTCTAGCCGAACGCGAACGCCCCCGGGAGACCGGGGGCGTTTTTCGTGAGGGTCTACAAGCCGCCTTGCCCGACGAGAAAATCGACGATGCGCGCGACTCCGTCGCCGGACTTCAGGTTGGTGAAGACAAAGGGCCGCTCGCCACGCATCCTCCTGGCGTCGCGGTCGATAATCTCGAGACTGGCGCCGACCAGCGGCGCAAGATCCACCTTGTTGATTACCAGCAGGTCTGAGCGGGTGATGCCGGGTCCGCCCTTGCGTGGGATCTTGTCGCCGGCCGCGACATCGATGACATAGATCGTTAGATCGGCCAATTCCGGCGAGAACGTCGCCGCGAGGTTGTCGCCACCCGACTCGATCAGGATCACGTCGAGCCGCGGGAACAGTCGGTTCAGTTCGTCGACCGCGGCCAGGTTGATCGACGCATCCTCGCGGATCGCGGTGTGCGGACAGCCGCCAGTTTCGACCCCGCGGATGCGTTCGGGCGGGAGCGCGCCGCTGCGGGTCAGAAACTCGGCGTCCTCGCGGGTATAGATGTCATTGGTGATGGCCACGATCTCAAATCGGTCGCGCAGGCGCTTGCACAGATGATCCATCAGCGCGGTTTTGCCCGAGCCCACCGGCCCGCCGATGCCAACGCGCAACGGTCCCCTCTCGGCATTCATGAGCGGAACAGCCGTGAATATTGGGTCTCGTGCGCCATCGAGGCGAGATCGGCCGCGAAAGTCGACGCGCCGAAATCCTCAACCCCGCGCGCAAGTGACGCCACAACTGCGGCGGCGACTATCGGTTCTAGCCCCGCGAGGATACGCTGCCCATCGTTCTGCCCAATAATCCCGAGCCGCAGTCCGGCCGACAGGAGATTGGATGCGAAG
>DASYXG010000364.1:0-2150 GCA_035935235.1 Allostellaceae bacterium
GGTGGAGTGGACCCCTAAAGTGAGACAGAGATAATGGGGACAGTTCTCATGAGGAGAACTGATGGCCAAGAAGAGAGCAGCACGTATCTTCAGCCGCGAGCTCAAGCTGGCGGCGTTGAACCGGATGTTGGGTGGAGAGAATGTGAGCGCCCTGGCGCGGGAACTGGGGTTTCGGCGCAAGCTGCTCTACAAGTGGCGCGATCAGTTCCGGTCTGGTGGCCCGGATGCATTGCGCACGCGCGGTCGGCCGCGCAAGGCACCGTTGCCGGCGCCTGGGGAGCGTGCGCAAACGCCGCCTGAGATCGAGGATCTGGCGAAGGCCAAGCGGCTGATAGCGGAGTTGGAGCGCAAGGTCGGCCAGCAGCAGTTGGACCTCGATTTTTTTCAGCGAGCCTTGCGGCAAGTCAGCGGGAAGCGCCGGCCGAGCGACGGGCCTGGCGCACCGGCGTCTACGCGCTCATCGAAGCGCTGACGCCGCCGCTGCCGCAAGGCAGACTTTCGGTCGAGCGCCTGTGCCTGCTGGCGGCGGTGAGCCGCGCCGGATACTACCGCCATTGGCAGGCTTCGGCGCCGCGTCAGGAGGAGGCCGGCGTGCGCGATGCGATCCAGCGTGTTGCACTGGCGCACCGTCGCTACGGCTACCGACGGATCGCGGCGCAGCTGCGGCGCGAGGGCTTCGTCGTGAACCACAAGCGCGTGCTGCGGCTGATGCGCGAGGACAATCTGCTGTGCCTCAGGGCGCGATCTTTCGTGCCGGCGACGACCGACTCGCAGCATAGCTGGCGGGTCGTGCCGAACCTGGCGCGCGGCATGGAGTTGACCGGGCTCGATCAGCTGTGGGTGGCGGATATCACCTACGTCCGGCTGTTGGAGGAGTTCGCCTACCTCGCCATCGTGCTCGACGCTTTCAGTCGTCGTGTCGTTGGCTGGGCGCTCGAGAGCCATTTGCAGGCCAGCCTCGCCGTGGCGGCGCTCGGCATGGCGCTTGCCGCACGCCGGCCCGTGCCCGGCAGCCTCGTCCACCATTCCGATCGCGGCGTGCAGTACGCGTGTTCCGACTACACGGCCCTGCTGGCGGCGCACGACATCCAGCCGAGCATGAGCCGCGTCGGCAATCCCTACGACAATGCCAAGGCCGAGAGCTTCATGAAGACACTCAAGCAGGAAGAGATCGACGGCCGCGCCTATCGCGACGCCGCCGAGGCACGACGGCTGATCGGCACCTTCATCGAAGAGGTCTACAACCGACAGCGACTACACTCGGCGCTCGCCTATCGACCGCCCGCCGAGTTCGAGGCACACTTGCCGCGGTCCGGGACCGCTCGCGAGCGATCCCGGACAGCGCTGATCGCAACCTGTCCCTGATTTCCGTGTCTCAGCGCAGGGGTGCAGTCCACAAGTCTATCCCCCATTCCTAACATTTTCTAGACAGGAAATGCAGCTCTTGTGATGTGCCGCTGCGGCGGCGATCGACGCTCACCGATCGACGAGCTGATCTCACAGCAGCTCATCCACGGTTGGTAGCTTCCCCCAACCGTGGCCATGAGCTTTAGACGATGTTTCGTGCGCTACTGATGCCAAGATGCCGCAATGGCAGTCTGGAGAGTTTGATCGTTAGGCACTTGTGCCACCGCGGTCGGGTCGAAGCCTGGATTGTTGGCGGCATAGGTCGCCATCGCCTGCACGAGCTGCGAAACCTGGCTGTCGAGTTTCATTCCGTCGGTTGTGGTGATTTCCTGAAGCTGACTTCCACTGCTTGCAAACCAGCCAGCCACCGTGACCCGGCTCTGGGTACCCATCAACTCGATCTGAAGGTCATTCCCGGATTGCTCAAACCACAACTGATCCTCGGCAATCCCAGCCCCAAAATCCAACTCGTTCGTCGGACCCGTATTGCTCGGCGAGCTATTGATGATTATCGCCTGGCCATCACCAGCGCCGAACCGGTATGAATCTGCCGCACCGCTGCCTATCAGCGTGTTATCGCCCGCTCCAGCAATGAGGGCACTGACGTCGCCGCTCGCCGATAATGTGCTGCTCCCGCTCCCGCCCACCAACGTGTCGCCATGGCCACTTGCTAGCAGCGTGTCGCTCCCGCTGCTGGCGATCGCGATGGCTTGGTAGCCGGTCACCGACGCGATCTTGATCCC
>DASYXG010000365.1:0-17185 GCA_035935235.1 Allostellaceae bacterium
GTCGGCGCCGTTCGACTCGAACCTGCCGTTCTGGATCAGCACGCGGCCATCGCTTTGCACCGATGACAGTGTTCGCAGGCGGCCGGCTTGCTTTTCGATGATCAGTTCCAAGTGTGATTTGTCCTGATTGTCGAAGAGACCGACGCGGATCTGGTCGGCGCCGTGAAGTTCGGCAGACGTGGCGCCGTAAGTCATTGTCTGGCCGCCCCCGAAGTCGGTGAGCAGTTCGCCCGCCGTGTCCGAATTCGCCGACCAGTGCGTGTGAGCGTTATTGCCGCTGGGCGGTAGGCTGCATTGCGCCGCCCATTCGCCGATCAGGCCAAATCTAATCATCGCCTCTTTGAGGCTGAGATTGTTATTCACGGAAAAGGCCGGGCCGGCGACGGCCAATACGGCGATGAGCAGCCCTGTGGCGATGAGTTTTTTCATTGGCCCGCTCCGTGGCCTGCGCAAATCCCAGGCTTGCTTTCCTAGACCCTCGCGTACGGTAGGGCTAGCATCCTGCGACACCATGGGAGGAGCCGCCGATGAAAGCCGCCGTCCTGCACGCGCCGCACCAGCCGCTCACCATCGAGGATGTGATCCTCGAAAAGCCCAAGGCGCGCGAGGTGCTGCTGCGCACCGCGTTCGCCGGGCTCTGTCACAGCGATCTGCACTTCATCGAGGGCCTCTACCCGCATCCGACCCCCTGCGTGCTCGGCCATGAGAGCGCGGCGGTGGTCGAGGCGGTGGGCGAGGGGGTCACCTATGTGAAACCCGGCGACCACGTCATCACTTGCCTTTCGGTATTTTGCGGCACCTGCCCGCAATGCGTTACCGGCCATCCGAATTTGTGCGAGGACACCAGCGTCAAGATGTTGCCCGGCGTCGCCCAGCGCATGACGTGGAAGGGCGGCAAGGAGCACATGAATCAGTTCCTCAATCTCTCGTCCTTCGGCGAACAGATGCTGGTTCACGAGAATTCGATGGTGAAGATCGACCCCGAGATCCCGCTTGACGTTGCCGCGCTGGTCGGCTGCGGGGTAATGACCGGGGTCGGCGCGGTGTTCAACGCCGCCAAGGTCGAGCCCGGCTCGACCGTCGCGGTGATCGGCTGCGGCGGGGTCGGCCTCTCGGCAGTCAACGGCGCGGCGCTCGCCGGCGCCGAGCGCGTCATCGCCATCGACACCCAGCCGTCAAAGCTCGAAGTCGCCAAGCAGCTCGGCGCGACCGACACGCTCAACGTCAGCAATATCGACGATCCGGTGAAGGCGATCCGCGAGATGACCGGGGGCGGTGTCCACTATTCGTTCGAGGCGCTTGGCTCCAAATCAACCGCCGAGCAGGCCTTTGGCATGCTTCGCGCCGGCGGCACCGCGACGATCATCGGCATGGTGCCGTTCGGCGTGAAGATCGAGCTGCACGGCTACGATTTCCTGCGCGACCGCAAGATTCAGGGCACCTCAATGGGCGGCAACCGCTTCCGGGTCGACATGCCGCGCCTCCTGTCGCTGTGGAAACAGGGCCGGCTCAAGCTCGACCATTTGATCTCGGGCCGGCTTAAGCTCGCCCAGATCAACGAGGGCTTCGCCGCGCTCAAATCCGGCGCGCCGGTGCGTCAGGTCATCGATTTCGCGGCGTAGGTCGAAAATCGCCGCTCCCGCTGGCGCGAGAGCGGCGATCCAACGTCGGGTGGTTGGCTGCTAATAGGGACGTGGACCCGCATTGTCGTTCGCGGGATGACCAGCCCAGGCATTCGCCGCGGGCTTCGCCGACACCTGAGGCGCTGGCGCGGTGTAGGCGCAAGACGCCAACAGCAACGCAGTGGCCGCACCAACCAAAAGCTTCTTCATCTTGGGACTCCCAACGAATGACGTTCGCCGGCAAGCCTAGCAAAGAAGCATCGGGTGCGGTTCAGTGTCTTGAACAATAGACCCATGCAATAAGAATTGCTAAAAAGTGATTATCACTGTCTCACGAGTACTCGAGCATATCATTCTCGCCGTATCGCGCTGTTTTTTCGTAGATTTATTTTGGGGCCTGCGGGGATGTTTATAAGTTTGCCTAAATTCGTGTCATTACTCGCGCCCTGCGTTTGAAAGCAGAGACTTTTATCCCAGAAATACGTCATGCAGCAGCCGTCCGGGCAGCAAGGTCAGCCCCCCGGCGATCAAGAGCCCGCCGAAATAGAGCCCGAGCATCGCGTTGCGATGGCCCTTGATGTTGCCGCGCCGGATGTTCCACAGCGCGCCAAACACACCGAACAGGGTCAGCGGGATGAACAAATGCACTGGGCTTAGCGAGCCTGGGATGATGCTGCGGATGAAAAACGTCGCGACCGCCGTCACCGTCATCAGCGTCAGATAGACCGCGCCCAGGACGCGGTGCCAGCGCGCGCCCTTGGTCGAAAAAAAGATCAGCCAGGTGCCGATGACGAAGGCGGGGATCACCGTCGCCAGGTGGATTTTGATCGCCAGCGGCGCGTTGGCTATTGGGGCGAGATTCATGCGTTAGCTCAGAACCACCGCACCTTATCGACGAGGTTGCGCAACGGTGCGCCGGCGGCAAAGCGCTTGGCGTTGTCGATCAGCACTTCGAGCCGGCGGTCGTCGAGATAGGGCCCGTGGCCGGCGGTGTGCGGGGTCAGCAACACGTTCGCCATCGTCCATAGGGGATGCGACGCGGGCAGCGGCTCGATCTCGTAGACGTCGAGCGCGGCGCCGGCGATTTCCTTTGCGTCGAGCGCGGCCACCAGATCGTCGAGCTTTGTCGTCATGCCGCGGCCGATATTGATGAAAAACGCCGAGCGCTTCATGCGCTGGAACCGGGCGCGGTTGAAGAAGCCTTCGGTTTCGGGTGTGTGCGGCACGGTGAGAATGACAAATTCGGCCCGCGGCAGCAGTTGGTCGAGCGCAGCGGCGCGGTGCATTTCCACGACCCCCTCAGGCTTGTCGGGCCGCCTCTCGTCGATCCCGATGACCGTTATCCCAAACGCCGCCGCCAGCCGCGCCGCCTCGGCGCCGATGCCGCCGACCCCGACGATCAGCGCCGTCGCCTCCGGCAAATGGACGATCGTGTCGTCCTCGCGCGGCGCCGGCTTCCATTCGCGGCGCAGCTGCTGTGGGAAATAGACCTGCAGCCCGCGCGCGAAGGCCAACACGAACGCCATGATGTGGGCGGCGATGTGGTCGTTGTAAATCTCGCGGAAATTGGTGATCTGCACCGGGTGGGCGATCAGCTCGGGGTAGTAGTAGCCGGCGGGCGGCGCCGCCTGTGGCGCCTGCAGCCAGCGCAAATGCCCGGCGCGCGGCAGCAGCGCCGCGGGGATCGTCCCGAACGCTCCCTCGGCCAGCGCGATCGCCTGCTCGGCCCCCTCGCGCGTCTCCGGAATGATGACCTCCAGCTCCGGGCACGCATCGGCGACCGCCTTGGCCCATTTGCGCGTGTTGTCGTTCTGCGGCGGCAGGAACAGCATCGGGATCGGCATTTGTCTCTCCGTCATTGCGAGGAGCCGCCGGCGACAGAGCAATCACGTGCCGCCCGCGCATACCTACCGCGAGATTGCGTCGCTGCGCTCGCAATGACAATGCTGAGCGGCTAGCCTTGGCGATGCACAACCGCGGAGGGGGCGTGGCGGGCCAGCTCAAAGGAAAGATCGCCTGGGTCACCGGCGCCGGTAGCGGCATCGGCGAGGCGGTGGCGCTGATGCTGGCGGAGGAGGGCGCGGCCCTCGTCCTGACTGGACGTCGGCGCGAGCCGCTGGAGGGTGTTGCTGCGCGCATCGAGCAGCAGGGCGGCCAAGGGGGATACAACGTCCATGTCCAGCCCGGCGACCTCACCGAACCCGCGGACGTGCGGCGCATCGGCGATCACATTCGCAATGTTTTCGGTCGGCTCGACATCCTGATCAACAATGCCGGCATCAACATCAACGATCGCCACTGGGACAAGCTGACCCCGGAGAACGCGCGGCTGATGGTCGATGGCAACCTCGCCGCCGCAGCCGAATGCGTCACCGTCGCGCTGCCGCTGATGCGCCCGCAAAAGGATGGACTCATCGTCCACACCGCCTCGATGGCCGGCCGCTTTATCGGCGGCTTTCCCGGCCCGCTCTACACCGCCGCCAAGCACGGGATTGTGGCGATGAGCCACTCGATCAACATGCAGGAATGCGTCAACGGCATCAGATCGTGCGTCTTCCTGCCCGGCGAGGTCGCGACCCCCATCCTCGACACGCGGCCCAACCCGGTTCCGCCCGAGGTGCGCGCCCGCATGGTGCAGCCTGAGGATTGCGCCGACCTCGTCCGCTATATCTGCCTGCTGCCGGCGCGGCTGTGCATGAACGAGGTCATGCTCAGCCCGACGCATAACCGGCGCTACGTCGCCGAAATCGAAAAGCTTTCATCTTTGTAGGGAGACACCCGATGGGCCTGGGCATGCAGACCAACCGTAAGAAGATCATGGCGCCGGCGACGATGTCGAAGGCCGGCTGGGCGTTGATCGAGGCGCGCGACGATGTCGAGGGCGTCGAGTTCGCGCCGACCATCCCAAAGGCCGAATTTCATCAGCTGCTCTCGGAAGCGAGCGGCATCTGCCTCGGCGTGACCCCGTTTAGCGATCCCGAGCTCGATGCCTCGCCCCTGCTCGAAGTCGTTTCGCGCATCGGCGTCGGCTACGACGCGGTCGATGTCCCGGCGCTGACCCGGCGGAAGGTGCCGCTAATGATCGGCGGCACTGCCAATTCCGTCAGCGTCGCCGAGGCCGGCGTCTTCCTCACCATGTCGCTGGCGCGCAAGGGCGCCAATATGGACAAGATGGTCAAGGAGGGGCGCTGGCACGACCGCTACAAGGACATGCCGGTCGATCTCTACGGCAAGACCGTCCTCATCATCGGTTTTGGCAAGATCGGCACCCGTTCGGCCCGGCGCTTCGCGGCGATGGAGACCAACGTGCTGGTCCACGACCCCTACATGTATTCCGAGACCATTCGCGGCAACGGCTACGAGCCGGTCGAGGACCTCGACGCCGCGGTGGCGCGCGCCGATTTCATCACCATCCATTGCCCGAAGACGCCGGAGACGGTCGGCATGTTCGACGCACCGCGCATCGCCAAGATGAAGCGCACCGCCTTCCTGGTGAACACCGCGCGCGGTGGCATCGTCGACGAGAAGGCGCTCTACGACGCGCTCAAGAACAACCGCATCGCCGGCGCCGCGCTCGACGTCTTTGTCGAGGAGCCGACCCCCAACGACAACCCGCTCCTCACCTTGCCCAACTTCATCGCCGCCCCGCATGTCGCCGGCGTCACCCGCGAGGCGGTCGACCGCATGGGCGTCGTCGCGGTGCAGAACATCCTCTCGGTCTTCGACGGCAAGCCGATCAAGGACAACGTCATCAACAAGGAAGTGCTGGGTTAGGGAACAGCCGACGATGAAGGCCATTCACTTCATTTGCCGTCGAGATGTCGATGGCATCAATTTGAACGGGGTGACGGTCGTTAAACGCGGGCTGAAGCCGATTTACCGCAGCTGCTGTTGGGATATCCCCGCCGCGGATGCTGAGATGCTAGTTGGTGACTGGGTCTATCTCCATCCAAAGAAATCTGCGCCTTCCGAATTTGGAGGACGTGTCATCCGGTTTGAGGCTGGCCAAGAGTGGCAAGGGAAAGCGCACGAAAATCGTATCGCCTTTTTCCTCGAGGCGACTCCATTGGGTAAAGGAAAGCCTTGGCGCGGCGCCGAGCATAGTCTCGCTTGGACGGGCGGACTGATCGAAGCGAGCCTGCCTCACGAGCTAACGCCAGCTTGACTCAGACCGCCCTAGCTGGCGGGATCGTCCTCTGACCTGAACGCGAGGAGGATCACATGGCGCGCCCGAACGGAGTGCGGGAATTGTGGGCGGCGGGGAAGCCCGTCATCAATTCGTGGCTCTGCATTCCGTCGAGCTTCTCGGCCGAGGTCATGGCCCATGCCGGCTGGGACTCGCTGGTCGTCGACATGCAGCACGGCATGATCGATTACCAGATGATGGTGACGATGCTGCAGGGCATCTCCACCACCAACACCACCCCGCTTGTGCGCGTGCCGTGGAACGACCCGGCGCACATCCAGAAGGCGCTCGACGCCGGCGCCTACGGCATCATCTGCCCGATGATCAACAACCGCGCCGAGGCCGAGAAATTCGCCTCGTCGATGCGCTACGCGCCGGTCGGCAGCCGCTCTTCCGGCCCGATCCGCGCCTCGCTCTACGGCGGTCCCGACTACCACGCCAAGGCCAACGACATCGTCGTCGCGCTCGGCATGATCGAGACGGTCGAGGCGATGAGCAATCTCGACGACATCCTCTCGACCCCGGGTCTCGACGCCGCCTATGTCGGCCCCAGCGACCTGTCGATCTCGCACGGCTATCCGCCCGGTGGCGACAAGTCGGACGAGTGGATGTTCGCGGCGATGAAAAAGGTCATCGACACGTGCAAGCGCCACGGCAAGCAGCCGGGCATGCATTGCGCCTCGCCGGCTTATGCGCTGAAGGCGCTGGAAATGGGCTTTACCTTTGTCACGGTGGGCGGCGATACCCGCTTCGTGACGATTGGCGCCGCCGCGGCGGTCAAGGAGATGCGCGACGGTCTCGGCGGTGCGGCGCCGAAGCCGGCGGGCGGCAGCTCCAGCCCGTATTGATCTGTGGGGTTCCGGTGGCGCGACCCGCTGCCGGACCTAGTTTCCTGCGGCCAGTTCGACGCTCGGCCGGTAGTGGATGCCTTCCACCGCGTCGGCGAGATCCTCGTAGGTCTCGGCGATTTCGAGGAGCTGATGACGCAAATCGGCGCTCAGCGCCGCGCGGGCACGGCGGCGCGACTCGACGGCCCGCCGGCGAAGGCTCTCAGGGTCGGGTATGGTCACGATGCTCCCCTCAAAAAAACGTGCTGCGCGTGGCGAACCGGCAACAGCCTAACTCGGGCGGGCATGCAAAAGCGTTAACTCGACAGATCGCGATTGCGTTCTCCCTCTCGAACGCTGGCCATGCGGTGAAATTCCGCGGGTGACAGGATTGGGCGCCAGGGCAAATTGTCGCTGATGCGGGGTCCCGATCGCCGCCGCCCTGACAGGAAATGCCATGACCCAGATCTATGTCGACGCCGATGCCTGCCCGGTCCGCGACGAGGTCTATCGCGTTGCGGGGCGGCTTGGGGTTGGCGTGCTGATCGTCTCGAACGGCTCGCGGCCGATCCGTCCGCCCGGCCTGCCGTTCGTGCAGATGGTGATGGTCGGCGAGGCGATGGACGCCGCCGACGATTGGATCGCTGAGCGTATCGGGGCGGCCGATATCTGCGTCACCGCCGACATCCCGCTCGCCTCGCGCTGTCTCGCCAAAGGCGCGCGGGTGGTCCCGCCCAACGGGCGGCCGTTCACCGCGGCCAATATCGGCAACGCGCTCGCCGGCCGCGAAGTCTCCCGGCACTTGCGTGAGATGGGCCTGGGCGGCAAGGGACCGCCACCCTTCGCCAAATCCGATCGCTCGCGGTTTCTGTCTGCGCTCGACACCGCGGTGCAGGCGGCGCTGCGCGCCTAGCCGCCGAGCGCGCCCTGCGCCTCGACATAGCAGGCATAGATCGATTGGCTCGCCGCCATGAACAGCCGGTTGCGTTTGCGCCCGCCGAAACACACATTGGCGCAGCGCTCCGGCAGCAGGATGCGGCCGATCAGCGTGCCGTCGGGGGCGTGGATCGCCACCCCATCCTGGCCCTCGCCGCCGGAGAACCCGCTCCACACATTGCCCTGCGTGTCGCAGCGTATGCCGTCGGCATAGCCCGGCATTTCGTTGAAGAACACCCTTCCGTTCGCCAGTTTGGCGCCGTCGTCGATCACATCATAGACATAGGTCGTCTTGTCGCCGCCCGGTGTGTCGACGACGTAGAGCCGCTTCTCGTCGGGCGAGAAGGCGAGCCCGTTGGGCCGCTGCTGCTGCGCTTGATCGACCACGATTGTCATCGTCCCGGTCTGCGGGTCGATGCGGTAGACGCGGAACGGCAGCTCCTGAGGCGCGGTATGGCCGAGATAATTGCCGCGCGTGCCGGCGCCGTTGTCGGAAAACCAGATCGACCCGTCCGACTTGACCACAACGTCATTGGGCGCGGTCAATCTCTTGCCGTCGAAACTGTCGGCCAGCACCGTGATCGACCCGTCATATTCGGTACGGGTCAGGCGTTGCGCGTCCATCTCGCAAGTGACGAGCCGGCCCTGCCGGTCGCGCGTATTGCCGTTGGCGTAGCCCGAGGGCCGTCGGAAGGTGCTGATCGCGCCGGTTTCCTCCTCCCAGCGCATGATCCGGTCGTTGGGGATGTCGCTCCATAAGAGGCAGCGTAGATCGCCGAACCACACCGGCCCCTCGGTGAATAGGCAATCGCTGGCGATGCGTTGCACCGGCGTGTTGGCCAGCGTGATCGCAGCAAACCGCTTGTCGAGGATCTTGAACGCCGGATCGGGATAGCGGATCGGTTCGGGCATGGTCTCCCCCAAAATTATTGCCGCGAAACCCCTCACCCGCCTCGCTGGCCACGTGCTGGGGCTCGACACCCTCTCGGAGGGACCCGCGCCGAAAGGCGTGGGACGCGTGAGGGTTACGAGTTCGGGCCGCGCTCCATCGACACTGGCTGCCAGCGCCTCAGGCCGCTGCCGGCCAGCACGCTCGGGTTGACGCAGGACATCGGCCATCTTCCGGTCAACGCCAGCGACAGTTCGAGCCCAACCCGGCGGCGGCGGAACGGGTCGAACCGCGAGGTCGCCGAGGCGACATGCGCGGTGAGGATCACGTTATCCATGCGCAACAGCGGGTTGTTGCCGCCCGGTGGCTCTTGCTCCAACACATCAAGCCCGGCGGCGGCGATCTTCTTCTCGTCGAGAGCTTTGATCAGCGCCGCCTCGTCGGTCGTCGGCCCGCGGCCGGTCGAGATGTAGATTGCGGTCGGCTTCATCTGGGCGAAATGCTCGTCGCGGATCATCCGTTGGGCGCTTGCGGTCGCCGGCGAATGCATCGAGATGATGTCGGCGCGCGCCAACAGCTCTGGCAGGCTCACCGGCTCGACCCCGCGCTCGGTCATGACCATCTCTTCGACATAGGGGTCGTAGGCGACGATCTGGAGGCCGAACGGCTTGGCGCGCTCGGCGACTGCGCGGGCGACATGCCCGAACGCGATCAGGCCCAGGGTCAAGCCGCGCAGCCGCGGAATTTTCAACAGCGCCGGCCGTCCTTCGGCCCACCTGCCCTCGCGCACCATGCGGTCCTGTTCGACCAGTCGGCCATGCGTCGCCAGGATCAGCCGCATCGCGTGGTCGGCGACCTCCTCGATAAAGGTATCGGGGCAATTGGTGACGGGGATGCCTTTCGCGGTCGCCGCGTCGACATCGACACTGTCGACCCCAACGCTGCCGAGCGAGATGATTTTGCAGCGCTGTAGCCCGTTGATCATCTTGGCGGTGATGCGCCTTCCCTTGGCGTAGAGCGCGTCGGCATCCTTCGCGGCGGCGACGAACTCGTCCTCGGACCCGTTGGGGATTTCGTAAATCTCGGCGTCGATCGGGGTCAAAGCCTCAAGTTCATAGCCATAGTCGCCGCCGGCAACGGTGAAGCTGGCGCCGGCCGGCGTCGCGATCCTGAATTTGGCCAAGAGTCCCTCCCACTAGAGCGAATTTCGTGGGCCGGATCAGAGCCGCCCGCGGCGCGGCTTGTCAATCGCCGCGCTCCGATAGTCGCTCAGCTCCATTAGTAGGGAATATCCGGTATGCTTCTACCGCTAATAGATGAATGTGACGCTTTTTTGTGCTATTGATGGCAAGATCGGCAATCGGGGGAATGCCGAGCCTCACGAAGGGGGAAACCAATGGACGCAATCGGTCAGATGAAGAAATGGATTGGGGGATTGACCGATATTGGCCTGATGTTGTTGGCGCTGGCGATTGTCGCGGCGCTGTTGGTGGGCGGTCAGCTGCCGTTCTTCGGCGGCGTCGTCGCCAACATTATTACGATGGTCAACCAGATGGGCAGCAACGGCCTCGTCGGGTTGATCGCGCTGGGCATCATCGTCTGGCTCTTCTCAAAGCGCTCGATGGCGTGACGAAACCGGGGGCGGGGTCTCGGCCCCGCCTCCAATCGTGGCGATGAAAGCCTTCACCCAGATACGCGCCATTGGCTGGGCCGTCGTCGAGGTGGCGTTCCTTTTAATCGTACTCTGCCTGCTGCTCGACATTGTCATCGGCGCCCAGGCGGACTCATTCGTCTCCAAGGTGGCGAAGAACGCCACCGCCTTCCTGCAATCGCTTCCGCCCGGGGTGGTCGTTGGCGTCGCCGCGGTGGCGGTGGTCTACGGCGTCTTGCGGACGCGTGTAACACGCTAGCGTCTATTCGCACGCATCGCCGAGAAACTCCCGGACCTCGGCGATAATCCGCTCGCTGTCGCCGATAAAAGGCAGGTGGTCGACGCCCGCCATCTCGACATACTTGGCGGTCGGCATGTGTTTCGCCAGATAGTGCGCGTGATCGACCGAGATACGCTGGTCGCCGGCGCGGTGAAGGATCAGCGTCGGGACACGAACCTGCGGCAGAATCCCGGTGACATCGAGTTCGTGGTCCTGACGCAGCAACCGGCCGGCGGTTGCCGCGCTGGCGCTGCGTCGTTCGAAGCGCGCCCAGCGCCGGCGGAAAACCTGATCCGCAGCGAGGCTCGGCGCCACTGTCGGCGGGAGCATCGGCACGCCCCAAACTCGTTCCATCAGCGCGAAGCGGCTTTCGACCTGCTCCGGCGGCCAGGCACGCGTCGGGCTCAGCGCGAAGGCGCCGTAGAGCGCCAGCGCTCGCACCCGCTCGGGGTTGGTCGCGGCAAGCACAAGCGCCGTTTTGCCGCCCTCGGAAAAGCCGAACAGCGCCGCCCGGCGCGACCCGGCCGCGTCCATTACCGCGAGCATGTCGTCGAGGCGCTCGTCAAACTCGGCAACGCCGGCCTTGCGGTCGGAGGCGCCGGTGCCGCGCTTGTCGAACAGAATGAGCCGAGAGAACTCGGCCAACCGCTCGCAAAAACGGGAATAAGCCGGATCGTCCCAGATCAGGTCGAGATGCGAGACCAGTCCTGGTACCAAGACCAGGTCGGGCTTCCCCTCGCCCACGACCTGGTAGGCGATGCGCACCGTGCCGTTCCGGGCATAGCGGGTTTTGACGGGCGCCAATAATATTCTCCAGACGACTCGACGCGAGCCTACGTGCGGCTTTGGCTTCCCGCCATCGTTTTCGCAACGCCACCGAGGAGGGCGATTCGCCGATTTGCCCGTGTTCGCGCTGCGGGGCCGGCTTCCAGCCAGCGTCAATAACCGCTTATATGCAGTAGCTTACACTCGAATTCCCACAATTAGTTGAGTGCAGACTCGGCACAGTCGCATGATTCCCACGCCGTCGACCCGGCAGCGAGGCGAGGGGTTTGATGATCGCCTTGGGGGAGGCCTCATCCTAGGTGGCGCCTTTGGGGGAAGGTTCTACCGCCCCCGCCTCGCAAGCCGGTCCGGTTTTTCCGCAAAGAGACAGCGTGTTACCCTCGCTTGACCGTGGCGAGGGTAGGGCGGCGATGGCTGATTTGGTTCTGAAAGGCGGCCGGATCATCGATCCGGCGAATGGCCGTGACGAGTTCGCCGATATTGCTTTCACCGGCGGGAAGGTGGCCGCCATCGGACGCGATGTGTCCAGCGACGGCGGGCAGGTCATCGACGTCGCCGGCAAGATCGTGACCCCCGGCCTGATCGACCTGCACACTCATGTCTATTGGGGCGGCACCTCGCTCGGTGTCGACGCGGTCGAGATCGCTCGCAAGAGCGGGACTGCCACCTTTGTCGACGCCGGCAGCTCCGGCCCGGGCAATTTCCACGGCTTCCGCCGTCATGTGATCGAGCCCTCGCCGGTCCGTATCCTGCCGATCCTCAATATCTCGCATGCCGGCATCTTCGCGTTTGCGACGACGGTGATGGTCGGCGAGTGCGCCGATCTTCGCCTACTGGATCCGCGCGATTGTGCGCGTGTCATCAACGACAATCGCGACCTCATCGTCGGGGTCAAGGTGCGGGTCGGGCGCACCGCCGGTGGCAACTCCGGGGTCGCTCCGCTCGACATGGCCTTGGAGGTCGCCGAGGAGACTGGCCTTCCGGTGATGGCGCATCTTGACCACCCGCCGCCGTCGCGGCTCGAGGTGCTGTCGCGGCTGCGCAAGGGGGATATTCTCACCCATTGCTTTCGTCCGTTTCCCAACGCCCCGGCCGGGCCCGACGGAAGCGTGCGCGAGGAGGTTCTGGCGGCGCGCGAGCGCGGTGTCGTCTTCGATATCGGCCATGGCGGCGGCTCGTTCGGCTTTCGCACCGCCGAGGCGATGCTGGCGGCCGGCTTCCTCCCCGATGTCATCAGCAGCGACGTGCATGCGCTCTCCGTGAATGGGCCGGCCTTCGACCAGATCACGACGATGTCGAAACTGCTGTCGCTCGGCATGGGCCTCAACGACGTCATTCGGGCGAGCACCTGCGCGGCCGCGGCGGCGGTCGGCCGCGAGGATATCGGGCATCTCGGCGTCGGTGCGGTGGGTGATGCGAGCGTCATTGAGCTTGCCGAGGGAGCGTTCGGCTACCGCGACGTACTCGGCGAAATGCGGCAAGGCCGCTGGCGGCTCAGCGCCAGCGGCCTTGTGCTATCCGGAATATGGTGGCACCCAGCCTAGAGGCCGCGCGCACTCCAATTACTTCGTCGCGCGCAGCGCGTCGGTGTCGCGGTAGATCTGCAGCCGCGTGACCCTGAGGCCCGGAACGCCGTAGCGGTCGATTGACCGCTGCCAGGCGAGGAACTCCTCGACCGATAGATTGTACCGGCGGCAGGCTTCCTGCAGGCTCAAGGTGCCGTTGCGGACCGCGGCGACGACGACTGCCTTGCGCCGTACCACCCAACGCTTGGTGTTGGGCGAGGGCAGCTCGACGGAGGGGGCGGCGGGGGAATAGTCGGAAATGTCCAGGGAGTCCAGATTGGCCATTTCAAATCGCAGGGAAGTGTCGTTCATCACGGTGAAAATAGCGCTCACAGTTTAATGAAAGACTAAACCCAACTGACGATTACTTATGGTTAAATTCAGGAAACTGTAAGTCAAATTATGTTAAAAATTTTAGATAACTGTTAATTGCATAATCATTTTGATTATCAAGTAGTTTAATTTTCTCAATTGATCGAATTCTTTCCAAGATGGCGAGGATTTCCGGTAGAGCGGCATCGATCGTCGCCTCGCGTCCAAGTATGAAACGCCAGCGAAATCAACATCGTCGTATGAGAATCTGGCAGTTGATCCGCCAAGGCCCGATTCATATACTCCGCCGCCGTTGTCCACGGGGCCCGGGAACCTCGATGCGCATGATACTTCCGCCGGATTATCGCCCGTCCGAGGACGAAGAGTTCATGGGTCCATTGCAGGTTGAGTATTTCCGGCAAAAGCTGCTGCGTTGGCGTGCGGAACTTCTCGCCGATTCGGCGGAAACCTTGCGCAGCCTCCAAGAAGAAAGTCTGCTGAAACCTGATTTGACCGATCGCGCCTCGCTGGAAACCGAACGCGCGATCGAACTTCGGACCCGCGACCGCGAGCGTAAGCTCATTTCCAAGATCGATGCCGCGCTCAACCGGCTCGATACCGGCACCTACGGCTATTGCGAGGAAACCGACGAGCCGATCGGCATTCGCCGGCTCGAGGCGCGGCCGATCGCGACCCTGTCGATCGAGGCGCAGGAACGCCACGAGCGCATGGAGCGCACTCACCGCGAGGACTGAGACTCGCGCTTTGCGGCGGCAAATATTAACCGCGGTTAACCTTCCGTTAGCGCAACGATGCTGACAATGCGCTAGAATTCGCGGGCCCCTCCCATGCTGGGATCGGGTGGGACGAAAAGATGGTCGCCGACAGCGAAACTGTCCGTCGTCTGAGCTTTGGTCGCGACCGTAACCGATCCGTCTGGGTCGGGGTGATGGCGCAGGCCGCGGTTATCCTTGCGGCGATCTGCATCGGCATCGCCATCCTTTATTTTGCCGAGGTGATTTCGGGCGTCCGGGTCGTCGCCACCGTGGTGGCGATCGCCGCGCTGGCCGGGCTCATCGGCGTCGCCGCGATCGCGGCGCATTGGGTGCAAGGCGGGCTCGCCGGCCGCGTCGATATCTTGAGCCAGGCGCTCGAAGCGTCGCCCGACGCGCAGCTCATCGTCGCGCCGGACGGCCGCGCCGCCTATGCCAACGCCGCCCTCAACAATTTTCTTCCCCCCGACGATGGCGCGGTGCTCGATCGTCTCGCCGGCGCTATTGCTGGGGCCGAGGCCGGGGCCGATTTTCAGCGCCTGCGCGCTCAGGCCATGGCCGGAGGGCGCGCCATCGCGGCGATGCCGCTCAATGACGCGCGTGGGGCCGCGGCCGGCTGGTTCAATATCGCCGTCAACCCGATCCCCGGCCGCCCGGGCTACAGCTTCTGGCACATCCAGGACATCACCGCTCAGCACGAGATGGAGCGGGTGATCCGCGACGAGCGCAATCGCCTCGTCGATTTTCTCGACGAGGCGCCGATCGGCTTCTATTCGGTCGATGGCGAAGGCCGCTTCCGCTTCGTCAACCCGACCCTGGCTGGGTGGCTCGGCGCAACCCCGGCTGAGCTCGTTGGCGGCGACGCGCAGCTCCACCAGTTCCTCGCAGCCCCACCGGCCGAGGGGGCCGCGCCATGCGACCCGTTCGGCGGTCGCGCCGGCGATGCGCAGCGCGGCGAGGTCGTGCTCAAGGGCCGCGATGGCCGCATCATCCATGCCTGGATCGGTCAGAGCGTCATCGGCAACGGCGATGAGCTGCGCACCCATTCGATCGTCCGCGACCTGACGCCCGAGCGCGAATGGGAAGCGGCGCTTCGCCTGTCGCGCGAGCGCTTCCAGCGTTTCTTCGCCAATGCGCCGATCGGTATTGCGCTCATCGACCGCTTTGGCCGCCTGGAGGAGGCGAACCGGGCGCTGGGCGATCTTTTCGGCGTATCGACGCAGGATCTGATCGGACAGCCACTGATCGGTTTCGTCAACGACGACGACCGCCGCGAGCTCGCGGTCAAGCTCGCCGCCGCGGCCGACGGCTCGGCGCATCCGGGTCCGATCGAGGTCAGGCTCAAGAGCCCGCGCGACAAGACCACCGTCGTGTTCCTCGGCCGACTAGACGGTGTCGAGGGTGGCGACGGCGCGCTGATGTTGCATTTCATCGACGTTACCGAGCAGAAGAACCTCGAGGTCCAGTTCGCCCAGTCGCAGAAGATGCAGGCGGTCGGTCAGCTCGCCGGCGGCGTCGCGCACGATTTCAACAATCTGCTGACTGCGATGATCGGCTTCTGTGACCTGTTGCTGATGCGCTTCAGGGCCGGCGATCCGTCTTTCGCCGACATCATGCAGATCAAGCAGAACGCCAACCGCGCCGCCAATCTGGTGCGCCAGCTCTTGGCCTTCTCGCGCCAGCAAACGCTGCAACCGCGCATTCTCGACATCACCGACGTGCTGGTCGAGCTGTCGCATCTGCTGCGCCGCCTCATCGGCGAGAACATCGAACTCAAGGTCGTGCATGGGCGCGATCTCGGCCTCGCGAAGGTCGATCAGGGCCAGCTGGAGCAGGTCATCATCAATCTCGCGGTCAATGCCCGCGACGCGATGCCGGGGGGCGGCACCTTGACGATCCGCACCTCCAACGCGACCCAGGCCGGCCCGATGCGGCGCGGCCACGAGACCATGCCGGCCGGTAATTACGTGTTGATCGAGGTCAGCGATACCGGGGTCGGCATCCCCAAGGAAAACCTCGCGCGCATCTTCGAACCGTTCTTCTCGACCAAGGAGATCGGCTCCGGCACCGGGCTCGGCCTCTCGACCGTCTACGGGATCGTCAAGCAGACTGGCGGTTTTATCTTTGTCGACAGCGCCAAGGGTTCAGGCGCGTCGTTCCAGATCTATCTGCCGCGCCACGAGCAGAGCGAGGCCGCGCTCGCCGCCGCCCGCAACGAGGCTGAAGCCGGCGAGTTGCCCCCGGTCAGGGACCTGACCGGGATCGGCACGGTGATGCTGGTCGAGGATGAGGACCCGGTGCGCATCTTCGGCGCCCGCGCGTTGCGCAACAAGGGCTACACTGTCCTGGAGGCAAGGAGCGGCGAGGCCGCGCTCGAGCTCATGGGCAACACCGCGGAGAAGATCGATCTTCTCATCACCGACGTGGTGATGCCCAGGATGGACGGGCCCGGCCTTGTGCGCGAAGTGCGCGAAACCCACCCCGACATGAAGGTCATCTTCATCTCCGGATATACCGAGGATTCGTTCCGTCAGCACCTCGACGCCGACAGCAACATCCACTTCCTCCCCAAGCCGTTTAGCCTCAAACAGCTGGCCACCAAGGTAAAGGAAGTCATCTCCGGCGAAGCGGCGTAAGCACGGCCGCGCACCAGTCCAATCGTCGTTCCCGCGAAAGCGGGAACCGGAGGCAAGTGACGGAAGGCGGCAATCTTCGGGTCATCAGAAAGTTCTCCTTGTGTTCTTAGAACAAAATGCGTACGTTGCCTCCCTGATCGCGCGTTTGCGCTGCCGTCCCGGCTGTGGAATAAGGAGGGGACCGATGACACAACCCGTACTGCGCCTCTTGGATAGGGACACGATGGATAAGCAGCGGGCCTTGGATGCGGCGCTCGGCCAGATCGAACGCGCGTTCGGCAAAGGCTCGATCATGAAAGTGGGATCGCGCGAGGCGGCGATGGAGGTCGATGTCGTGTCGACCGGTTCCCTCGGTCTCGATATCGCGCTCGGCATCGGCGGGTTGCCGCGCGGTCGGGTCATCGAGATTTACGGACCGGAAAGCTCGGGCAAGACCACGCTCGCGCTACATGTCATCGC
This sequence comes from Allostellaceae bacterium, assembly GCA_035935235.1. Lineage (GTDB taxonomy): Bacteria > Pseudomonadota > Alphaproteobacteria > ATCC43930 > CGMCC-115725 > DATARH01. The sequence goes on from DASYXG010000365.1 coordinate 16,923, forward strand.
TGAGGCGCAGAAGACCGGCGGCACCTGCGCCTTTGTCGACGCCGAGCATGCGCTCGACCCCGCCTACGCCAAAAAGCTCGGGGTCGATATCGACAATCTGCTGATCTCGCAGCCCGATGCCGGCGAGCAGGCCTTGGAGATCGCCGACACGCTGGTGCGCTCCGGCGCAATCGACGTGCTGGTCATCGATTCGGTGGCGGCGCTCGTGCCCCGCGCCGAGCTCGAAGGCGAAATGGGCGACTCCCATGTCGGGTTGCATGCGC